>NZ_BAAGYZ010000124.1:0-82042 GCF_054778995.1 Streptomonospora sediminis
GCCGATCCCGGCGGCCGCCGCGGTTTCGCGCGCCTGCCCCAGCGCCCGCTCGACCCGCTCGGCGGCGGCGCGGCCGCGGTCTTCGGCTGCCTGCAGCCGGACGCGGGCGCGGGTGTGGTCGCCCGCGGCCCGCTCGGCATCGCCCCGGCGCGCACGCAGTGTCTCCTCGGCGCCGCGGGCGTCCTCGGCGGCGCGCTCCAGGGCTTGGGCGTCGCGCATCTCAGGGCCCTCGCGCAGCGCCCGCTCTTCGGCGCCCAGGCGGGCTTCGCGCTCGCGCTGGCTGTGCTGGGCCGCCTCAGCGGTGGCGACCCGGTTTTCGGCGGCCTCTTGGCGGGTTTGGGCCCCGCGCAGTGACTCGCGCAGCCGCTCGTAGTCGGCGTGGCAGTCGCGCGGCGGCCGGGAGCGGCGCAGCGCGGCCACCCGCGCGTAGGCGCGGTAGTGGCCGAGGAACCGCTCGGCGGCGCCGTGCGCCTCGCTCATGGCGTCCAGCTCGGCCCGGTCCTCGTCGAGGCTGCGGAACGCCTCGGCCGCGTCGGCGACCACGGCGTCGTCCAGCGGCGGCAGCGCCTGGGTGAGCGCCCGGGAGAGCGCGGCCTCGTCGGGCCGCTTGGACAGCTGCGGCTGGCGGAGCTGGATGAGCAGGTCGACCAGTGCGCGGTAGCGCTCCTCGCCGAGCCCGAAAAGCTCTTCGTCGACGGCGCGGCGGTAGTCGCGGGCGCTGTCGTAGACTCGGCCGTGTTCGCCGACGGCCTCGGCCAGCCGGTCGCGGGTGAGCGCGGTGCGGGTGTTGTCCAGCAGCCGCAGACCGGCAGCGGAGCCGTCGCCGATGCGCTGGGTGGTGACGAAGAACCAGTGCCGGGCGACCCCCTTTCCGGACACCGCCTTGATGCCGCAGCCAAGTGTCCGGAAGTGGGCGGTGCCGGTGGCGTCGACGCGGCCGAACTCGATCCAGGTGTAACCGAGCCGCTCGGGGGCGTCGTGCTCGCCGCCGAGCAGCAGGTTCCACTCCATGCGCTTTTTGGGGTCGCCGTCGGGCTCGACCCGGCTGGCGGTCATGTTGCCGTCCAGCAGGAACGGCAGCGACAGCGCGAGGACCTTGGACTTGCCGGTGCCGTTGTTGCCGCGCAGCAGCAGGCGCCCGTCGCGGAACGGGAACTCCTCGTTCTCGTAGTAGAACAGGTCGACCAGCCCCAGCCGCAGCGGCTGCCACCGGCTGCGCGCGGGCGCCGGCAGGTGCCCGGCCGCCACCGCGCCCGGCTCGTGCTCCGGTTCCGGCGCTGCGGGCCCGGCCGCGGCCGGGTGCGGCGTGGCACCGGGGAGGGTGTCGCTCATCGGCTGCTCTCCTCTGCTGCTGCGGAGTCCGGGGTGCCGCCGCGCACGACCGGCTCACCGACCGCGAACCGGGCCAGGGCGGGCAGGGCGCGGACGGACCAGGATCCGTCGGAATCGGGCGTGGTCCGCGCCAGCGAGAGCGCCTCAAGCTTCTCGATGGCACGCGCCACCAGGTCGTGTTCGGCGCCGGGCTCCTTGGCGGTCTTGGACCAGTGGCCGCCCGCCTGTTTGGCGAAGGCGCGCACCTGCTCTTCCAGCTCGGCGCGCGGGACCGGGCGCGGCGGCCCGGCGGCCAGGTACTCGGCCAGGAGCAGGGTGACGTGGCCGTGTGTGCCCCGCTCGGGCATGCGCACGTCGGTGAGGTCGTCGTCGGGGTCGACCATGGCGATGCCCTCGGCCCGCGGTTCGGCGACCAGCCCGGTCAGCTCGGCGATGCGCGTGGTGATCGCGGTGCGCTGGCTGGCCAGATAGGCCTTCTCGTCGTCGGTGAGTGCGGAGTAGTACAGCACGGGGTCGTCGAGCAGCCGGCGGGTGAGAGTGTGGCGCAGCCGCCGGTTGCGCAGGTCGGCGCTGTCCATCGACTCCAGGACGGGATCGGCGGTCAGCGCCGCCAGCCGCTCCGGGGTCGTGCCGGCCGCGACCATGGACGGGCCGACGCCGCCCGCGAGGAGTCCGGCCAGGACACGGCGGCGCACGTCGTAGAGCGCGTCGCCGGTGGAGCGCAGGTAGTCCTCGTCGTCGCCGGCCACCAGCGTGATGACGCCCAACCGCGAGAGCAGCCGGACCACGGCGACCAGGTCGGCGCGCTCGCTGCGCTCCTCAAGCGTGAACGAGATACCGGCGGCGGCCAGAGCGGGGTCGGCCGCTTCCAGTACGACCTGCTCGGCCAGCCGGCCCAGGGCGATCTGCGCTTCGGAGCGCTCCAGCACCGCCAGGGCCAGGCACAGCAGCACGTAGCGGCGGCGCGTGAACGGCAGCTTCGCGCCGCCGGTCTCGCGTGCCGGGTGGGTAGGGTCGTCGGGCGTGCCGGGGGCCTTGCGCAGCCGGGCGGTTTCGCTGTCGACGTGCAGCCCCCAACCGGTGTTGCGGTCGAACCAGTCGCGCAGCTCCCGGGCATGCTGGCGGACCAGGCGGAAGTCGTCGGCGGTGCGGCCGCCGCCGCGCAGCAGCGGTTCGCGCAGCAGCGCCCGGGCCGCCCGGCGGACCTCGGCGCGAGTCTGCTCGCCGCTGCGGTTTCCGGTGCTCACGGTGTTTGCGCCCCGCCTTCAAGGTCGGTGATCTCCACCTGGTGGTCGGGACCGCGGAAGACACCGTCAGGGGTGCGGACCTCGGCGGTGCGGCCGTCACCCAGCGCCAGCAACCGGATCCGCAGACCACCGTCGTTGCTGGTGGTGGCGGTCTCGCGGGTGTCGTGCGGCCAGTGCGCCAGGGCGTCGCCGAGCAGCCCGAGGAACAGCCGGAACGCGGCCGGGTCGAGTTCGCCGATGTCGGAGAGCCGGATCGTGCCGCCGGTGTCCAGCCGCGCGCGGGCGGCCGCGACCTCTGCCGCCTGCTTGCGGGCGTGCTCGGCGAGGTGGCGGCGCTCGGTGCTGCGGTCGGTGACCTTGCGGGGCCGGCCGCGCCGCTCGTACTGGCCGGTGCGGCGCAGTTGCGGGCTGATGTGGACCGGCTGCGCCTCGGCCCACGGCGTGGTGGCGGGCTCGGGCGCCTGGTCGCGGGCCTCCAGGGTCGCGGCGTCGATCGTGAGGTGGCGGGCCGGGTGCAGACCGAACGCGGCCCGCCACAACCGGTGCCGCGACGCGTCATCGGGCGCCTGGGCGAACCAGCGCGCCAGCACACGGAAGTCGGTCGACCGGTCGGAGCGGCCCGAGCGCCGCTCGTTGAGCGCGGCGACGACCGCCAGCAGCTGCGGGATGGCGCTGCGCGCGGCCGACCGCAGCAGTTTGGCCTGGGGTTCGTGCCCGGGGCGGGAGAGGAACCAACCCCGCAGACCCTCCCAGCGCCGGTTCCAGTCCTCCAGCGCCATCGCCCGCGCGGAGTCGTCGGCGCCGTCTGCGGTGGCGGGGTCGGCCGGATCGCCGGGGGCGGAGTCGGCGGCCTCGCGGTCGGCGGCGGCGGCCAGCAGGGCGTCGATGGCGCGTTCACCGGCGGGGCCGGTGCGCTCCTCCAGCTCCGCGAGCCGGCGGGCGATCTCGGAGCCGGTGGTGATGAGATCGGCGATGAACCGTTCCAGGTAGTCGATCAGCCGGTCCTTGTAAGCGAGGAAGGCCTCGACGTCCGCGTCGTGCAGGTCGATGGTGCGCTGGAGCGAGCCCATGAACGCCCGCGCGTTGTCGGCAAGCTCCCCGAAACGCCCGGCCAGGTCGCGCAGCGCCCGGTGCACCAGTGCGGGGTCGGACTCAGCGGCGTCGGGCCCGGTCCAGGCGAGCAGCTCCCGCAGGCGCGCCGCGATGTCGGCCAACGCCACGGACTGCAGCGCCCCGCGCCGCCCCAGCCCGGAGTCATAGGCGGCCAGCGCCTCCTCGGCGGCCTCGCCCGCACGGGTGAGCTGGTAGATATAGCGGCGCCGGTAGAAATCCTCAACAGCGGTGACCCGCCCGGTATCGGGATCGGGCCGCAGGTTGCCCCAGTCGGCGAGCCGGTCGAGCGCCTTGGCCACATCATCGGAGTCGACGTGCACGTCCTCGCCAAGGAGCCGGTGCACATCATCGGGCCGCAGGTGGACGGTGAAGCGTTCCTTCTCCGCGACGAAGACACCCATGATCGCCCGGTACAGCTCCGCATTGGGCGCGGTGAGGTGCGCAAACGGCTGGTAGCGGGATGCCGGGGAACCCGATGCGTTCTCCGGGTCCGCAAGAGGGGAAGGGTCGGCAGACATCACCCTTATTGCTACCTGATTTGCGGCGGCTTGTCCGGTGGATGGGGCAGTTGGGCCCGGGGCACCACGGGCTTTCGGGCTACTCAGTGTCCTTCTCGATCTTCTGCCGAGCGTCCTGAGCGATGAACGTTCCCTTGCCATGAACGGTGACGACCACGCCGCGCTCACGCAGGACCTGCATCGCCCGCCGCACGGTCATGTAGGCGACCCCGTACTCCTCAGCCAGATCTCGCTCCGCCGGCAACCGGGCCCCAGGCACCAGGTCCTCCGCTGCTACCCGCGCCACGACATGGTCGGCGAGGGCGGCATAGACAAGGTCCGGACCTTGCGGATCGAACTCCGGAGTCCCACTCTGCTCCCTCACGGGGCCAATGTATGGCTTCCAGAGCCGGACGGCTGCGAACTCCAGCGAGGACATCTGCGGGCTCAGGCGGCGGTCACCGCGGAAGTACGTACACGCCCCGCCCATGTACTGCCCGGACGAGCCCTTGCTCCACGAGATAATCCGTGGCCTTGACCGCTGTCCCTCGAGCCACGCCGAATTCTTGGCGGAGCTGATTCAACGACGAGATGGGACGCCCAGGCACGTATCGGCCAGCCTCAATACGGGCCACGAGAATCGGCGTAGTTGCATCCACACAGGGTCCATCCCGTCGTGGTCGATCTCGGTATCGGGCCCGTACCCGGTCGGCAAGTCCATGCAGACAGGGTGCACCATGCGCTATACGCCGCGGTTCTCAACGACGAATGTTCCCTTGCCCATCACGGTCACAACAAACCCCCGCTCCCGCAGGTCGCGAACGGCACGGCGAGCGGTAAGGCGGGCAATGCCGTACTCCTCGGCAAGACGGACCTCCGAAGGGATCGGGGTGTCCGGCTGCATCTCCCCTGACTCGATCTTCGCCGCGATGATGTCGGCCAGTTGCCGATACAGCGGGGTGGCGCTCTGCTGCTTCAACTCTTCTGCATCGCTCACCTGCTCAACGTAGAAAGAGACACCTGCATGGATCTTCATGGATCCCTCTGTATCCCTGTGCAGAGGGGTATATCCTTGAGTACTCTTCAAGAGGTACTAAAAACCTGACCCCCGCGACCGCGGCAACGGCCCGGGGGCATGGCCACCATCTGAAGCGGAGATGATGACGTGGACGACCTTATCGGCCGTTTGTTGCGCGGCCTAGGCATCTGGCGAGCCCGCCTGGCGATACCGGAGCCCGCACGGGTTCCCGCCGCCCCGCCGTCAACCCGCAGGGCGACGCGAGTCCGCCCGTATACACCCGCCCTACCTGCTCCCGCGACTGCAGTGACGCCTCCATCCGCGCGCCCGAAGCGCGTTGTGGCCGGGCGTCCCTACGTGCTCGCCGCGCTTGAGCGCGCCGCCCGTATGCGCGTCGCAGACCGCCCTTTCGCGGGGATGCTGCGACTCGACAACCGCACCGCACCAGTCGCCTCCACCTCCGGAACCCTGGCGGGGGTGGGATTGTGAACGCCGACGAACAGCACGCCGCCCAGGCTCCGCCGACCGAGGTTGCGCTGACCGACGCCGAGCGGACGGCGCTGCGCGACCTGCTGGACGAGTTGATCGAGGCGACCGAGGACCGCGTCTACTGGCTGGGCCGCGCCCGCGAAACCGCCATGGAGATCAGGCGCCGCCTCAGCGACCTGCTCGACCGCGACGACGAGCAATAACCACGGCGCGCGCTCCGCGCAGCAGCGCTGCGGTACAGCGCGGGGCGCGCACTTCCCATTGGACGTGCCTACGGTGGTAGGCATACATGCATGGCCCGGCGAATGGATGCCCATGGAGAATGATCTCGCCGAAACATTGGGGACACGAGATCCCTGTGCCTTGGAGTTCAAGCGTGAGGCGAAGGACCGCCACGCGATTCGCAAGGCGATCTGCGCATTCGCCAACGATCTCAACGGCAAGGGCGGCGGCGATCTGTTGAGGAGGACTCGCCCGTGATCTCCATGGCCTTGTTCAACAACAAGGGCGGTGTCGGCAAGACGATGCTGGCCTACCACCTGGCGCACATGCTGGCCCGGTCGGGAAAGCGGGTGCTGACCGTCGACCTCGACCCGCAGGCGAATCTCACCTCCTACTTTCTTCCGGAGGACCATCTGGAGGATATGTGGAACTGGAGTTCGCTATCCGCAGGGCCCTCGGGGCAGTCGCCGGCCGCGACTGTGGCGGAAGCCGTGCAGCCGATCGTTGAGGGCCTCGGCGACGTGAAATCCGTCTAGCCCATTGAAATGGCGGACAATCTGTGGTTGGCGCCGGGGGATCTGCTACTCAGCGGGTTCGAGGACCAGTTGTCGAAGGCATGGTCCGATACGATCCTCGGCAAACCCGGCGCGGTACGAACGACGACAGCCTTCTTCCGGCTGATGCAGGACGCTGCGCGCGCGGTCGATGCCGATATGGCGATCATCGACGTGGGCCCCAATCTGGGGGCGATCAACCGGGCGGCTCTGCTGGCGGCGGACACTCTGCTGGTGCCGCTCGCCGCCGACCTGTTCTCCCTACAGGGGTTGCGCAACCTCGGACCGACGTTCCGCGAGTGGCGCTCCACGTGGCGCGGTCAGATCCTCGCGAACATGCCACCGGCAATCGAACATCCCAGCGGAGACATGATTCCGCTCGGCTACGTGATCATGCAGCCGGGCGTCCGCCTGGATCGTCCGGTCAAGGCATACCAGCGGTGGCTCGACCGCATCCCCCCTGAGTTCCAGCAACACGTCGTCCAGGGGATGGCGAGCGAAGAGGTGCTCACGCCCCACGAAATCGCCACAATCCGCAACTACCGCAGTCTCATGCCTCTTGCTCACGATGCTCATAAACCGATGTTCGACCTGAAGCCTGCGGATGGCGCAATCGGGAGCACACAGCAGTACGTGGCGACGTGCCGATCGGAGTTCAAGCAGTTGAGCAGCGACGTCGTGGAACGTTTGGGTGCCGCGGAGCAGTTGCTGAGCTCCCAAGACCACTGATCCCTGTCCGCCGCGGGCGCGCATGCGGCGGGCGGAGCGATCGGGTGCCACCTACACGCGAGCAGAACGCACCAAGCACCCCAGCGCTAGAATCCGTGCACTGGCGCGTTTGCCGCCGCACTGTCCATCGCCGCTCCCCCGGTTTCCGGGGCTGGTGGTGCGGGATGCGGGCGGGTGGCGCGGGTGCCGCTGCGATTGCGCTGGAGGCTCGATGAAGGCCCGGGGTATACGTCGGCTGGGCCGGCTGCTTCCCGGCGATCCGGCGGAGGTTGGCGGATACGAACTGGTGGGGCGCATCGGCTCCGGCGGTATGGGCACGGTCTATGCCGGCACCGCTCCGGGCATCCGCGGGTACCTCGCGGTCAAGGTGGTCAACAGCACCAACGGCGCCGCCACCGCGGAGTTCCGCAGGCAGTTCGCTTACGAGGCCCGGCTGCTGGCACGGGTCAACAGCCCGTGCGTGGCCCGCTTCGTGCAAGCCGATGTGGAAGCCGAGCCGCCGTGGTTGGCGACCGAGTACGTTCCGGGTCCCACTGTCCGCCGCCACGTCGAGCGGCACGGCCCACTGCGCGGCGGCATGCTCACCGGCTTGGCCGCAGGTGCCGCTGAGGCGCTAAAGGCCGTGCACTCCGTGGGTGTGGTGCACCGCGACCTCAAGCCCAGCAACGTGGTCATCGCACCGTCCGGGCCGAAGATCCTGGACTTCGGGATCGCCCGCCCCACCGCACCCGAAGATGCGACCCGCTGGATGCGGGTGCGCCGCTTCCGCCGCGGCCTGCAACGCCTGGGCGCCGCGCCCCCGGGCGGCCTGCCGGGTACCGAGGCGCCGGGCGCGGGCCCGCGCGACCGCGTGGGCACGCCCGGCTGGATCAGTCCCGAGCAGTATCGGGGAGAGCCCGCCACCGACCGCTCCGACGTGTTCCTGTGGGGCTGCCTGGTCGCGTTCGCCGCGGCGGCCCACGACCCGTTCGGGCACGGGCACCCCAAGGAACTCGCCCGCCGGGTACTGCGGGAAGCGCCCGACCTGGACCGGCTTCCCGCCGACCTGGAGCAGTTGGTGCTGGCCGCGATGGCAAAGCAACCGGCCGAACGCCCGGACTCCACCGAACTGCTCGGCGCAGCACTGGCCATCGCGGGCGAACCGGCGCCCACCACCGCGGCCGCCACCACGGCCCTGCGGAACCTGCTGAGCAGCCAGTGGACCGACGTGGCGGTGCGCCTGCCCAGTGCTCCGCGGGAACGCCCGCGCTTTTGGCCATTGGGGTGATGTGGTCGGTGGGCCCGTGGTCGATTGGTTGGTGTGCTGATCGGTCGCCGGTTCGGTTGGACCGTTGGGCGATCAGCCGGCCGGCCGATATGACCGGCCGGTCGGCCGGTGGCCGCCAGCCGACCGACCGATCGCCGATTGCCCCAAGCCCCTGTTACTCCTGTTTTCCGGTCGGACGGTTCGGCCCCGGATCCCGGCTTGCTGCGCCGTCTTCGCCGGGGCGGGCGGGACCGGCGCTGCCGTCCCCGCTGTCGCGTGCCGCGGGCAGCCACCGGTTCCGGCAGATGGCGCGCTTGCGGCGCGGAAGCCCCTTCGCTGCGCCGGAGGGGACCAACCCGCGGCCCACCGCCGCCCCGCGCAGGCGGGTGTGCGTGTTCTTCCCGCTGCATTCGGACATGTCCCGCAGGGTCCTGCCGACCTCGGTCAACCGGATCGGAGCGTGGCGGACCACCTCGCCCTCGCCGATGCGCAGCGAATGCACCCGCACCGCGGGCGAAACCGCCCCGGCCCCGCGCCCACCCGGCCCGCCCGGCCGCCACCGCAGCCCCATATGCACCGTGCACCCGTCCCACGGCGGCAACCCGTCGAGCCGCCACAGGCGCGCCGCGGTCTCGCGGCACGCGAACGCGCCCGGAGCCAGCGCCAACTGCGCGGCGACGACCGCCCGTTTCAGCGGAGAGGCCAGCGTGCCGTACCCCAGCACGCGGAACACCCCCCAATGCAGCGTCCGCACCCACAACCCGCGGCGCAGACGCACGGCAACATCTTCAGCCGACAACCCGGCCCGCCGAGCCTGGGCATGACCGACCAACCCGAATTGAGCCGCCGCGAACAGGGCAACGGCGTCGTCTCCCTGGCAGGGCAATGACTTCCCAAAGATCATGCTTCAAGCGTCGCGGGGCAGCGCCTCTGAGCGCCAGGACGATCACCGGCTTGTGGATAACCGGCGGGCGACATACGGCCCGGGACTCAGTCAGGGAGCAGGTGGTGGATTTCTTGTGCCAGAGCGGTGAGTGCCGGGTCGGCCTCTACCTCGAAGGACGTCTCATCCACTTCGACGCCTTGCTCCATTGCGCGAAACTCCAACTCGCAAACGACGCCTTTCTTGCGCATGATGACGACGTATTCACCACCGCCAGACCCTCCTCCACCGGGTTCGTACAGGACGGCTGCCGAATCTCCCCAGGTGTTCTTTCCAGGACTCTTTACTTCTTCCCCGATACTCGACACGTACTCCTGCTCAGTTGATCTTGCCAACTGCTTCGCCCGGTCTATAACCGAAGTATTCCCATAGGGCTCGATATAAGCGGTGTAAGAAAGATCGAGCTGCCAATCAGAGACACCATCAGGAGATATCAGCCATGAGCACTCATCCTCCACTGTCCTAAATTCCGAGGCAGGTTCAGGATCCAGCGTTGCTGAGTCCGGGGGTACTCCCCCGTCATCCTGACGCCTCGGGTAGAGGCCCGTGGGAAGAGCGTCTTGCTCCATAACAGCGCATAGATCCAGGCTTCCAGGGCTCATGGATTCACGGGGCTCCCGGGTCGGGAACATCGACTGCTCGGCAGACGCCGCAGGACCGGTGGCCGCATCCACGAATAAGCGCACTACTCCGACCACAATGGTTACCACGAGGACAGCCGCCATGGTCCCGCACCCGAACACCATAAAGAAGGCGCGCCATCCGTGTACCCCCGCCTTTCTGCGGGGCCGACTCGATCTCTCCGGCATGCTGGATCCTCTTGAGGCGGGGGCGGGGTGCGCCGAACGACAGCGTTACTGGTCCCGGGCTTCCAACTGGGCCTTCACATCTTCGTGCTCCAGCGGGCGTGTGAACCCGATGACAGCCGCGCGGCCGGGAGCATGATACTCGCGCACGGCGATCGGCCCGCAGTCGGTGCACCACGCCTCGACCATCAGTCCGTCGCCGATGACCATCCCAACGTGCCCCGGTCCGGGAATGTCGCCCTGCTGCACATCAAAGAAGACCAGGTCGCCTGGCTGTTCCTGTCCTTCCGGGATTTTCGGTCCGAAGCTCCACTGCTCCTGGGACGTGCGGGGAATGGCGGCACCGATGTCCTTGTAGGCGCCTTGCACCAGTCCGGAGCAATCGAAGGCCGACGGACCCGTGCCGCCCCACAAGTACGGCTTGCCCCGCTGGTCCATGGCCCAGTCGACAACCGCCTGGCTCAGTTCGTCCGGCGCCTGGGCGATCGGCTGGCCCTGCGTATTGAGCTCGCAGTTGACCGCTTGCTCGATGGAACCGCTGGTGTCGAAGTTGCCGTCCGCGTACTGGTCCGCCCAACGCGTCACGTCATCGACGTACCACCAGGCGTGGTTGTAGCCGTAGATGGCCTGGTCCATATCCTCCTCCGCCCCATGCGCAAGGAGGTAGTCGGCGGCCGCGGGGATCGCATCGGCCGGGTCGTAGACGCTCACCACTCCGTCGTCGTTCCCGTCCTGCCCGTAGCCCTCCTCGGGGCGGTCTTCGGTGTCCATGACCGGTTCTCCGCCCCAACTGTTGCCCGCGGCGGAACCGTCAAGAGCGCCGAACTGCATGGGACCGGCGGCGCCCGCGCTGTTGTGTCCCTCGGTGATGCCCGGCCCGTCCCAGCGGCCGTGCTTGCTTTCGACCTGGCCGACTCCGGCGAGGATGTTCCACGGAATTCCCTTTTCCTCGCCCACCGAACGGTAGATTTCCAGGTAGTTCTCTGGAATGGAGTCCTCAGCGTATCCGCTGCTTTCGGCCTGCTGCGCGGACCCGTCCGAGGTGCACTGCAGGCCTCCGACGGCGTTGATGATGCCCGGGCTCGTCGTCGTCGCAGTCATGGGGACGATCAGAAACCCCAAACCGATCGTGCCGACCACCAGCACGCCCACACCGACCGCCAACCAGGTGGCGCACGCCCCTGTTTCCGAGTCTTTCCCTGCCGACCTTGGCGATCCGGCGAATAGAGAGATCATTCAGTCACCTGCCGAATCTCCGGGCGAGCCGGGAACATCACCGAAGTTTCCGGCGTCGGCGGGCTGGAAGTCGTAGACCCGCCATTCGCCGCCCTCCTTCACGACCGTGACTGCGTATTCGCCGAGGTCCTCGGTGGAACCCGCACTTCCTTCGGTGATCGACTGCGCTTTTACCTCGAACGTGATCGAATCGTCGCCGAACATGCGGATGGACTGCACGTTCGCGCGCCCCTCGGACACCGCCTCCTGACCGGCCTTCTCCTCCCATAGGGCGCCGGCCCCGGAGCTCTCCGCCAAGGTCTGCGCATAGCTGTCCGTGGCCAGCTCCTGCATGCTCGCGTAATAGGTCTCAGGCGACTGGGAGTAGTCGATGGTGCCGTAGGCCCGGGCGAAACCCTGCGCCGTCGCAGCGGCGGACTTGAACTCGTCCTCGCTGAACGGGAACCAGTCCAGCACTTGCATGTCGTCGGTGGCCGTGGTGGGGATCGGGCTGGGAGGAACGGCGTCGGCCGCACCCGTGGTGCCCTGGCCGTCGGCCGATGCCCCGGAGCCCGCCCCGTCCTCGTTTCCGCCGCCGCCCCAGCCGCCCAGGCTCAGATAGACACCAAAGATCACAAGGACGACCACGAGGCCGCCGAATAGGAGGCGCTGCTGACCTTCACTGAGCGATTTAGGCATGGAGGGGGTTCCTAGTACGGGCGGTAACCGCGGTTCGTTCAGTCCTCATCCCGCAACCAGAACGGGACGTCGCGCCCGGAGTCCCGGCGGCGCTGGGACTCCGCCCCGGTCCAGAAAGGGCTGACCGGAGCGTCGTTCTTCTTGTCGCCGGAGCCGGTGAGCCAGTTCCCGCCCTCGCGCGACTCGGCCGGCGGCGCCTGCCGCGGCTGGCGCGGGGGCGGAGCTTGGCCGCCGGGCCTGGTGCGGGGGCCGCCCCATCGCGATCCGCGGTTGACGTTGCCCTGCGGCGGCGTAGCGGAGCGCCCGCGGAAGATGCCGTCGCCGGTGTTGGGATCGGCGCGCCCCGGAGTTCCGCCCGCGGGCGCGTCTCCGCCACCGGAGCCTCCCTGCGGGGCCGGGCGCTGGTCGCCGCCGCCTCCGCGCCCGAACACGGAGGCCCACCCGGTATCGCCGGCACCTGTGTAGCCGCCGGAGGGCCGTGGTGGGATGCTGCCCGCCCCGTTGGAGGCGGCACGCGCTCCGCCGCTGCCCAACCCGCCGGATGCGGCTTCGCTGAGCCGGGGCGCCTGAGCTGAGGAGCGGGCAGGGGCTGCTGCCGCGCCTTGCTGGGGCTTGTCCTGCTCTCCGCCATCGTTCTGGCGCAGTTTCAGCGGCGGCGGCGCAGAGTTGCTGCGGACCCGGCCGTACCCGGCGGCGCCGCGGGCTCTGGAGGATTCGCGGCTCTGCCCGCCGTCGCCGTCTCCGGCATCGGGTTGCGCCGAGCCGCGTGCGGCCTCGGCTTGATCCACGCCGGCCTGCGGGCCTCCGGCCGATACGGCGCCCGCTGCTGCGGCCAGCTGAGGCGCGCGTTTGAGCCCCCACTTCTGCGCCCGCATGTAGGCCACCGGCGGCAGGACGTTGGCGCTGCGGCTGAGTGCGCTGCTGGACACCGCATCGCTGACCATCCGCGAGGTGAACGTGTTGGCATTCACCGACTGGAAGAGATGCGCGAACGGCTTGCGGTAGATGAACAACGCCAGCGTGAACAGAGCAAGCAGGATCATCTGGAGGCCCCACCCGAGCGCGGACCCGATAATCATCCCGTAGCACAAGACAAGGACGGATATTAGCAGAACTATAAATACCTGCTTCAACAGCAGGCCAACCATCATTTCGAACCAGCGCAGCAGCACCGTTCTCCCATACCCAGGATGTATACCTATCAAGAGGAAAACAGGAGAGAACAGCAGCAGCAGCAAGAATCCGATCTTCAATACAATAAGCGCCACAGAACCAGCAAGAATCAGACCACCCGCGAAGACCGCGGCAAACAAAGCCAGCGTCGCAACCCCCAGCCTGCTACTTTGCTGCTCACCTTCAAACAGAGGGTAGATTTGGGGGTAATTTGATTCGATCTCGGAAGCTATCTGCTCATACTGGTCCTGCTTCTCTTGAGAAAGTTCAGCCGCATCAGCATCGCCGTCCATGATCTGCTGCTGCTCAACGCGACTGAAGCCTTGGGCCTCCAGCAACGCCAGCCCATGCTCCCGCTCCGCCGTCCGCGACCCGGCCACCGAACCGAATTCCCCGGAGACCCAGGGCTTGCATACGAGCCCCGACCAAAGCATCTGAGAATTCTGTCGGATCGCGAAGTCATTCTGACTTTCCCAATCCGCCTTTTGGATCTCTTCGGCACCGCGCGGACAGGTCGCCGCGGCACCCGCTGGAGCCACCCTGGAAATAGAACTGTTTACTAGCTGACTTCCCGAATTTACGATGGTACCGGCATATCCGAGTATCTGCATCGGATTGACCAGCACCCATATTCCAAGAGTGGTGGCCAAGACCATCCAGATCGCACTTTCAATGGTGAGAGTGACACGCTTCCGAATCAGTCCATACCATCCCAGCCAGACCGCCCCGAGTATGATCACCGTGGGAAGGAGGGGACGCCATATTCCCTCTCGCAGCTCAACCACAATGTCGGAGACGATACGGTTGAAGCTGTCCAGCAATTCATTGGACAGTGCCGCCTGATAAACGGTGATCGTCGACTGGTTGATGGTTTTCGACAGGTTCCACGCGGTATTGCTCAACGTCGCTATCGCCGCCGAGCCCATCTTGTCGACACAGGACTCGCGGATCACGTGCCACTGCTGGCCCGCGGTCCCGTACTGGCCGTACAGACTGGAGTCGGGTGGCAGGCCATCCGGGGACGCCGCGGCTGTTTCGGCCGCCTGCGGCGGCACCAGCAGCCCGTCCGCTCCGCTGCCCGCTGCCTCCGGCTGCGGGGCCGGCTCGCCCTCGCAGACCGGGGCGGCCTGGGCGCTGCCGAGCGGCGTCATCAAGAACGCCAGCATCAGCACGGCCATCGCCAGGTTGCGCCGGAAGCTCCGGCGGTGGTGCCGGGAACGGCGCCGGCTCCACCGCCGCCATCGGTGGCGCGGCGGCTGGTCCTCTGGGGTGTCGGAGCCGTCCCCGTGGCCGCCCTCGTGTCCGGGCGCGGTGGTCGGCGTCGCGGTGTTGGTCACTGGTCCTGCCCCATCCTCCTGGTAGCGCCGGTGCCGCCCGTTCCAACCAGGGCACCGGTGCCTGCGCCGTCGTCTTCGGGGGTGTCGGGCCGCTGCCGCGTGGGGTTGGTGTCGAGCCACTCCAGTAGCTCTTCGGACACCAGGTCCACCGCGACACGTCCAGCGCGCCCGTCAAGGTCGCGGAAGATGCATTCGCCGTTGCCGAGATTGCGGAGCATGCCCTGGTGGTCCTCCGAGGGTTCGACCCCCAGCAGGGACATGACGCTCTCGACCTCGTACCGTTCACTCGACCGGAAGGCGAACACGCTGGACAGGCAGTTGGTGACCTGCTCGTTCAGCAGGTCGCCGGCGTTCTGGCTGACAAGGATCAGGGCGGTGTTGCGGGAGCGTCCCATCCGCGACACCTCGGGCACCAGCTTGGCGCCCTCCGGGGTGGAGGTCACGGCCCACGCTTCGTCGAGGAAGATGGCCTTGGGCAGGTGGCGGTCGATGCCGTTCATCAACCGCCGGGCGAACTGGCTCACCAGGTAGAGCAGGGCGACACTCAACCGCTGCTCATAGGAGTAGTCGTCGCGCTGGATGGCGGAGTCGGGCAGGGTGAGCCCGCCGAGGGTGAACACCGTGGTCCAACCTTCGGTGTCGATCTGGGTGTCGCCCTGGGGGTCGAAGCACAGTCCCGCCAACCGCATCTCCGACATCGACCGCAGCACCGCGCCGAGGTTCCGCGACGCCGGGTCGTCGGAGTCCTCCAGGTGGACGACGACCTTGGCCAGGCTCGGCCGCGGCTGGTTGGCGACGGCGGCCACCGCCTGGATCATCGCCGACTCCCGCTCCTCGCTCATGCGCGGCAGGAGCAGCCGCAAGGTCTCGGTCGCCATGGTCTTCTGGGCCGAGAGGTCGTCACCGAAGGCGAACGGGTCGAGCAGCCCCGGCTCGGCCGAGGCCATCGACATGATGCGCGCCTTGCGCCCGCGCCGCTGCAGCAGTTTCACCAGCGACTCGGCGTCGCCCTTGGGGTCGATGGCGGCGACGGTCACCCCGCGCAGCGCAAGCTGGTGGATGAGCAGCAGCGCCAGCGTGGTCTTGCCGCCGCCGGGTTCGCCGGTGATGGCGATGGCGGTGGGGCGGTTGCGCGCCGCCGCCACCATCGGGTCGAAGTGCACCACTGAGCGCGCCCGCCCGATGGTCTCGCCGATGTAGGGCCCGATCCACCCGGAACCGGAGGAGTCTCGGCGGTCGCCGAGGTCGATGGTCGCCGTGGGCATGCCTCCGGCGATCGTGCGCAGCGGCTGGCGTTGGGCGTAGGCGTTCAACCGGATGCGGTCGCCCGGCAGGGTCTCCGAGAACAGCGAGAGCTGGTCGCCGGTGGAGTTGACGACGTCGATGCCGATGTCGCGGTAGTGCTCGACGACCGCCTCGACCCGCTGCACGAGCAGATCCTCGGTGGGTGCGGACACCATCAGCCGGTGCCAGCCGTAGACGAACGGCAGCCGCTCCTTGGTGATCCCGTGCTCCAGCATGCGCGCGGCATCGATCTGCTCGGCGAGCGCGATCGGGGCGGCCTGGCCGGCCTCGCGGATGTGGGCGTCCATGTCGCGGGCGTGGGCGAGCTTGCGGCCGACGTCCTTGCTCGCTTTCGCGGGCGGGACCAGCTTCATCCGCAGCGAGATCTCGACCGGGAACGGCAGCGCGTCGGCGTAGTGCAGCCACGGTTCGCCGTCGGGGAACGGCATCAGGTCGGGGAACCGGGAGAACGACAGGTAGGCGACGTAGGTGGACCCCACGGGCTGCTCCAGCCGCAGCATGGACCGCCCGTTGTGGATCACGCCCTCGGCCAGCTGCTCGATTTCGCCCTTGCCCCAGGTGCGGCGGCCGGCGGCCGAGCGGCGGGACTCCTCGATGGTGCCGGTGACCGCGTGGCGGACCAGCCAGGCGGCTTCGTCGGAGGTGGCGTGGCGGGCGTGCAGGGAGCTGGCCGTGAGGGCCCGGCCCAGGCGCTCGGCCTGGTCGCGCCACTGGGCGATCTCCTTGGCGTCGGTGGCGTCGTCCTCCATGCCCAGCACCTGCTCGCTCCGCTTGTAGGCGGACAGTAACTGGGCGAGCACGCTCTGCGAGAGCTGGCCGCGCACCCCGCCGCGCTGGCCCAGCCGGACCCCCAGGTAGACCTCTTTGGTCCAGAAGTCCTTGGCCCACACGTGCCGGTACATCTCGTCGAGGTAGTCGAACCAGCCCGGTCCGGAGTCGGAGGTGGCGTCGAGCCGGGTGGCCCAGTCGGCCGCCGGGTAGGTGCGGTGGGCGACCCGCAGGTGGACCTCGGCGTCGTTCATCCGGATCGCCGCCAGGGCGATGGTGATGTTGGTGGCGAGGGCTTCGCGCTCGTCGGGGGTGGCGAACTCGTAGGAGACCGTGGGCAGCCGGAAGTAGGCCCAGGCCTCGGCGTCGCTGAGCAGAATACGGTCGTCGAAGTAGCGGACCGAGAGGCGGCTGGCGCTTCTGCTTCCGTTCATCGCGTGGCCTCCCCGAGTGTGTGGTTGGTGGTCTGGTGGCGGTCGCCGCCCGCAGGCGGCCGGGGGCTGGGCGGTGTCATCGGCGGGCCTCGGACGACCCTTGCTGCGCGCCGCCCGGTGCGGGGGGTCCCGCGCCCGCTGCCTGCTCCAGCCCGTGCACCAGCACGCCGCCCAGGGCAGCGTGTGCGCGGCGGGTGGTGGCGCGCAGCGCACCGACGTCGACGGCCTTGCCCGCCGCCAGGTGGTCGTCCCACGGCACCCGGACGATGGCCCGGCACCGTCCGCGCGCCACCTGCTCGGCGGCGTCGACGTCGGCCAGGCTGCGCTTGCTCACCCCGTTGATGACCACGACCGCTTTGGAGCGCAGCGCCGAGTACCCGTGCCCATCCAGCCATTCGAAGGTCATGGCGACGGCGCGTGCGGCGTCTTCGCTGGCCGGTGCCACCAGCACCATGCCGTCGGCCGCCGGGAGCGCCCGGGCGACGCCGGTCGCCGCGGGGTCGAGCACGGTGAGCTCGTAGAAGCGTTCCAGCAGCCCGGCCAGGCCCGCGTAGTCGCGGTCGTCGAGGGTCTGCACGTAGGGGTCGTCGAGGGTGGCGACGACCTCCAGGCCGGTGGCGGCGCGCGAGGTGTAGCGGCGCATGCCCCCGTAGCCGTGCACGGCCTCGGCGTTGGCGAGCAGGGAGGTCAGGGTTTCGGGGGTCTCGGTGCGGATGCGCCGCGACAGGCCCGCGGCTCCGGGGTTGACGTCGACCGCGACGACGCGTTCGTCGCGGTAGGCGGCGAGGGTGTGCCCAAGCATGAGGGTGGTGACGGTCTGGCCGGCTCCCCCGGTGCAGCCGAGCACGACCACGTTGCGCGAGCCCTGCATCGGCGCGCGCAGCCGCTCGATGTCGCCGGCGGGCAGGTCGGACTTTGCGGCCGCCTGGGAGCCGCCGGTGACCACGCGGGCGAGCCTGCGCCAGCCCCGGGTGCCTCCGGACTCGGACTCCGCCGGCCGGTCGGCTGCGGGCGCCCGGCGCCGGGGTGCGGCCCCGTTATCGGGGGTTTCGCGCAACCCTTGCTGTTCGCCGGTTCCGTGGTCGAGCTGCAGTGATGGCTTGTCGGCGCCGGCGGGGACGCCGCCGGATTCGGCCGGGTCGGGCCGGGTGGTACGCCCGCCCGATTCGGGGGCGGCGGGCGCCGATCCGCTACCAGCGGAGCCGGAGCCGGGATCGGGCGCGGTGCCCGGCGGGGTCTGGCCGAACAGGTGGCTGATGCGGCGGGCGTTCTGCGCGACGCGGCTGAAGACGCCGTCGTCGGCGCGGGCCTCGGACTCGCGGGGGGCGTGGCCGCCGCCGGTGGGGCCGGCGGGGTCGGAGCCGGCGCCGGCCGGGGTGCCGGGGCGGTCCGGGTCTGCCGCGGGGGTGTCGGCGGACCGGTTGTTCCCGCGCAGGCCGGTCGGTGCGGGTGAACCGCCGGTGGGGTTGGCGCGCATCGTGCGGGCGAGCCGGTGCGAGCGGTCGGTGTTTTCGGCGGTGGCGGTGGGGCCGGCGGTTCCGGTGGTGCCGTCCGCGCTGTCCGCCCGTTCGGCGTTGCCCCCCCTTTCGGCACTATCGGCGCTGTTGGAACCGTCGGCGGTCTCCGCGGTGGCCGGCGCGCGGTTGGACGGCGCTGCCGCGGGGGTGTCGGCGGTGCCGTGCCCGGGTGTTTCGGCCCGCGTTTCACGGTTGCGGCGCGCCCTGATGGCGGCGGCCTCGGCCGCTTCCAGGTCGGCGGCCGTCGTACGGCGCTGGGGCGAGTCGACGTGGCCGAACGACTTGTGTTCGCCGGTTCCGTGGTCGAGCTCCAGTGGCGGCTTTCCGGGCATGACGACCGAAGGCGCGATCTCGGCCCGCGCCGCCTGGGCTGCGCCTGGCGCCGGCGGGGCGTCGGGGGCGGATACGACCGGACCGGGCTCGCCGGGAGCGCGGGGTCGGGCTGCGGGACCGCCGGCGGGAGCGGAGTCGGTGGGCGCCGGTGCGGCGGGCTGCGGGGTGTCGGCGCGGTGGCCGGGCTCGGAAGGGCCCGCGGGCGCGGCGGAGTCGCCCGGGTGCGCGGACCCGCCGGCAGCACTGGCCTGCTCCCGCTCGAACTGCTCGGCCGGTGCGTGCTGCTCGTCGTGAGCGGCGTGCTCCGACCCGGGCAGTGCAGCACCGCCGCCCGGGTCGGAGCCGTCGGCGGCGGTGCTCCGGTCGATGTCGGCACCCGAACGCGGCGGCTCCGCCGGACGGCACTCGCCGGTACGGTCTGTGGGCTCAGCGCCCGGGTGGCGGTCGGGGCCGTTGCCGGGCTGCTGCGGGTCGGTGCCGTCGGTGAACCAGGCCACGGGCCGGCGGGGGGCCTCGCCACCGGCTTCGGCGAAGCGCGGGGCGGGCGGCGGCGGGGTGTCGGTGCGGCTCAGGTAGCGGTCCAGCACCTCCAGCCGGTCGTCGGTCCGGCGGTCGGTGGCGGACTCCGATGTCGCGGGATCCTCGGTGGGGTCGTCCCCGGCGGTGTCGGCGGGGGGACGAACCGCATCGTGGCCCGCGGGGTGCGGGTCGGGCGCTGCCGAAAGGTGTTCCGGTGCGGCTGCGCCGGACCGATGCAGCGGACCGGCGCTGTCGGCGGTTGGGTCCGCGGACCGCTGCTGCGAATCGCCGGCGGGCGGCTCGGAGCTGTCGGCGGTGCCGGATGCGGTGCCGGGCCGGTCGGTGTCCGCGGCGCCCTGGTGGCGGACATCCGCCGATTCGGTCGGCGCCGCCGAGTCGGTGGAGTCGACCGGTTCGGCCTGTTGCTCTGCTGCGGATTGGCCGTTGCCGCCCCCGGTCGGTGCGGAGAACACCCGCACCACCCCGGACATGCTCTCGTGCTCGCCGGTGCCGTGGTCGAGCTGCAGCGCCGGCTTGCCTGCGGGCGGCGAGGGGTCGCCGCCCGCAGCGGCGGGTTGGGCGACGGAACGGCCGGGCTCGTGGTCGGCCGGGGAAGCAACGGGCTCCGGTGCGTCGGACTGCAGCCCGGTGTCGGTGCCGGTACCGGCACCGCCGTCTCCCGCCGCGGACGGCGTGTCCCGCCGCTGAGTGCGCTCGGCACGCGCGCCGTGGTCGGCGTGCCCGGTGCCGGGCTCGGGCGCTGACGGCGGCGGGGATACCCGCACCACCTCCGACAGGCTTGCGTGCTCGCCCGTGCCGTGGTCGAGCTGCAGCGCCGGTTTGTCTCCGGTGTCCCGGTCGCCGGGGGCGCCGGGAACACCGGAGGCGGCCGTGTCGGCATCGGCGGACCCGGGCGCGGTTGCCGGTGCGGATTCGTCGGCTGCGTCCGCGCCGGCCGGGGGGCGCGCATTGTCCGGGGCAGGAGAACCGGCGGCGGCGCGGTCGGACGGCGCGGCCCCGGTGTGCTCGGGTTGGCCGCTGGTGCCGGAATCGGCGGGGTCGGGGTCAGGGTCGGCGCCCGCCAGCGGCACCGGCAGGTCCCACGGAGCCGCGTGGGGGCGGCGCTGGGCGCGGCGTTCGCGCAGGGACGGGCGGCCGGTCTCGGCGGGGTCGCCGGTTCCGCGCGCGGTCTCGGGGGGTTCGGCCGGGCGCGCACGCACGCGTTCGCGGCCGCGCTCGCCCCCGGTGCCCGTGTCGGCGCCGGACTCGCGATCGGGCGCGGAAGCGCCGGCTGCGGCGGGTGCGCCGGGTTGGGCGGCGGGAGCGGTGGGGTCTTCGGACGAACGTTCGCGTTCCAGGCGGCGGGCGACCAGCATGCCCTGGACACGCCCGCGCAACCGGCGCTGCGGCCCGCCCGCGGCCGAAGCCGACTGCGCAGCGGCTTGCGCGGGCTGCGGCTGCGGCGCCGCGGCCGCAGGCTCTGCCGCCTCGCCCTGCGCAGCCGCAGTGCCCGCTGCGGGTTCGGCGCGGTGTTCTGCAGCCTCGGCTGCCTGGGCACCTGCAGCGGCGGCGGGTTGCGGCTCGGCCGGCAACGGTGCCGCCATCATCTCCTCGGCGCGCTTGCGGGAGGTGGCGCTGTCCTCGCCGGGGTCGGCCGCTGCGGGCGGCTCGACCGGCTCGGCCTGCCCGGCCGGGTGCTCCGGTAGTGGGGCCGCACCGGCACCGGTGCCGACGCCGTTCCAGGCCTCGGCACCGGGCCGCTGGGTGGCGGCATCGGGTTCGGCGGCGCGGGTGCGTGCGCCGTGGTCGTCCAGCGCCCGGTTCTCGCTTGCGACCAGGTGCTCGGCGAGCTCGGCCGGCGTGCGGGCCGCCCCGGGGATCGGTCCGGAATCCGGGCCGCTGCGGCGCCCGGAACGCCCGCCCGGGGCGGGAGCGGCGGAGCGCTGCGCAGCGGGGTCGGCGGTGTTCGGCCGCCCCTTGTCGAGTGCGAATCCGAAGTAGTTGAGGAATCGCAGGCCGACGCCCCGCCGGGGAGCGCTGCGTTCGCGGCCGGAGTCGAGCTCCCATTCGCCGCGGGGGTCGGGCGGCGGCTCAGCCGCGGCCGGGCGGGCGGGGACTGCCCCGCGCGTGGCGGTTGGGCGGGTTGCGGGTGCGGACTCGGCCGGGGCCTTGGGCCGGACCGGAGACGCGTGCCCGGCCACGTGTTCGGCCGCATACTCGGCCGCGGGTTCGGCGGCGCGCTGCGGGACCGGCCGGTCCTGGACCCGGTCGGCGGATTCGACCGCGGGTGCGGGCTGCGGAGCCGGGCCGTGTCGGTGCACGGGCTCGGACCGCGCCCCGACCTGCCCAACCGGCCCGACCGGCAGGTCCGCCTCAACCGGCACGTCCGGCGCAGTCTCCCACAGCGGCTGTCCGGCAGCCTCATCGGCGGTGGAGGGCGCATCGGTCCGGCGCTGCCCGGCCGGACCGGTCGGCAGCGCGTCGGCCAGCGGCGGAGCCTGGTCGGTGGTCCTGCGGGGCTCGGAATCGGTGCGGGGTTCGGGATCGGTGCCGGGCCGGGGTTCGGCTGCGCGCCGCTGGCCGCCGGTGCGCCCGCGTTTGCGCACACCGGCGGGGTCGGCGATGGCGGGCAGCGGGCCCGCCATCGGGTGCCGGTGCCACACGCGCACCGTGACCTCGACCGTGCCGGGCTCGTACTCGGGACGCAACCGGGTGAAGACCCGGGCTTCGGCGAGGTAGCGGGCCTGGGAGACGATCAGTTCGCTGAGCCGCTTGCCCTCCATGACCGGCCGCGTTGCCAGAAAGGCGATGACGAACGGCGGCACGATGTAGATGACGTGCAGCGGCATCTGCCACGGCACGCCGAGCAGCCGCAGCAGCAGCACCCAGACGAAGGCCACGCCCACGACGACACCGATGTAGACGACCGAGACCGGCTGGGGCAGCCGGAAGTCATACAGCTTGTAGAGCTTTTTCTCGATACGCCAGATGTTGGTGTACGTGGGCAGGTCCACGCCTGTGGCCTCCTACTCGGTCGACACGCCCATCGCCTGGGCGATGGCCCGCGCGGTCACCTCGATGATCCCCGGCACGTAGAACACGATCCCGATGAAGATCGCCAGAATGATGAACTGGGCGAACCGGGTGATCTCCCTGGTGAACAGGAAGAAGATGGCGACGATCGAGACGATCACCAGGAACAGGGGTCCGAAGAACCCGCGCAGGAACTCGGCGAGCCCGGCGGTGTCCGGGGCGTCCTCGGTCGCTGCGAGGGCGAGGGGTCCCGCGATCTCGACGGCCGCATGGGTGAGACCCGTGAGCAGGGGGTGCATTTCAGTCGCCGTCCCCTCGTGTCTCACATCTGTGCTGCATGGTTGCGTGTCTCCTCGGCTCTGCGGCCCTGCGGGGGGTGGTCGTTATCGCGGTTACTCGCCGAACGACTGCGGGGCTCCTTGGATGTCTCGGACATACCAGTTCTCGCCGTCCTTGACGACGGTGAGTTCGTAGCTCTGGGTGAGTTCGGCGGATTCGTTCCCGTTCTGCCCGGCAGGCAGCCACTGCACCTCGGCCGTGACCTTCCGGCCTCCATTGTCACCCGAACCGCCGACCGGAACGGAGATGTCCACAAGCTCGTCGAACTCCAACGAGTCGGCGGGCAGCCGCTCGATGCGGGCACCGGGTTCGACGAACTCGGAGAGGTAGTCGGTGTCCTCGGCGTAGGCGGTGAAGAAGTTCTGCAGGCGGGGCTGCAGTTCGTCGCGGGCCGCGGTGTCGGTCTCGGCGGATTCGGGCTCGGGGAGCTCGGCCCGTCCCGGCGCGGCGAGCAGGGCCGGCGGCCCCGAGACCACGAAGTTGTCGGCGCCGGCAGCATAGACGGGAACGTCCAGGCTCATCGCGGACCCGTTGACATCGGCGCTGAGGGTGACGACCGCGTTGTGGTCGTCGCGGACGTCGACGCCGACCACGCCGATGTTCTCGCCGGCAAGGGATGCGCCCTCGGCGGCGAAGGAGGCTGCGCGGCCTTCGGGGACGAAGGCGGCGATGGCGTTGGCGCGTTCCTCGCCCTGCATCCCGGAAGTATTCAGGTAGGCGCCTGCGAAGCGCGCGGCGAAGCCCGCTGCGGAGGTCTCGGGGAAGGCGGGTTCCTCGGCGGTGGGCCGGTCCTCTTCGGCCGAGGGCTGGGCCAATCCGTCGCGCAGGGGCTGCCAGATGCCGTTGAAGATGACGACGATGATGAACGCCCAGAGGAAGGCGCGGCCGACCCAGAGCCACCAACGCCCGCCGGCACCGGCGCGCGGGCGCCGGCTGCGCCGCTGGGGCTCGTCGTACCCGTAGAGGCCGTCCGCCTCGGCGGAGTCCTCAGCGGGTCCGCCGCGCCGCGCGGTCGGCTTGCGAGCCATCACGCCTCCCCATCCCGTCGTAGGCACAGCCCAACGGCCGGCTTCGTCGAAGCCATGTCTACCCCACACCTATGGTGCGCCATTGTTCCGCATCTCCGCCGCCAATACTCCTCCGTGTTTCGTGCCCGATCGCACGGTATAGCCCCGGGCAGCACTCATGATCAACGACGTTCGGCGCATGCCGGGGCAATACCAGCAAAACCCAGGAAACAGACAGGGTCAACGTGCCGGTTGCGGGCGGACCGGAAAGGAAGGTAGCGCTGCCCAGGAAGGTTTCTGTGGCGTTTACGCCTCTAGAGAAGCCGCCGAACACGCCGGGCATGTACTTTCACCTGCATGTTTACCGTGGTATTCGGCAGTGGCCGCGCACCGCGGCGATCGTGAAAGCAGCTGCGAAGCCGCGGCCGGCGACCCGGCCTTCACCTGCTGTTCGCATCCGGTTCGCATAAGACACCACCACAAAGCCGTGAACTGGAAATACTACGCGCTGTATAGAAAAGGTCCGGTAACCGGTCACGCCAGGCCAGACCTAAATGCAGTCCGAAACGGCCTGCGCGCCGGTGGCGGACGCGCGTTCCCCGCGAAGGCCGGACGCGGCCGGCGGCACCCGTGACCGGTCCGGTGGCAGTGGGAGGATTCCGAGTGTGAGCGAGACCGAGACCGCTGGGCGTCCGCCCAGGTCGCCCGCGCTGCGGGGGATCGTCGACCGATTCTGGTACGTATCAGCACCGGACCGGTACGGAATCGAAACCAAGCTGCCCACCCCGACCGCGCAGCTCGTGGTCAACCTCGACGCGCCCCGGCTGAGCACCCGTACTTGCGGCAGCGGCCCGGCGGGCACTGCCACCGCAGGGGCCGTGGGTCTCTCCCCGATCGCGGCAGGTGCGGTCGTGCTCGACCGAAGCGAACAGCGCCGCACCGCAGGAGTGGTGATCCGCCCGGAGGCCGTCGGCGCGCTTGCCGGGATCCCCGCCCACGCACTCGGCCCCCTCACCGGATTGGACATCCTGTGGGGCTCCGGCGCCGAACGGCTCCAGGCGGCCGCCGGATCGGGCGCAACCGGCGAAGCTGCGCTGGACCGGCTGGAGACCGCCCTGGTGGACATGGTCGGCGGCCGGGCCGCGGCCGACCCTTGCTGCCGTGCCGCTATCGCACACCTGCGGGCCGGCGCGTCGGTGCGCGGAACGGCCGACCGAATCGGTGTGAGCCAATCCACGTTGAACCGCCGCTTCCGCGCGGCGACGGGGCTGACCGCGAAGCGCTGCCAGCGGCTGCTCCGCCTGGACACCGCCGTGCGCCTGGCGGCGGCCGAACCAGAGCCGGACTGGCCCGGTCTCGCGCTCGCGGCGGGCTTCTACGACCAGGCGCACCTAGTGCACGAGTTCGCCGACCTCGCCGGAATCAGCCCCACGCGCTGGCATCGCGCGGCGTCCGCGGATCCGTTCCACGTCCGGCTGCCTGCCGCCGACGATTTCCTACAAGACGCGCGGCCGCGCAGGCACGATCATCGATCCCATGAGTGACGACGGCAACGACCGGATGTTTTCGACCGTGACCCCGTACCTGCGCTATCCGGACGGGGACGCCGCGGCGGCCTGGCTCAGGCGGGTCTTCGGTTTCGGCCCCGCCGAAGCGGCCAGGGACGGAAACGGCCGGTGGTACGAGGGGCACATCGCGGCCGGGCCCGTCCGGATCGCGATCAGCGACAAGGGCGGCGCGGACACCGACGGCGGCGCCTACCTGATCATCGGCGTGCGCGATGCTGACGAGATGTACCGCAGGATCCGTGCCGCCGGGGTCGAGACCGACCCTCCGGTGGACAAGCCGTACGGTCCGCGCAGCGTCTCCACCACCGACCCGTGGGGCAACACCTGGGACTTCTGGCAGGGCGAAGCGAAGATGTGAAGGCCCGGGGCGGTGACGGGTGTCGGGGCCCGGGCCCCGACACACCCCCCGCAAGGCGCGGAGTTCACCGTCGGCCGGTTCACGCCGCCGGAGCCGGCGCAGCAACGGCGGGCTCCGCTGCAGGCGCATGTTGCAGCGCAGCCGGCCGGTCGACCGCCGCCCGGTATCCCCGCCGAGCCCGGTTACGGCAGGCCCAGCCGCCGGTAGCGGGTCCGCCGCTCGGCGGTCCGGGTCGCGGGGTCGGCGGCGGCCAGCAGCGCGAGTTCGCGGTTCAGCACCGCACCCAGACGCAGGCAGAACGCTGCGGGTTCGTCGGCGGCATCGTCGCGTTCGGGAACGACCACGTCGACGACGCCGTTCGCCCGCAGGTCGGCGGCGCGGACCCCCTGGTGGGCGGCCAGGTCGGGGGCGCGGCTCACGGTGCGGTGCACGATGGAGCTGGCTCCCTCGGGCGACAGCGGCGAGAGCCAGGCGTGCTGCGCGGCGACGACCCGGTCGGCGGGGGTCAGGGCGAGCGCTCCGCCGCCGCTGCCCTGGCCGAGCAGCACGGCCAGAGTCGGCGTTTCCAGTGTCACCAACTCCGCCAGGCAGCGGGCGATCTGCCCGGCGATGCCGCGTTCCTCGGCGTCCTGGGACAGTTCGGCGCCCGGCGTGTCGATGACGGTGGCCAGCGGCAGGCGCAGTTCGCGGGCGATGCGCATGCCCCGCCGCGCTTCGCGCAGCGCGGCCGGGCCGAGCGGATGTTCGGCGGTCTGGCGGTGCCGGTCCTGGCCGAGCACGACGCAGGGGGTGTCTCCGAAGCGGGCCAGAGCCAGCAGCAGCCCCGGGTCGGATTCGCCGTCGCCGGTGCCGTTGATCTCCACCACGTCCCCGGCGGTGCGGCTCAGCAGTTCGCGGACGCCGGGGCGGTCGCCGCGGCGGGAACGGGTGATGGACTCCCAGGCGGGCACCTCGGCCGGATCCGCGGCGTCGGCAGTGTCGGCCTCAGCACAGCCGACGGCCTCCGGCGCCGCGTCCGGCTCCGGCGGGTGCCCGTTCGGCGGGGCGAGCAGGACGCCGAGCACCCGGTCGGCGAACTCCGCGATGGCGGCGGGCTCCAGCACCGTGTCGATCACGCCCCGGCCGGCGAGGTTCTCGGCCGTCTGCACCCCCTCGGGGAAAGGGCGGTCGTGCAGTGCCTCGTACACGCGCGGCCCGAGGAATCCGATCAGGGCGCCCGGCTCGGCCATGGTCAGGTGCCCTTGGGAACCCCACGATGCGAGCACGCCCCCCGTGGTGGGATGCCGCAGGTAGACGAGGTAGGGCAGGCCGGCGCGCTTGTGCTCGGCGATCGCCGCGGAGATCTTCACCATGGACAGGAACGCCAGCGTGCCCTCCTGCATGCGGGTGCCGCCGGATGCGGGCGCGGCGATCAGGGGCAGCCCTGCGGCGGTGGCGCGCTCGACGGCGGCGACCAACCGCTCGGCCGCGGCGACCCCGATCGAGCCGGCCAGGAATCGGAACTCGCAGGCCATGACGGCGACCCGCCGGCCGCGCAGCAGCCCTTCGCCGGTGAGCACGGACTCGTCGCAGCCGCTGCGCTCGCGTGCCGCGGCGAGTTCGGCGGCGTAGTCGGGATCGGGGCGCACGTCGACGGGTTCGGTGTCCCAGGAGCGGAAACTCCCCTGGTCGAGCACGGCGTTGCACAGGCCGCGTGCGCCCAGCCGTCGGGCCTTCTCCCTCGTGTACGCCACGGCTGCCTCCCCTAGTGGTGTCCTAGTGGACTAGCCAATAGGCCAATACGGCGCATGTCAAGGCCCGGGGTGCCCGCTGCGGACACCCCGGGCCTTGCAGTCTTGAACCGGTGAGGCGCCGGTCTACGGAGCCCGGTCGGCGCCGGGTGCGGACCTCACAACCAGCCCGGCACGACCAGCACCGCCCAGGCCAGCAGCGGACCGAGCACCACCACGATCCCGCTGTAGACGAGGATCTGGCGGTAGAAGCGGTCCGGATCGATGCCGGTGGCATTGGCGAGCACCAGCGCGCCGTTCGTGGAGAACGGGCTGACGTCCACGATCGTCGAGGCGACGGCGAGCGCGGTGATCACGCCGACCACGCCGATCTCGCCTTCGAGCAGGAACGGCACCGCCAGCGGGATGGTGGCTCCCAGGATCGCCGTGGAGGACGCGAACGCCGACACGACGCCGCCGATGTAGCAGAGCAGCACCGCAACCAGCATCGGCGCCGCCAGGCTCGCGGCGGCGTTGCCGACGTAGTCGATGGTGCCGGCCTCCTCCATGACCCCGACGAAGGTCAGCATCCCGGTAATGAGCAGCACGGTGGACCAGCTGATCTGGCCGATGGCGCCCTTCTGCGCCTTGGGCGAGATCAGCGCGAGGACCACCGTCACGGTGATGGCGACGAAGCCCACGTCGATCCCGAATCCCAGCGCGAGCACGCCCAGGACGACGAGCCCGAGGAGCGTGGCTATCTGGTCGAACCGGATGCCCGCGGCCGCCTGCTTTTCATCCTGGCCGGGAGAATCGGCGGAGTCGCCGCCCGCCGGCGCGGCCGCGGACCCGCCGGTCCCGGTGTCTCCGCCGGCGCCCGCGCCGACGGTTGCGGTCTCGAAGTCGCGGGCGTGCACGCCGATCAGCCGGTGCCCGCCCAGCACGACGAACAGCACCGCGGAGATGGCCAGGTTGAACAGCAGGCTGCCGAAGAACAGCGTGAGCGGGGCCAGGGTCAGCCCGCTGTCGGCGACGACGCCGTTCACGGTGACCCCGTAGACGCTCGCCGGAGAGAATCCGCCGCCCTGCGCGCCGTGGATCACCATCATGCCCATGAGCAGCGGGCTGATCCGGTACTTGGCAGCGAAGCCCAGTGCGATGGGCGCGATGATGGCGACTGCGGCCGGGCTGACCGCGCCCACCGCGGTGAGCAGCGCGCTGACGGCGAACATGATCCACGGGATGGCGATCACGTACCCGCCGACCAACCGCACCGCCCCTCTCACCAGCAGGTCGATGGTGCCGTTGTTCTTGGCGATGGCGAACAGGTAGGTGACACCGACCAGGGTCAAGAACAGGTCTGCCGGGAACCCGGCGAGGATGGTGTCGGTATCCATGGCGAGGGCGAAGGTGCCGACCAGGAACGCGGCCACGAACGCGAGCGCACCGATGTTGACCGGGAGAGCGGTGGCGATCACGAACATCGCCACAAGGACGAGGATCGTCAGTAACTGTGGAGACACGGTGAACCGATCAGGGAAGGGGTTGATGAGACTGGACGGGTGGTTTGGGGGGTTGTGGTGCGAATCACCTGGAACAGTGGCCTAGCCAATAGGTCAGTTATCCTTCTGTCAAGGCCTACGGCCGATGTCCTGTCCCCGGGAGCTTCCCGAAGGAAAACATGAGGTCCAGACCGCAGCCGCGCCCCCTCGCCCGCCCACGGCTGTACGAGCAACTCGTCAAGCGGCTGTGCGAGTACATCCGCGAGGCGGAGTTGGGCCCGGGCGACAAGCTCCCCTCCGAACGCGAGTTCGCCGCCGCGCTGGGCGTCAGCCGGGTGTCGCTCGGCCAGGCGCTGGTGGCGCTGGAGGTCCAAGGCATCATCGAGGTCCGGCACGGCGACGGTGCCGTGGTCCGCTACAGCCCGTCCGACGAGGAGGTGCTGCGGGTCCTGCGCGACCGCGACAACCGGCGTACCGAGATCATCGACGCACGTCAGGCGCTTGAGGTCAAATTGGCCGAACTTGCAGCCGTCCGGCGCAGCGATTCCGACATCGCCGAGATCGACGCCGCTCTGGCCGCGATGCGCACCGAGGTCGTCTCCGGCGAGCGCGGCGCCACCGGCGACGAACGCTTCCACGCCGCCGTCACCCGGGCCGCGCGGTCGGGGCTACTGGCCCGGATGATGGACGAGATCTCGCCGATGATCCTGCAGACACGGATGGAGTCGCTGTCCCAGCCCGAGCGACCGCGGGCGTCCCTGGCCGGTCACGAGCGCATCGCCGCGGCGATCCGGGCGGGCGACCCCAAGGAGGCGGCCGAGGCGATGCGCGCCCACCTGGAGATGGTCTCCGACGTCGCGTTCCTGCGCGAGTGACGCTGCGGGCAACGGGCTGCACGCTCAACCCCGGCGGTTCCCGGCGATGATCATGCTGCAATGCCCGTCTTAGCTTTGATATTTGGGTATTTCTGCAGGGTCGGTGCGTCGCCCGCCCCCGCCGCGGCCTAGCTAGGCGCCATGGCTGGAACCGTAGTGCAACGCCGGCGTCACCGCCCAGGCCCATCGGGGCCCGAGGTCAGGAAGCCCAAGGGTCGACCAGCTCGACTCCGGTGGCGACGAAGTCCTTCGCGTTGCGGGTCGCGCACATGGCCCCGTGCACCCGGCAGATCGCCGCGATCTGGGCATCTGCCATGCGGATCGGCAGTCCGGCCCTTTCACGCGCGACGAGGACGTCGCCATACTGCTCGGAGCCGAGCAGGTTGATGCCGCGCTGGGGCCCTATCGGGAGACCAGCGCGATCCTTGCGTTCGACGGCAACGCGGCCCCTTAGTCGGTCGAAACCGGTTGGCCGCAGCCCCGGAAGCGCGGCTTGCGCGCCACCGGGGCCCGGCAAGCAGGGCGGCTCCTCGGCGCTCATGCCGCCTCGCGAAGGTTGCCGGCGCGCTCAGCGGTTCCTGTTCCACAGTTGATGCGTCAGGCCGCTGGAGGTACCGATGGATTCAACGGTGAATCGCTCTTCCAAACCGGCCAGGTGGTCCCATATACGGACACCGGCGCCTAGCACGACCGGGACGATCGAAAGGTGCAGAAAGTCGACGAGGTCGGCTTGGAGGAACGCGCGCACGGACGATGGCCCGCCACCGATCCGCACATCCAACCCGCCGGCTGCACCTTGCGCCAAGCGAAGCGCCTCCTCCGGCGCTGCATCCACAAAGTGGAAGCTGGTGCCGTTGGCGAACTCGAGGGTTTCGCGGGGATAATGGGTCAGCACGAAGACAGGGGTGCGGAACGGTGGCGCGTCTCCCCACCATCCCTGCCAGCCGTCGTCCGGCCAGTCGCCCTGCTGCGGTCCGAATTTGCGGCGCCCCATGATCTCGGCTCCGATGCCCTGGCCCCACATGCTGAACAGGGCATGATCCGCGGTGACCGGACCGTCAATGCCTTGAATACCGTGGATGACGCGTCCGTCGAACTTGCTGAAGAGTGCCGCGGCTCCGCCGATCGGTTTCTCGAACGTCACGTAATCGCCTGCGGCATATCCGTCCGAAGAGACGAAAAGATTGTGGACTCGTGTGCGCGGCATCAAGACCTGCCTATTGTTGAGTGATTCCCAGTCGCCGATGCATCTGGCGGGTCCCCGGGTAGCGGTGCCGCCGATACCGCGCGCGTCTCCGCACAGGTCCGCGCCATCGTTTCGCCACCTGCCCCGATTTGCTCGACCGCATGCGCAGCGAGCGTTTCCCCCGGCACGTCTCGGCGTCCACAGGACGCTACTCCAACCCGACCGCACGGGCGACCGCGGGCGGTGGCGGCGGTCGGTCCGCATGGAGCACGCCAAGCAGTTCCGCCGATTGCTCGCCATGGACAAGGACGGCGGGACGGCGGAATCAGGCCCGGTTCCGCGGTGCCATGGCGCGCAGCGCGAGCGCTGCGAGCGAAGCGCGCTCGGGCACGGGCAGATCCTCGACCCCACCGGCCGCTTGCGCCGCGCACAGGAGCGCGATGCCGATGTGGGGCCGACGGGTGCCCTTCGCAAGGATGCCGCAAGCCTCGGCCTCCATCGAGCGGCCGTGCTCTAGCGCGACCACAGGTTGAACCGGAACTCCACGACGTTCCGGCACAGAGCAATGTCTTCTGCGGCCTCAGTCGACAACCGCGGCGACAGCCTCGACCTCCACGAGTTGGTCGTCGTATCCGAGGACGGTCACGCCCATCAGCGTGCTCGGCACGTCGTGGGTGCCGAACGCATCGCGCACGACCCCCCAGGCCGACACGAGGTCGGCCCGCGCGGACGATGCCACGAGTACGCGCGTACTGATGACGTCGCCGAGCGTGGCGCCGGCAGCCGCCAGCGCATGGGTCATGGTCTCCACACATGCCGCCGCTTGTCCGGCGTAGTCTCCGACCGCGACCGTCGCGCCGTTCTCGTCCAAGGGGCACGATCCCGCCAGGAAGATCAATCGGGCATCCTTCGGCGCGGTAGCCGCGTAGGCATACTCGGCGACATCGGAGAGCTTCTCAGAACGGATCAACTGCACAGAACCCGGCATGGCGCGAGCCTACAGTCTCGACACGACCAGATCGCCGGCCGGAAAGTGGTTCCTGCTTCAGCACATCACGCGGCCATCGTGCGCGCCGCCGGCACACACGATGGCCGGGACGTCGCCGGAGCGGAACCCGGCCACGGTGCATTGCGCGCTCCGGAATCGGCTCCGATCCGGCAATCTATACAGTGAACCTGAATACCACCGAGCTCCAGCACGGAGAATCGGCTGCGTACCCGGGCCCGGCCAGCCGCACCGGTCGCGTCCGCCTGCCCCGGACTCACCTACGGGGACCGGCGACCGGACGCTGCCAGAGCTTCCACACCTGAGAGGAAGGCAGAGACATGGCGACCATCGCCGACCATGACTCCTACATCGCCGCTGCGCCGGAGGCGTTCCGCCCGGTTCTCGACCACCTCCGGGACCTCCTGCGCAGGGCTCTCCCGGATGCAGAGGAGATGACGGCGTACAGCATGCCGGGCTTCAGGATCGGTGGCACGGTCGTTGCGAGCTACGCGGCGTTCAGCAAGCAGGTCGGGCTGTACTTTCCCGCCCCTGCGATTTCGGCTCATGCCGAAGAGATCGCAGCGGCGGGCCTGAAAGCGAGCAAGACCGGCGTCACCTTCCCACCGCGCAAGCCGGTCCCGGATGATCTCGTGATAAGGCTCGCACGGGCATCACGCGAGCACGCTGACGGCTGAGGCGCGTTGCCCCGGATCCGCGCGGCTCCGGCGCTACGAGACCGCTACACGTTGAAGCGGAATTCCACCACGTCGCCGTCGTGCATCACGTAGTCCTTGCCCTCCATGCGCACCTTCCCCGCGGCCTTGGCGGCCTGGTGCGAGCCCGCCTCGATGAGGTCGGTGAACGAGACGACCTCGGCCTTGATGAATCCGCGCTGGAAGTCGCTGTGGATGGCGCCGGCGGCCTCGGGGGCCGTGTCGCCCTTGCGGATGGTCCAGGCGCGGGCCTCCTTGGGCCCGGCGGTGAGGTAGGTCTGCAGGCCGAGGGTGGCGAACCCGACCCGGGCGAGCTGGGCCAGGCCGGATTCGGTCTGGCCCATGGACTCCAGCAGCTCGGCCGCTTCGTCCTCGTCGAGCTCGGCCAGTTCGGCCTCGATCTTGGCGTCCAGGAAGATCGCTTCGGACGGCGCGACCAGCTCCGACATCTTGGCGCGCAGCGCCGGGTCGGACAGCTCTTCGGTGTCGAGGTTGAACACGTAGATGAACGGCTTGACGGTGAGCAGGTTCAGCTCGCGCAGCCGCGACACGTCGATGCCGGCCGGGGCCGCCCCCACCGACAGTCCGACGCCTTCGTCCAGCACCCGGCGGGCCTCCTGCGCGGAGGCCAGCACCTCTTGGGCGGTTTTGTCCTTGGCGTTGCGCTTGGCGTCCTTCTCCAACCGCGGCAGAGCCTTGTCCAGGGTCTGCAGATCGGCCAGAATCAACTCGGTGTTGATGGTCTCGATGTCGCGCGAAGGCCCGATGTCGCCGTCGACGTGGGTAACGTCGGGGTCCTCGAAGACCCGGATGACCTGGCAGATCGCATCGCTCTCGCGGATGTTGGCCAGGAACTGGTTGCCGAGGCCCTCGCCCTCGGAGGCACCGCGCACGATGCCGGCGATATCCACGAAGTCGACCGTAGCCGGGATCACCTTGGCCGAAGAGTGCATCTCGGCCAGCGTGGCAAGCCTGGAGTCGGGCACCCCGACGACACCCACATTGGGCTCAATGGTGGCGAACGGGTAGTTCGCCGCCAGGGCTTCGTTCTTGGTCAGTGCGTTGAACAGCGTGGACTTGCCGACGTTGGGCAGGCCGACGATCCCGATTGACAGACTCACGGGGACCGAGTCTAAGGGCTTGCGGGGGGCGGACTCGCCGTCCGGCGCGGACGCGGACTTTTCATGGCACGCACACCATCTTTGGATGAAATGCCCTGCGGGCCGCACCGATTCCGAGTAAGTTCATGTGCAACCGGTCACGTATGCGCGAGTGCACGCCGAGGGTACGCACCGGGCGCGCAAGCAGGGGGATTCCGGTCGGCCGCTGGGGGGCGGCCGACCCGTCCGCGCCGCGGTCGCCACGGTTGAGTAGCGGAGTGCCTGCGGGCCGCAGCCGAGGCAGGAATGGGGGACCTTCCGTGGTACACGGCCAAATGCGCGCCTTCGTCCACCGTTATCCGGCGGTGCGCTACGCCACACGACAGATCAGGATCCGGCTGCCGCAGCGCCTGGGCGGCCTGGACCCCGCGCACGTGCCGCCGCGGGTGCGCAGATTCGACCTGGCGCTGCCCCGCCGGCCCGGAGCGCGCGGTTCCGGCCCCTCCTCGCTCGCGGTCACCGCTCCCGGCGACTACCGGGTGCCGCGGCGGCTGCACTACGGCGGCCTGGCCGCCTACGAACCCGAAACCGTTTCCTGCTTCTTGGCCGCGCTGGAGTACGCCCGCCCGGGGGCGGTGCTCGACGTCGGCGCCAATACCGGCCTGTACGCCGCCCTGGCGGCGGCCCGCAGCCAGCGGCGGGTCTACGCGTTCGAACCCGAACCCCGGCTCGCCGACACCGCCCAGGACCTCGCCCTCGACAACGGGCTCGCCTTCGAGGTCGTGCGGCTTGCGCTGAGCAACCACAGCGGCACAGCGGCGCTGCGGCTCTCGCCCAGCGCCGACACCGCCACCTCACTGACCGCCGACCCCCGCTCCCAGCTCGGCCGGACCCCCGTGGCGGTCGAGACCCTCTCGCACTGGCGCGAGCGCGCCTGCGCGGCGCCCTCGATCCTCAAGCTCGACACCGAGGGCACCGAACCCGACATCATCGCCGGCGGCCTTGAGGTGCTGCGCCGCTTCCGGCCGTGGATCTTCTGCGAGGTGCGGCCCGACCACGGGGTGGCGGAGCGCCTGATGGCACTGCTGGAGCCCTTCGGCTACTGCTGGTACCACCTGTGCGGCGAACCGCCCTACCCGCTGCGCGCGGTGATCATGGGCCGCGGCCCCGACCCGGTGCAGCGCATGTGGCTGTTCGCGCCGCAGCCGGTGCCCGAGCCCGTCTGGCGCAGCGCCCGGTCCTTGTATCGGGCGCTGGGCGCCGGCTGAGGCCCCGGCACCGGACACCGGCACCGCCTGCGGCCCGCCCCCGCCGGTCTCAGCCGATACGGACCGGGGCCGACAGCGGGGTGTCGCCCGCGGATCGGCCCACGAGCACGTCGTAGTCGCCGGGAACCGTCCGCCAGCCGGCGGCCGCGGTGTCCCACACCTGCACTGCGCGGGCCGGGACATCGATCTCGGCCCGGGCGCTGCCGCCCGCCGCAGCGCTGACCGCGGCGAACCCGGCCAGCCAGCGCTGCGGCCGCTCGGCCGCCCCGCCGGGATCGCGCGGGGCCAGGTAGACCTGCACCACCTCGCGCCCGCTGCGGGCACCGGTGTTGGCCAGATCAGCGGTCACCGCGATCCCGCCGTCGGGCCGCACCTGCGCCTCGGCTCGCGTGTACTCCCAGGTGGTGTAGCCCAACCCGTGACCGAACCAGAACGCGGGCGCGGTGCCGGCCCGCTGCCAGGCGCGGTAGCCGACGAACACGCCTTCGGAGTACTCCAGCACGCCGTCACCGGGGGTGACACCGAGCACGGGGACGTCGGACTCCGCGGCGGGCCAGGTGGTCGGCAGGCGCCCGCCGGGTTCCTCGGTGCCGAGCAGGACGTCGGCCAGGGCCGCACCCACCTCCTGGCCGCCGAACCAGGTCAGCAGCACCGCGGCCGTGTCGTCGCGCCAGGGCATGGCAACGGGGGACCCGGCGTTGACCACGGCGATCGTGCGGTCGTTGGCGGCGGCGACCCGGGCGACCAGCTCGTTCTGGCGCCCCGGCAGGTCGAGCGTGTCCCGGTCGAAGCCTTCGGACTCCACTTCCTCGGTGGTGGCGGCGATGACGATCGCCACGTCGGCTCCTGCGGCCGTGCGCACGGCCTCCTCGATCAGCTCGTCGCCGCCTGCCCGCGGCTCGCCGTGGTTCAGCGAGAACCCGATGAACGCGAAGTCCCCGACCGCGCCCGGGACGGTGGCCACGGCCGAGACGTCCACGGGTTCGCCTGCGGTGAGCTCGAGCTCGGCGGTGGTCTCCGGCGGATTGAGGAACCCGGCGCCGGGATCGTCGCCCTCGACCTCGTTGACGGTGTCGAAAACCTCCCGCCCGCCGACGGCCAGCCGGAACCGGCCGACCCCGCTGACACCGAAGCGGTGGGTGCCGGAGGCCGCGGGCACCAGGGTGCCGGCGAGCTCGACCGTGGCCAGCTCGGCGGTGGTGACCCCGTCGGGCAGCTCGCCCACCCACCGCGCGGTGCCGTCGGTCAGCCGTTCGGTGGCCAGCACGGCGCCGTCGGCGGCGCGGAAGGTGGCGGTGAGCGGCCCCGGCAGCGGCGGAAGGGTCTTCCTCGGGTCGGCACCCATCGCATAGTCGAGCCGCACGTCCGCGGGCAGCGCGGCACGCAGGCCCTCCAGCGGGCTGACGGTGTGCTCGGTGAACACGGTTGCCGAGCCGCCGCCGCTCGTGCGGGCCTCGTCGGCGGCCAACCCGATGAGCGCGACGCTGCGCACCGCGGCCGGGTCGATCGGCAGCGCCCCGCTGCCGTTGCGCAGCAGGGTGCAGGAGCGGGCCGCCGCCTGGCGGGCGAGTGCGCGCCCGTCGATGCGGGGCGGCAGCGCGGCGGCGGGCACCGCCGGCTCGGCGCCTTCCAGCGCCCCGGTGCGGGCGGCCAGCCGCAGGACGCGGCGGGCCATGGCCTCGACGGCCTCCTCGGGCACCCGGCCCTCGCGCACGGCGGCGAGCAGCGCGTCGCCGTAGACGGTGTCGGGCCCCGGCATGGCGACGTCCATCCCGGCCAGGGCGCAGCCGACGGTGTCGCGGGCGGCGGTCCAGTCGGAGACGATGAAGCCGTCGAAGCCCCATTCGTCGCGCAGCACCGCGTTGAGCCGGGTGTGCTCGGTCATGGTGGTGCCGTCGACCTTGTTGTAGGCGGCCATGACGCCCCAGGGGCGGGCGTCGGCGACGATGGCCTCGAACGGGGCGAGGTAGATCTCGCGCAGGGTCCGTTCGTCGACGCGCACGTCCACGGTGAACCGGTCGGTTTCGGAGTCGTTGGCGACGAAGTGTTTGACCGTGGTGCCCACGCCGCCGTCCTGGACGCCGTTGACGTAGGCGGCGCCGATCCTGCCGGTGAGCAGCGGGTCCTCGGAGTAGCACTCGAAGTGCCGCCCGCCCAGCGGCGAGCGGTGGATGTTCACCGTGGGGGCGAGCAGCACGTGCACGCCCTTGCGCCGTGCCTCCTGGGCCAGCAGCCGCCCGGCGGTGCGGACCAGGCCGGGGTCCCAGGTGGCGGCCAGGGCGGTGGGGCTGGGCAATTGGACGGCGGGGTCGTCGGGTGTCCAGCTCTCGCCGCGGACGCCGACGGGCCCGTCGGACATCACCAACCGGTCGAGCCCGATGTCGGGGTTGGGGGCGATGGCCCACATGGTGGCGCCCGAGAGCAGCCGGATGCGCCCCTGCAGGTCGAGGCGGGCCAGGGCGGCCTCGACGTGCCGCTCGCGTTCGGCGTCTGCCGGATGAGCGGTCCCGTGTGCTGTGGTCATGTCGCTCCTGTAAAGGTCCGGAGGGTTCAGCGGCGCTGCGGGCGAAGACGAAATTTAACCTACCGACTACTCGGTAAATAGTCCAGGTCCGGCGTCATCGCCGGTGGGAGCGCATTTTCCGTCCCCGCCGGAGCCCAGAACCGGACCGGGCCCCGGCCGGAACCGGTCCGGATTCGGCCACCCTGCGCGCAGCCGCGCTTTTCCGGTTGCTTACCCGCGCGTGGCGGAAGGTGCCGCGGGTACCTGGATTGAGACGATGGGCGGCTATGGACGGCCTTGACTTGATCCTGGTGCTACTGGTGGGACTGGCGGTGGGTGTCGCGTTGGGGTGGTTGCTGGCGCGCGGCCGAGTCGCCGATGCCCGCGCCCACGCACGCTCCGCCGACGAGCGCGCCGCCTACGTCGAAGAGCACCTCGGCGAACGCTTCCGCGCACTGTCGGCCGAGGCGCTGGATGCGACCAACCAGCGCTTCATGGAGCTCGCCGAAGGGCGGCTGCGCGCTGTCGGCGCCGAGACCGGCAAGGACATGGAGCAGCGCCGCGCGGCGGTCGAGCAGCTCGTCTCCCCGTTGAAGGACACCCTCAGCCGGGTCGAGAACCAGCTGCGCGAGGTCGACGCCGGGCGGCGCACCGCCCACGCCGAGCTGGCACAGCAGGTCGACCAGGTGCGCCAGGGGTCGGAGCGGCTGCGCGACCAGACCCAGTCGCTGGTGAGCGCGCTGCGGCGGCCCGAGGCGCGCGGCCGGTGGGGCGAGCTGCAGTTGCGCCGGGTGGCCGAGCTGGCGGGGATGGGCTCCTACTGCGACTTCGAGGAACAGGCCGGCGCGGCCACCGACAGCGGCCGGCTCCGGCCGGACATGGTGGTGCGGCTGGCCGGCGGGAAGAACATCGTCGTGGACTCGAAGGTGTCGCTGGCCGCCTACCTGGAGGCCGTCGAGACCGATGACGCCGATGCCCGCGCCGAACGCCTGCGCGCACACAGCAAGCACCTGCGCGCACACGTCGACCAGCTCGCGGCGAAGTCCTACTGGGCGGCGTTCAGCCCCGCACCGGAGTTCGTGGTGCTGTTCGTGCCCGGCGAGGCGTTTTTGGCACCGGCACTGGAGTTCGATCCGCAGCTGCTGGAACACGCCATGGCGCGGCGGGTGCACATCGCCACGCCGACCACACTCATCTCGCTGCTGCGCACCGCCCAGTACGCCTGGCAGCAGGAGGCCCTCAGCGAGAACGCGCGCGCGGTCTTCGACCTGGGCAAGCAGTTGCACGCGCGGCTGTCGACCCTCGGCGGGCACGTCGAAGGGCTGGGCAAGGCGCTCTCCCGCACGGTTTCGGCCTACAACCAGACGGTCGGGTCCCTGGAGAGCCGGGTGCTGGTGACCGCACGCAGGTTCGAGGAGCTGGGCCTGGTCGACGACGACCTCGCCCGGCCCGAGGGCGTGCATGAGCAGGCGCGGCCGCTGGCGGCGGCGGAGCTGGCCGGCACCGACGGCACCGGCCCGGCCGGCGGCGTCGAGCCCGGCGCCCACCTTTTCGGCGCCGCCTTCGGCGCCGGCTCGGCGGGGGCGGAGGAACCCCGGGGTGCGCACGGCGGCCCGGCCGGGCACGCCAATGGGGACGACACACACGTGAACGGGAACGAGCCCGCAAACCGGACCACGGCAGGGGACACGGACACCACGGAACCCAAGAACTCTTCACCGAGAGTGACACACTGAACACTGTGAGTTACACAAGGGAGCGTGCCGGAATGGCGACGCGCAAACCGCAGCGCATGGACCACCCCCGAGCGCCGCTCACCGCCCAGCGGCCTCCCCACCGCGCCGCCCCCCGGCCCGCAACCGAGACGGCAACGCCCCCTGCCCCGGGCCGGGTCCGCCTCACGGGGCGCGGCGGCATCCTCGTGATCTCCGTAGCCAGCCTGGTGTCGTCCGTGATCGGCCACTTCGCGGGATCCCCCATGGTCAGCGGAGTCGCGTTCACCGCCGCCTGCGTCGTGGCCGCCCTGCTGGTGCGCCCCACCGACCTGCTGTCGCTCACCGTCAGCCCGCCGCTGGCCTACTTCGTGGCCGCGCTGATCGCCGAGATGGCGCTGACCCTGGGCGAAACCGGGTTCTCCCGTGCGGTCACGATCGGCATGGCGACCCGCCTGGCCGATGTCGCACCGTCGCTGTTCCTGGGCACCGGGCTGCTCCTGGTGATCGCGGTCTTCCGCGGCCTGCCGGGCAACGTGCGCGCATTCAGCGACGAGGTCAACGGCCGCCGCCCCCGCACCCCGCCGCACCAGAGCGCCGACCGTGCGCCGGGCAAACGCTGAGCCCGCACCGCCACCCGCCCGGCGCGGTCGGTGGGTGCCCCTGTGGCCCCTTATGCCCGTTTCCGGGGCCTGCGTGGAAACGATCATGGGGAAATGACCAGATCCGGCGCTTGATCTGGGCACTTCCGCAGGGTCGACGGGATCACCCCCGTAGTTGCCCGCCCCAGCCGCCTGCGGTCACTAGAAGGGGGTCTCCGAGTCGGCGGAGCCGCCCTGGTCGCGTTCCTCCATGGCGACCGCGAGCTTGGCGCGGGCGCCCTCCAACCACCGTTCGCAGGTGGCGGCGAGCCGCTCGCCGCGCTCCCACAGGGCCAGCGATTCCTTCAGCGTCAGCCCGCCCGCCTCAAGCCGGCGCACGACGGAGTCGAGTTCGTCGCGGGCCTGTTCGTAGCTGAGTTCGGCTTCGGCGTTTCCGGCGGGCTCGGCCGATCCGGCCGATCCGGCCGATCCGTCCGCCGCGGTACCGGCGGCCTGCTCCGGCGCCTCGCCTGCGGAGTTCGCCCCGTTTGCGGCGCCGCTGCCTCCATTGGAGCCGCCGCCCTTTGTGCCGCTGCCCGTGCCGTTGTTCTTGGCGGCCACTGCGCTGCCCTCCTGCTCGTCGATGTCCGTCCGGCGCGTATTCGCACCGGTCACGTGGGCTCCTCCTGCGGAGGGGCCGCGGAGTCGGGGCCGGCACCGGTGCCGTCGGTCTCGCCGGGGCCGTCGACCGTCGCGGTGATGCTGTCCTCGGCGAAGCGCACCCGCAGCGAGTCGCCACTGCCGACATCGCCGGCCGAGCGCACGACCGCTCCGTCGCCGCGCTGCACGATCGCGTAGCCGCGCGCGAGCGTGGTGGCCGGCGAAAGCGCGTGCAGCCGGGCGCGGGTGTGCGAAAGGTCGTCGCCGGCGCGGTCCAGCGCCACGGTCACGCACCGCCGCGCGCGGTCGCGCAGCCCGGCGACCTGCTCGGTGAGCCGGTCCATCTCGCGCAGCGGGCTGGCGAGCACCGGCCGCGAGCGCATGCCCGCGAGCCAGGAGCGCTCGCGTTCGACCCCGCCGACCAGCACGCGCCTGCCGCGGTCGCGCAACTGCCGGATGAGCTGGAGTTGTTCGCCGACATCGGGGATGGTCTTCTTGGCGGCGTCGGTGGGTGTGGACGCGCGGACATCCGAGACGAGGTCGAGCAGCGGACTGTCCTGCTCGTGGCCGATGGCGCTGACCACCGGCGTGCGGGTGGCCGAAACCGCGCGGACCAGGGCTTCGTCGGAGAACGGCAACAGGTCCTCCAGCGACCCGCCGCCCCGCGCCACGATGATGACCTCGACATCGGGGTGGGCGTCGAGGTCCTTGAGCGCGTTGAGTACCTCGCCGACCGCGCGGTCGCCCTGGACCGCGACCTCGCGTACCTCGAAGCGCACGGCAGGCCAGCGCCGGCGCCCGTTCTCAAGGACGTCGCGCTCGGCCGCCGAATCGCGTCCGCAGATGAGGCCCACCGTGCCGGGCAGAAACGGCAGCGCACGCTTGCGGTTGCCGGCGAACAGGCCCTCGGCGGCGAGCGTGGCCCGCAGCCGCTCCAACCGCGCCAGCAGCTCGCCGAGTCCGACGTGGCGGACCTCCAAGGCAAGCAGCGAGAACGTGCCCCGCGCAACGTAGAAGTCGGGCTTGGCGTGCACGACCACCCTGGCGCCGGCCTCGGGGGCGGGCACGACCGCCTCCAGCACGCGTGCGGGGCAGACCACCCGCGCCGAGACGTTGGCCACCGGATCGCGCAGGGTCATGAACACCGTGCCGCCCCGCCGGTTCATCTCGGCGACCTGGCCCTCGACCCAGATCCGCCCCAGCCGGCCGATCCACCCGCCGACCGCCTGCATGACCACCCGGACGGGCTGCGGGGATTCGGCCGAGCTTTCCATACCCATGGCTGCGAGCCTAGATCAGAGGGCCGACAGAACACGCCCACCAGGCACGACACGAACCGGCCCCGCGGCCGCCCTCAGGCGTCAGCCGCGCCCTCCCGCAAGCGCGCCGACAGCCCCCGGACCGCCGGTGCCCGCCCGCGCCGCGGACCGGACCGGCGCCGCCGCTACTCGGCCTCGCTCTGCAGCTTGGCGATGCGGTTGTCGTACATCTTGATGAACTCGGGGCGCTCGCCGTGGGCGACCTCGTAGGCGCGCAGGTCGCGGACCTGGTCGATGGTGAGTTTGCGCAGGCGGGCACGGATCGAGGGCAGGGTCAGGTCGTCGTAGCCGGGTACCGCGAGTTCGTCGGCCTCAGGAGCCGCCTGGCGGCGGACGTCCTCCAGGACGGAGTCGTCGGCGACCTGGGTGGTGGCCTCGGCGGCGGCGAGCTCCTCGGCGACGGCGGCACGCTCCTGTTCGCTGACGAGGCCGGAGCCGGCGGCGGCATCCTCGGCGGCGGCGGGTTCCGCGGCCGCCTGGCCCTGCTGCGCCTCCTGCTCCTCTTGCCCCCCGGTGGCCACGCTTGCGGCGGGCTCAGCGGCCGCGGACTCGGCGCTTTCGGCCCGGCCTGCCGCGGGCTCGGCCGTCTTCGCCTCAGCCCCGGCCGCAGGCTCGGCGGTCTTGGTGCCGGTGGCCGCGGCGGCGGCCGCGGGCTCGGCCGCACCCGCCTCCGCCTGCTGCTCCGTGGACGCAGACCGCGGGCTGGACTCAAGGGCCGGTTGCTCCGGCGGCTTCTGGCCGAAGATGCCCTTGACTTTGGAGATCAGCTTGCTGGCGATGGACGGATTCGACATGGGACTGGGGGCTCCTGATTGCTCTCGTCGGGAGGAACGGGGCTGCGCAGGCCCCGGGTGCTCGGCTCGGACGGTACACGTAGCAGACTTTTCGTCCATCCCGTCTATCCCGCCCCGCGCGTCTGACGCCACCACGGCGCCTTTCGGTTCCATAGATCAATCCAGAATAGAGGAGCAAGCGTCGCCGGAACCGCTCCGAATGTGAATGGTTCGGCCCTGCCGCGACAGAAACGAGCGCGGACCGTTACCTGGGGGTCACCTGCGGCGATCCGCCCGGGCTCCCCAAGCCCCGACCGCGCCCGCACACCTGCCGGCCGCCGGCCCGGCGAGAGCGGCCGGTGCGAGCGCCCACCGCCTCCTGTGTGCGCGGCCACACCTCCCGCGCAAGGACCCGCACGCGCGAGCGGCCCTTAGGATGGGTGCATGACTGCGACGAACCGCCGCCGTGTCCTGCTCGCCAAGCCCCGCGGCTACTGCGCCGGCGTGGACCGCGCCGTCGTCACGGTCGAAAAGGCCCTGGAGCAGTACGGCGCCCCCATCTACGTGCGCAAGCAGATCGTGCACAACACCCATGTGGTGAGCACGCTGGAGGAGCGCGGCGCCATCTTCGTCGAGGAGACCAGCGAGGTCCCCGAAGGCGCCATCGTGGTGTTCTCCGCCCACGGCGTCGCACCGAACGTGCACGACGAAGCCGGCCGGCGCCAACTGAAGACGATCGACGCCACCTGCCCCTTGGTGACCAAGGTGCACAAGGAGGCCAAGCGCTTCGCAGCCGAGGACCGCGACATCATCCTCATCGGCCACACCGGCCACGAGGAGGTCGAGGGCACCAGCGGCGAGGCTCCCGAACACATCCAGATCGTCGATGGCCCCGACGAGGTCGACAAGGTCGAGGTGCGCAACCCCGACAACGTCTCCTGGCTGTCGCAGACCACCCTGTCGGTCGACGAGACCAACACGACCGTCGATGCCCTGCGCTCGCGGTTCCCGAACCTGCTCGACCCGCCCAGCGACGACATCTGCTACGCCACCTCCAACCGGCAGGATGCCGTGAAGGAGATGGCGGCCGAGTGCGACCTGGTGATCGTGGTGGGGTCGGAGAACTCCTCCAACTCGGTCCGACTGGTCGAGGTCGCCTTGGAGGCCGGGGCCACCAGCGCCCACCTCATCGACAACGCCTCGCTGATGGACGACTCCTGGCTGGAGGGTGTCGAGACCGTGGGTGTCACCAGCGGCGCTTCGGTGCCCGACATCCTCGTCCAGGACCTGCTCGACCGGCTGGCGGGTTCGGGTTACGGCGATGTCCAGGACGTCGAGACCGCGCAGGAGAGCCTGACGTTCTCGCTGCCGAAGGAACTGCGCCGCGATCTGCGGGCCGAAACCACCGGCTGAGCAATACCGGCTGAGGACCGCCGCTCCAGCCCCGGCCCCGACCGCTCGGCCACCGATCCGAGGGACCGGTGCGCTGCGGCGGGGCCGGGTTGCGTGTATCAGGCGCCGCGGCCTCAGCGCTCGCGTTCGATGTGTTCCTGAGCCGCCGCCGCAGGGTCGGCGGCGGCATCCTGGGCGCTCTGTTGGAAGTCCTCGGCGGTCTCCTGAACCCCGCCGAGGTCCTCGCCCACCCCGCTCGCGGCGTCCTGCACGCTCTGGGAAGCCTCGGGCGCAGCACCTTCGGCGGCCCCGCCGGCCTGTTCTGCCGCACCGCCGAGATCGGCCGCCGCGGTCTCGGCCGCGCCGGTGAAATCGCCCGCCGCGCTGGTGGCGGCCTCACTCGCCCCCGCGGCCGCACCTGTGGCCGCCTCGCCCGCACCGGCGGCCGCGTTCGCGGCGTCGCCGACGGCGGATTCCGCGTTGTCCTGGAAAAAGCCTTTGACCCAGTCGAAAACCTGGTCGAGCATCTGAGATCAACTCCGTGCCGGGAACCCGGCTCATATCTGGTGGCTGGGAGAACAGGTATACCCGCACCGGCCTCAACGCCGCCTAAACGACCGCCGAAACCGCGGCGAAGGCGGTAAGACTGCGGCGACAATGCGGCGCGTCACCTGCCGGGGCCCGTCCCTTACCCCGGAGATCGCAACATATATCCAGTTCACGGCACCGCGCACGGCTCTTCCCCGAGCACCCGAATCCCGGCGGCGGAAACGCGGCCGTCACCACGCGGCCCTGGCACGGAAGTCGCGGCGGTTTTTCGGCTCGGCTGGAAATGGGATTCGGTCTAGGACGTCATTCTGCAATGCGTTGAGCCTGTTTCGGCCCGATTCGCACGTCGTTGCGGGACTTGCCGCGCGGTCCCGGCCCCCGCAGCAGGCCGGCGAGCCGTCGGCCGGGTTCCGGGCGCCTATGGGCGCTGCGCCGGGCGACTAGCCGTGGGGACGGGGGGCGGGCCGGTTCCGGGTGGCGTGGATCGAACCGAGCAGATTGAGGGCCTGGGCGCTGGGGCTTGCTGGTTCGGCGTGGTAGATGACGAGTTGCTGGCCGGGTGCGTCGCGTACGTCAAAGGCCTGGTAGGTGAGGGTAAGGTGCCCGACGTCCGGGTGGCGGAACTCCTTGGCGTCCCGGGTCTTGCCGCGCACGGTGTGAGCGTTCCAGAGGCGAGCGAAGTCCGCGCTGTGCTCGGTGAGGCCGGCCAGGAGCTCACCCAGCCGGGGATCGTCCGGGTCGAAGCCGGATGCCTGGCGCAGGTTGGCGACGGTCGCCTGGGCCACCCGGTTCCAGTCCGTGTGGAAGTACCGGCCCGCGGGGTCGAGGAAGGCCATGCGGGCCAGGTTGTCCGCAGGGTCGAACGGGGAGTACAGCGCGTCGGCCAGAGCATTGGTGGCAAGGATGTCGAGGGTCCGGCTCATGACGAACGCCGGCGTGTTCGGGTAGCCGTCCATCAACTGGCGCAGTGCCGGAGTGACCCGTTCGGCGGCGCGGAAGGCGGGCCGGTCGCCCGGTGCGGCCCCCGCCAGCCGGAAGAGGTGCGCGCGGGCGTCCGCGTCGAGGCGCAGCGCGCCGCTGAGCGCTTCGAGTACCTGGCGTGAGGGATTGCGCTCGCGCCCCTGTTCGAGGCGGGTGTAGTAGTCGGCGTTCACGCCGGCCAGGACGGCGACCTCTTCACGGCGCAGCCCGGCGACGCGGCGCGCACCGTAGCTCGCCATGCCGATGTCATCGGGCCGCAGGCCCGCACGGCGTGTGCGCAGGAAGTCGCCCAGGTGGTTGGCGTCCATGCGTCCATGCTAGGCGGCGGCCCGGCGGTCTGCCTGGGTGTGCCGCACCCAGGCGGTCCGCGTCCTGGTTGATCGCCGCTGACGGTCCCAAACTCGGTGGAGCAGGACAGAACCGCACCGGCCTGCCCAGGAGAACGCAGCCGGCGGCGCGACCGCTTCGGCGACCGCGCCGATGCGGCCGGGCTGCGGGTGACCGCGGACGGTCGCATCCGCCGGGAACCGCTGCCCGCCGCCTCGGGTTCATCGACGACACGGGACTCAGCGCGACGCGCGTCATCCGGGCCGGCGTGCTCCAGCACGAGCACCTTGTGCTCCACCGGGCAGAGAAACCACCGCACCGCGGCAGCGGGAACCACACCAACCAGAACCAAGGACCGTTTCCATGACAGGACAACGACTCGACGGCAAGGTCGCACTGATCACCGGCGCGACCGGCGGCCTCGGCGCAGCGACCGCTGAACTTTTCGCCCGCGAAGGTGCCCGGATAGTGCTCACCGATGCCGCCGAAGGCCCGCTGCGGAGTCTGGCCGACCGGCTGGAGGCACGCGGCGCGGAGGTCGCCGCCGCCCGCCTCGATGTCTCCTGCGCGCGGGAGTGGGACGAGGTGATCACCTTCGTACGCGAACGGTTCGGCACCTTGGACGTGCTCGTGAACATCGCCGGCATCCTGGACTGGCAGGGGATCGAGGAAACGCGGGAAGACGCCTGGGACCGGGTCATCGATGTGAACCAGAAGGGCACGTGGCTCGGCATGAAGGCGGCGATGCCGCTCCTGCGTGCGAGCGGCAACGCCTCCGTAATCAACACGTCGTCGGTGCCCGGTCTGGTGGGCAGCGGCGCGGCTGCGGCTTACCAGGCTTCCAAGGGCGCGGTGCGCCTGCTGAGCAAGACCGCCGCGGTCGAGTACGCCCGGCAAGGAGTACGGATCAACTCGGTACATCCCGGGGTGGTCGCCACGCCGATGATTCAGGAACTCTTGGACCAGCACGGCGACCAGCAGCCGGACATCCAACGCACGCCCATGCGCCGGGCCGGCCGCGCCGACGAGATCGCCCCCGCGATCCTCTTTCTCGCCAGCAGCGACTCCTCGTTCGTCACCGGCTCGGAGCTGGTGGTCGACGGCGGGCTCACCGCGTACTAAGAGGCAACCGGGCCGCGCGATGCCGGCACCGACCCGCTGCAAGGGAAACGCCCCGTGAGCGCGTCAACGGCTGCCGCCCGCCCCGACCGCCCCGCCACCGCCCGGCAATTCAGGCGCCCCGCACAGGCGCCTTCGCACCTCATCCAGGGAAACCACCATGACACCTGCAACTCCGTCCGCCGAAGCCGCCGAGTTCGCCGGAAAAACAGCCCTTGTCACCGGGGCCGCACGCGGCGTGGGCAAGGAGACGGTGGTGCTCCTCAGCGCCCGCGGCGCCCGCATCGTCGCCGTCGACCAACGCCCCGGCGTCCAGGCCCTATCGGATGAATTTCCCGGCGTTCTCGCAGTAAGCGGCGACATCACCCGGGAGGAGACCGCCGCAAATGCAGTGCAGTCGGCCATCGACGCCTTCGGTGGACTGGACATCCTGGTGAACAATGCCGGACGCACTCTGAACAAACCCATTACCGAAACCACCGCCGACGACTGGGACTCCGTGATGGCGGTCAACGCCCGCGGCTCCTTCTTCTGCACCCGCGAAGCCTTCCGGGCGATGAAGGACCGCGGCGGCGGTGCCATCGTCAGCACGGGCTCCTACACCTGCACAACCGCACTACCCAACGGAGCCGCCTACAGCGCGTCGAAGGGCGCTCTGGCCCAGCTGACCAAGGTGCTCGCCGTCGAGGGCGGGCCGCTGGGCATCCGCGCCAACATCGTTGCCGCAGGCGTCATCGAGACCGATTTCCTCGACACGTTCCGCTCCGACAGCCGTGCGTACCTGGCGTCCTTTGCCGGCGCGCAACCGCTGGGCCGAGTGGCACAGCCCGAAGAGATCGCCGAGGTCCTGTGTTTCCTCGCCTCCCCGCGTTCCAGCTTCGTCACAGGAGCCGTGGTCGCCGCTGACGGCGGCTTCACCGCGGTCTAATCGTGCCGTTCAAGATCATAGGTGCAGCGGTATTGCGGCCCGGACTCACGCGTCGTGCCCGGGTCTGCCGCGCGGGCCCAGCCGCGACAGCAGGCCGGTGATGTCGTCGGCCAGGCGCCGGGCGTCCGTGTCGCTGCGCCGGATGACCTCGGTGACGGCCACCAGCATCGCCCCGCTGACCACCATGAGCAGGGCTTCGTCGACGGGTTCGTCGGCCTTGCGGAACAGTGCCACGTTGCGGTCGGTCCATTCGCGCAGCCGTTCGCGCAGCTGGGAGTCGAAGCCCGGCGGGCCGTCGCCGCAGAAGAACAGCAGCGTGGTGTCGCGCTCCTCGATGGCACCGTCGAGGTAGGCGCGCGCAGCGGTGTACATGAGCTGCGTGGGGTCGCTCTCGCCCTGGGTCCGCGCCAACGACACCGCCCGGTGGGTGCGCTCCTGCTGGCGCTGCTGGAACTCCTCGTACAGCGCCATGTACAGGTCGGCCTTGCCGGTGAAGTGGTGGTAGAGGCTGCCGACGCTGGCACCGGCGTGCTCCACGACCTCGCTGACACCCGCGCGGGAGAAGCCCACCGTGCGGAAAACGTGCGCGGCGGCGGTGAGCAGGGCGCTGCGCGTGGCCGCTCCCCGATGGGATATCCGGACGGGTTTGTGCGCCTTGTCCACAGTCAACGTCGGGCTACCGTTCCTTTCCGTGGCGGCGTGCCGTCGGCCCGCCTAGGTCGAGATTACGTCAGGTGATTACGCTTGTCCCAAAACCACCGACCGCATCCCGGCGGGCGTGCAGCACCGGCTGGAAAGGGCTGAGCGATGAGCATTCCCAACTCCGCACCGGGCAACTCGGAGGCACCGGACCGCAACCTGGCACTGGAGCTGGTCCGCGTCACCGAATCCGCTGCTTTGGCGGCCGCCCGCTGGGTGGGCCGCGGCGATAAGAACGGGGCCGACGGTGTTGCGGTGCGCGGGATGCGGCACATGATCAGCACGGTGTCGATGAACGGCACGGTGGTGATCGGCGAGGGCGAGAAGGACAACGCCCCGATGCTCTTCAACGGGGAGTCGGTCGGCGACGGCGCCGGCCCCGACTGCGATGTCGCCGTCGACCCGATCGACGGCACCAGGCTGACCGCGATGGGCATGCCCAACGCCATCTCGGTGCTGGCGGTGGCTCCGCGCCACTCCATGTTCGACCCTTCCGCCGTCTTCTACATGGAGAAGCTGGCCACCGGCCCCGAAGCCGCGGCCGCGGTCGACATCACCGCGCCCATCGCCGACAACGTGCGGGCGGTCGCCCGCGCCAAGGGCGCCACCCCGCAGGACGTGACCGTGGTGATCCTGGACCGCCCCCGCCACCAGGACATCGTGCGCGAGGTGCGCGAGGCGGGTGCGCGGATCAGGTTCATCACCGACGGAGACGTCGCCGGAGCGATCATGGCGGCCCGCGCCAACACCGGTGTGGACCTGCTGCTGGGGATCGGCGGCACCCCCGAGGGGATCATCTCCGCCTGTGCCCTCAAGTGCCTGGGGGGTGTCATCCAAGGCCGGTTGTGGCCAACGGACGACGACGAGCGGCGCCGGGCCCGCGACGCCGGACACGATCTGGACAAGGTGCTGACCACCGACGACCTGGTCGCCTCCGAGGACGTTTTCTTCGCCGCCACCGGCATCACCGACGGGGAGCTGGTGGGCGGCGTGCGCTACGAGGCCGGTGGTGCGTCCACCGACTCGCTGGTCATGCGGGGGCGCAGCGGCACGGTCCGCCAGGTGCGCAGCGAGCACCGGTTGGCCAAGCTCGCCTCCTTCAGCGGAGTGGACTTCGCCTCGGCGGCGACCTCTTCCACCGGGAAGTGACCTCGCATTCACCGACAATCGGACGATTGCGCATTGGTACCTTCGTAGCGGACAAGCGCGTTGCTCCGGAGGTTCGATGTCCTTCCCTGATCCCCCCAACCAGCCGCAATGGGGTCCGCCGGGCCCCGGCGGCCAGTACCAGCCGCCCCCTCCCGGGCCGGGCTATGGCCCGCCCCCGGGTCCGCCCGGTGCGCCGGGCCCGCCGGGCTCCCCGGCGCCGCGGCGGACGAACCGCCTGTGGATGGTTCCGGTGGCGGCGGGCATGGGGCTGGTCCTGATGGCCGGCACCGTATGGGCGGCGAACACGGTCGCGCAGAACGTTTTCGTCGGCGCCAACCCCGAAACCGTGCTGCCCGGCTCCTCAATCGCATTCGCAAAGCTCGACCTGCAGCCCAATGGCGCACAACTGGCCGACTACGCCCAGTTCGTCAACAAGCTGCCCGAATCGATGCGCAGCGAGATCGACCCGGACGCCGACCCCGCCAAGGAGCTGGTCGAGTCCTACATCGAAAGCGCCGGCCTTGACGGCATGACCTACGAGGCCGACTTCGAGCCCTGGCTGGGCCAGAGCTTCGGCATGTCGGTGTGGATACCCGACAACGAGGATGCCGCCGACAGCTCGGGCGCGGCCACGGCGATCGCGATCGAGGCCGAGGACACGGACGCCGCCGAGCAGACACTCGGCGAGCTGCAGAACGAGTCGTCGGAAATGGCCTTTGACGTGCGCGACGACTTCGCGATCATCACGCCCGGCGCCGCCGCGCTGACCGACCTCGAGTCCCAGCTCGAATCCAACGGAACGCTGGACGAGCAGGAGACCTATAACCAGGACATGGACGCGATCGGCGCCGACAACGTCGCCTCGGCGTGGATGGACCTGGGCCAGGCCGCTTCGCTGTCCGCGGAGAGCTCGGGCATGGGCAGCGGCTACGGCGGGATGACCACCCCGGGTCCGGCCGCGTCCCTGCAGGAGTTCGACGATGTCACCGGGCGCCTGGCGATGGGCCTGCGCATCGAGGCCGAGTACGTCGAGCTGCGCGGCGACACCTTCGGCGTCAGCGTCGACGGTGTCTCCATGACCGACTACGAAATGCCCGACCCCGGCCTGGACCTGATGGGCGACCTGCCCGACGACACCGTCATGGCCGTCGGCGGCAGCGGCCTGGACGACATGATCGGCCAGGCCTACGAGGACAATCCCGAGCAGCTCGGCGACCTCGACGACATGATGTCGGAACTGGGCATGACCATGCCCGGCGGGCTCACCAAGCTGCTGGGCGGGCACACCGCGCTGGGCATCACCGACATCGGCGGCTCGCTCGACCAGTTCTTCAGCGGCAGCAGCAGTGCCCCGTCGCTGCAGTACCGGGCCGACGGCGCCGACTCGGCCGCGGTCCAGGACCTGATCGACCGGATGTACGAGGGGTCCTACACGACACCCCCCGGAGTCAGCAGCGAGGGGCCGGTCACGGTCGCGACCTCGGGCACCACCGGAACGGGGCGGCTGGGCGACGACCCGGTCTACAAGCAGACGATGGCCGACACCTCCTCGGCCCACATGGGCATGTACCTGGACCTGCGGCCGGTCGCCGAAAGCGCCGAGGAGAGCGCGCCCGAGCAGTGGGGCGGGGTCGGTGCCTCGGTGACCTTCGGCTCGGATTCGGTATCGATGCTGGCCCGCTGGGCGCCCAACGGCGACGCGTAGCCGCGTTCAGGAAGTAGGAAGGACGGATCCGCCGGGCGCCCGCGCCGCGTGCTCGGCGGCAGCGCCGACACGGGTGCCCGCCCGCCCCCGCCCGCCGCGCTGGATGGCGGGGGCGGGCGGGGACCCGCGCACACCGGGTGGGCCCCGCCCCTGCCGGTGCACCGGCGGTATCAGTCGATCAGTTTGCGCCGCATCTGGAACACCGCGAGGCACCACACCACCGCGACAAAGGCAAGCAGCGCGGCGAAGTGCCCGGCGGCACCGGGCAGGCCGATGCCGAACACCGTGCCGCGCACCAGTTCGACGCAGTGGTACAGCGGGTTCACCTTTGCCACAAACTGCGCCCACGCGGGCAGGGTGTCGATGGGGAAGAAGGTGCCGGCGATAAGGAACAGCGGTGTGATGACCCCGGAGATGATGTAGTCCATCGTCTTGATCGAGGGCACCGCGGCCGACATCCACACACCGGTCAGCGCGAATCCGAATCCGGTGGTGAACGCGATGACCGGCACGAACAGCATCGGCCAGGAGGTCGGCAGCCCGAACCCGACCGCCACCAGCAGCGGCGCGCACCCGTAGATGCCGGCCTTGCACGCGATCCAGGCGGCCTCGCCGGTGACGAGTTCGCGGACGTCGACCGGGGCGGCCAGCATGCCGTCGTAGGTGTGCTGGAACACGCGGCGCACGTAGGTGTCGATCAGCCCGGGGAACATCGAGGTGAACAGCACCGAGGTGGCCACGATGCCGGTGCCCAGGAAGTGGATGTACTCGTAGCCGCCGATGGCGCCCACCAGGGATCCCAGCCCCACGCCGAACGCGAGCAGCATGACGATCGGTTCGACCACCGCCGCGAAGGTGGTGGGTTTCCAGCTGCGCCGGTACAGCGCCCATTCGCGGGCGAGCACCCCGGCGATCGGCGCGAACTCGAACCGGCCCGGCGGCACGTGCCCGGCGGGCCGGGCATCGGCGCGGGCCTGGGCCCGGTTGCGGGTTTCCAGGCTCATTCCACACGCTCCCCGGTCAAGGTGACGAACACGTCCTCGAGATCGCCCGCCCGCGCGGCGCCGCGGCCCAGCGAGTCGCGCAGCGGTTCGGGGAGGTCGCCGGCGCGCAGCACCGACAGTGTGGCGCCGGTGCGGCGGGTGGCGAAGCCCGCGGCGGCCAGGCGCTGTTCGGTGTCCTCGACCGGCGCCCCCGGCGGCAGCGGGTACTCCTCGACGGTCGCGCCGGCGTGGCGGGCGATGAGGTCGGCCGGGACCCCCTGGGCCACCACTTTCCCCTTTGCCATGAGCGCCACGACATCGGCGAGGCGTTCGGCTTCCTCGATGTAGTGGGTGGACATCAGCACGGTGACCCCCTCGGCCCGCAGCGCGGTGATCAGGCCCCATAGTTCCTGGCGCACCTGGGGGTCGAGGCCGACCGTGGGTTCGTCGAGCAGCACCAGCCGCGGGCGGTGCACCAGCCCGCGCACGATCAGCAGGCGGCGGCGCATGCCGCCGGAGAGCTTGTCGGCGCGGATATCGGCGCGGTCCTCAAGGTGGGCCAGGCGCAGCGCGCGGGCGACGGCATCGGCGCGCTGGGGCCGCGGGATCCGGTACAGGTGCGTGAACACCTCAAGGTTCTCGCGGACGGTGAGTTCTTCGTCGAGGTTGTCGTGCTGGGGCACCACGCCCATTTCGGCGCGGGCGCGTTTTGAGGCGCGCGGGACCGGATGGCCGAGCACCGTGATGGTGCCGGAGTCGGCGCGGCTCTGGGCGGTGAGCATCTTCATCGTGGTGGACTTGCCGGCGCCGTTGGGGCCGAGCAGGCCGAAAACAACCCCGGTGGGGACTTCGAGGTTCAGGCCGTCGACGGCGGTGAAAGAGCCGAAGCGCTTGACCACATCGCGCAACAGGATGGCCGCCGGGTCGCCGCCGACCGGATCGGCGGCGTGTGCCGGATCTGCGGCGGGTTCCGCGGTATCAGAGGATTCGGAGGGTTCGGAGGTATCTGGGAGCTCGGCCGGGTCGTCGGGGTCGGACGATCCGGCAGGGCCCGGCGAATAGCGGTGTCCCGGTTGCGACATGGGACAACCGTAGAAGCGCGCCGCGGCGAATATCCACTTCTTTTGGCGGCCTGTGGACAGAGCCGGCCACCGGTTGCCGGGCCGCGGGGGCGGCCGAGCCGCGCCGCGGCGGTTACCGTTGGCAGCGTGAACGACGGCTTGCCCCCCGCCCGCATCCGCGCCTCCGACTCCGACCGCGAGCGGGTGATCGGCGTGCTCCGTTCCGCGGTCGAGGACGGCCGGCTGGACCTCGTCGAGTTCGAAGACCGCGCCGACCGCGTCTACCGCGCGCGGACCCTGGGCGATCTGCCGCCGGTGGTGGCCGACCTGGTCGCCGCCGACAAGCAGCCGATCCGGCTGGACGACTCCCCGTTGGTTGCGCTGTTCTCCGGGCTGCGCCGCTCCGGGCGCTGGGTCGTGCGCGCCCGCGAATCCGCGCTGGCCGTAGGCGCTTCTGTGGACCTGGACCTGCGCGAGGCGCTGCTGATGCGCGACCACGTCGAACTCACCGCCGTCAGCGTGTTCGGCCGCATCTACGTGACCGTGCCCGACGGGGTGGAGGTCCGCGTGCGCGGGCGGTCCGTCCTCGCGCTGCGCAGGTCGCTGGTGCGTGCGCCGCGCCGCGGCGACGCGCCGGTGCTGGAGATCTCCGGATTCTCGCTGTTCGGGCTCGTCCGGGTCCGCTCGCCGCGCCGCCGCAGCCGCCTGCCCTGGGGGCGCGGACCCGCCGCGCTCGGCTGACCGCACGGCCCGAACGGCCCAGGGCAGAGCCGCGGGGTTGCCGCTCGGACCGGTCCGCCGGTCTGGCACTCTTGGGGACAGGTTTCCTGGAGGTGTCTTTCAACGATGAGCGAATTCCGCATCGAGCACGACTCGATGGGTGAGGTCAAGGTCCCCGCCGAGGCCAAATGGCGCGCACAGACGCAGCGCGCCGTGGAAAACTTCCCGATCTCCGGCCAAGGGCTGGAGCACGCGAACATCGCCGCCCTCGGCCACATCAAGGCGGCTGCGGCCAAGGTGAACACCGAACTGGGGGTGATCTCCGCGGAGTTCGGCGAGCCCATTCGCGAGGCGGCCCTGGAAGTCGCCGAAGGCAAGTGGAACGCCGAGTTCCCGATCGATGTGTTCCAAACGGGTTCGGGCACGTCGAGCAACATGAACGCCAACGAGGTCGTCGCGACTCTGGCCGCCGCCCGTTCGGGCGCCGCGGTCCACCCCAACGACCACGTCAACGCGTCGCAGTCGTCCAACGACGTCTACCCGTCGTCGATCCACATCGCCGCGGTCTCGGCCGTGGTCAACGACCTGATCCCGGCGCTGCGGCACCTGGACGGCGCGCTCACGGCAAAGGCCGGGGAGTTCGCCGCGGTCGTCAAGAGCGGGCGCACCCACCTGATGGACGCCACCCCGGTGACCCTGGGCCAGGAGTTCGCCGGGTACGCGGCCCAGGTTCGCAACGGCGCCGAGCGCCTGGAGGCGAGCCTGCCGCGTGTCGCGGAGCTTCCGCTGGGCGGCACCGCGGTCGGCACCGGCATCAACACCCCCGAGGGTTTCGCCGCCCGGGTGATCGCCGAGATCGCCGCGGCCACCGGGCTGCCGCTGACCGAGGCCCGCGACCACTTCGAGGCCCAGGGCGCCCGCGACGGCCTGGTGGAACTGTCCGGGCAGCTGCGCGCGATCGCCGTGGGCTACGTGAAGATCGCCAACGACATCCGGTGGATGGGTTCGGGCCCGCGCACCGGGCTCACCGAGATCCGGCTGCCCGACCTGCAGCCCGGCTCCTCGATCATGCCCGGCAAGGTCAACCCGGTGCTGTGCGAGGCCATGTTGCAAGTGTCCTCGCAGGTTGTGGGCAACGACGCTGCGGTCGCCTTCGGTGGCTCGTCCGGCAACTTCGAGCTGAACGTGCAGCTGCCGATGATCGCGCGCAACGTGCTGGAGTCGATCCGGCTGCTGGCCAACGTTTCGCGGGTCTTCGCCGACCGGTGCGTTGCGGGCATCGAGGCCGACGAGGACCAATGCCGCGAATACGCCGAGTCCTCCCCGTCGATCGTGACCCCGCTCAACCGCTACATCGGCTATGAGGAAGCGGCCAAGGTCGCCAAGCAGGCACTGGCCGAGCGCAAGACGATCCGCGAGGTCGTGCTGGCGCGGGGCTACATCAACGACGGCAAGCTCACCGAGGCCCAGCTCGACGAGGCCCTGGACGTACTGCGGATGACCAACTCGCGGTGATCCGGTGCGCTGTGCACCGCTCGGTCGCACGTTTCTGAAGACCGCATGTTTTTGGCGGTGGCGGGCGGGCCCGGTCCGCCCGCCACCGCCCTTGCGCGCGCAACGGGCACCGGCGGCCCCGCGCGCACCCCGGCCCACCGGCGCAACGGGCACCGGCCCTGCAGAGAAAACGCCGCATGCGGCCATGTTCCGGCGCTTGGCCCTCTCCTACGCGGCTCCGGGTACTGAGTAATCTGCTCTAAGGACCACCTGCCCCGAAACCCCGGCGAGGCCCCGCAGATCCCCCCGAGAGGCGCTACGCATGGCATTGGACAGCGGCGCAGGCGCGCGCATGGTCGCGGACCGATACCGGATCGAGCGCGAACTCGGCCGCGGCGGCATGGGCATCGTCTGGCAGGCACTGGACACCGCCCTGCACCGGCCCGTGGCCGTCAAGGAGGTGCTGCTGCCGGGCCACCTCACCGCGGACGAACGCGCCCAGGCCCACGCGCGCGTGCGGCGCGAGGCGCAGACGGCCGCGCGGGTCTCCCACCCGTCGGTGATCACTATCCACGACGTCTTCGACCACGAGGGCCACCCGTGGGTGGTCATGGAGTTGATCAGCGGCAGTTCCATGCAGCAGGTCATGGCCCGCGAGGGGACACTGCCCCCGGCACGGGTGGCCGCGATCGCAGCGGAACTGCTGGAGGCTGTGCGGGCCGCGCACGCGACCGGTGTGGTGCACCGCGATATCAAACCGGGCAACATCATGGTCCGCGAGCAGGACCGGATCGTCCTCACCGACTTCGGCATCGCCACCATGGAGGGCGGCGACGCCATCACCCGCACCGGTGCGCTGGTGGGTTCGCCGGAGTTCATGTCGCCGGAGCGGCTGCAGGGCGAGGACGGGCACGGGGCCCCGGCCGCCGACCTGTGGAGCGTGGGAATCACCCTGTTCGCCGCATTGGAAGGGCGTTCGCCGTTCCGCCGGGACACCATGACGGCCGCCATCGCGGCGGTACTGTCGGCGCCCATCCCGCCGCTGCCGGCCACCGGGCGGCTCGGCTCGGTGATCACCGGGTTGCTGGAGCGCGACCCCGCGGCGCGGCTGACCGCGGACACCGCGCTGGAGCTGCTGCGCGACCGGACCGCCGATACGCCCGGTGTCCCGGAGCCCGACACCACATTCCGGTCCGGGCCGAATACGCCGCCGCCTGCGCCCGGTACCTCCGGAACGCCCGGTACCTCGGGGCCCAACGCCGCATACCCGTCCGGGCCGACTACGCCGCCGCAGAGTCCCCCGAGTCCCCATCCCTCCGGGCCGCACCCGGCCCACGCCGCCGCGCCGCACCCGCCGTCGGGCGGGCAGGCGCCGCCGCACTCCGCGCCGGCCGCGCCGCCCGGGTACCACCACCGGCCCACGGGACCGAACACGCCGCCCCCGGGCCCGCAGCCCTTCCCCGGTGCCACCCCGCCGAGCGCCCACCCGCCGGCGGGCCCGCACACGGCCCACCCCGCAGGCGGCCGCTCCCCCGGACCGGGGAAAACCGTGTGGCTGGTGATCACCGGGTCCGTGCTGGCGTTCGTGACCGTGGTGGTGGCCAGTGCGGTGCTGCTGATGCGCGACTGGACCGAGTACGAGACCTTCAACTCCGGTTGGTACGACGTGCAGTACCCGGCCGACTGGGAGGTCGACGACTCCGGCATCGGCAGCGAGGCCTACGTCCGGTTCACCTCCGACGACGACCATCTGCTCTACGTCGACAGCTGGCGCAACGGCGGTTCCGACCCGACCACGAGCTACGGCTGGGTCGAGGCGGGCAAGGAGTCGTTCCGGGAATCTTCGGAGTTTTCGGATCTCCAGGTGCTGGAATCGGCCGAGGTGGATTCGGGCGGATTCCCTGCGGACTGGGACGTCGCCCACTGGTCCGCCGAGTTCTCGCATAACGGCTGGCAGACCCGCAACCGCTACTTCGCCACGCACCTGATCACCATCGGCGCCGATACCTACACCGTGACGCTCAACGTCCCCGCTGACGAGCGATCGGACCACGAGGCCATCTACAACACGGCCGTCCAGTCGTTCCAGCCGCACTGACCCCCGAACAACGGGCCCTGCCGAACACAGCACGCGGCCCCGGGCGCGGGAACGCCCGGGGCCGCAGTGGTTCCTGCCGCCGGCGCACCGATGGGTGCGGGCCGGCTTGGCGGTCGGTCCGCTTAAAAGGCGGCCTAGTACCAGCCGTTGGACTGGGAGTGGCTCCAGGCCGCGCAGGGGGAGCCGTACCGGTCGTCGATGTAGCCCAGGCCCCACTCGATCTGGGTGGCCGGGTTGCTCTGCCAGTCAGACCCGGCGGTGGCCATCTTGCTGCCGGGCAGCGCCTGCGGGATACCGTAAGCACCGGAACTGGGGTTCTCGGCGCTGGGGTCCCAGCCGCTCTCCTTCTCCCAGAGGGGTTCCAGGCACGAGAACTCGTCCGTACCCCATCCGAAGTCGCCGAGCATGCCCTGCGCGATTCCCTTGGGATCGCCGGAGGGTACCGAGCCGCCCCCGCCGGAGCCGGAGTCGGGCTCTTCCGTCTCCTCGGGCTCCTCCTCCTTCTTCTTCTCCTTTGTCGTACCCGATGCGTTCACTGCGCCCGTGGTATCGGCAATGCGGTCGCGGACTTCGTCGCGTTGCTCTTTCAGCTCCGTGTCGGAGATCTGCTCCGCGTTGGCGAAGAACTGCTGCGAGCCGCCGGCCGCCTCGGGAACCACGGCCGCGGCCTCGGCGTTGTCCGGCTCAGCACTCTGGTCGGCAAAAGCGGTGACGGCGACCGCCCCGCCGGCGACCACCGCCGCCGAGCCGACCGCTGCGGCGATCCGCAGCGAGATCCGGTTGAGTAGCAACAACTGCCCTTCCGCCAGTCGCACACCCGGCGATGCGTGCGCGATTGAGCCTGTGCCCTGGGTCTCCGTCGTCAGTGCAAGAGGGAGTGCGGGGTGTGCATCGATCGACCGCCGGTCGGCCCCGCCCTGAGGAGAGAATCGCGCGGAAATAAGGGGGAATCAGGAGAGGGGTCAAGACTCCGTCACGCGCGCCCCAAGGCTCCTTATACAACGAGACCTACCCTGCCGCATGATCACGGCTGCGTAACACGGTTTAAGCTATGACGTAGTTCACATCACACACTGTTATACGGAAGTGTCACAGCAGACTCCGCTGTATCGCCTTTAACAGCGCCGTACCGGACAAACGGCCCTGCCAGGGCTCGCGAGCACGGCGGAAGGTTACTGCGTGTACCGGTGCGCGGCGGCGGTGATGATCGTCTCGGCGCTCAGTCGAGGGGCAGGTGCCGGTGCTCCTTGCCGGTACCCGCGCACATGCGGCACTGTTCGCCGACGCGTTCCCAGGTGATCATCCCGTTGCCGTCGGCGACCGGGCGCTGCGGCGACCAGCGGCCGCGGCCTTCGCAGTAGTGGCACGCGAGGTCGGTGCGGCTGCACCACGGGCAGTCGGTGAGCGAGCAGCACTCCCGCGCCGGTGTCGCGTCCATCAGCACCCCCTCCGCAAACGAAAGTTAGCCTTTCACAGGCCCGAAACCGCGTCCACCCCGGTTCCGGACGGCTTTTTCCGCCACGCAAGGCGTCCAGCACGGGCCCGCACACCCGACGGAGGCCGCTGCCATCCCGGCCCGGCCCCGGCTGGAACACTGCGGCAAAGCTCTGGGAAGCGCCCCTGGAACGCCGCATGACCGGGCGGTCCGCGGCACGCACCGGCTTGCTGCGTGCGCCGCGGACCGCCCGGTCGGTGGGCCGGTCGCCGCCTCAACAGGCGGCTGCCACCAAGAGCCGGGAACCGCTACTCGGCCGGCTTCGCGGGGACGGTGTCGTGCTCGCCGCGGTCGATCTCCTCCGTCGGCGCCTCCTCGATCGGCTTGGCCGGGACGGTGTCCTGCTCCCCGCGGTCGATCTCCTCCGTCGGCGCCTCCTCGATCGGCTTGGCCGGGACGGTGTCCTGCTCGCCGCGGTCGATCTCCTCGATCGGCGCCCCGCTGCCGGACGGCACTCCGGAGTGCTCATACTCGGACGGCTTCGGGTCGGCAGCGGTGTCGGCGGACGCGGCGGCGCTGCCCGCCCCAACGGCGAGGGCGACACCGGCGACGACGGTTGCGATCTTGCGGAAGGAAGGCATTGGCAATCCCATCTGCGGTAAAGAGTTGCTCCGAGTTGGCATCCCGGCGGCTGTCCCGCCGGCAGCGACCACCGTGTTTGGCTGCGGACGCCGCAACCAGTAAGCCGGACGGCACTTATCGTCAACGTCTGCCCGATTCCATAACCCGGCCATATACGGGTTGGTTGATCATGGCCCCGGACGGTGAGTGCCGACCGGCGCAGGCGGGCGCGCGCGGGCATACCTGCGGGGCCCCGGCGAGGACCGGTCGGCCCCGGCGAAGACTTGGAGGGCGAAAACGTGCGGGTACTGGTGGTCGAGGACGAGGTCTACCTCGCCGAGGCGCTGCGTTCCGGGCTGCACCGCGAAGGTATGGCGGTGGACATAGCCCATGACGGCGACCTGGCGCTGGAGAGCATCGCGGTCAACGACTACGACGTCGTGGTGCTGGACCGCGACCTGCCCGGCGTGCACGGCGACGAGGTCTGCCGGCGCGTGGTGGCCGACCGGCCCGAGTGCCGGGTGCTGATGCTGACGGCCGCCAAGCGCCTGGCCGACAGGGTCGAGGGCCTGCGGATCGGGTCGGACGATTACCTCGTCAAACCGTTCGACTTCCCCGAACTCGTGGCCCGCCTGCACGCCCTGCAGCGGCGCTCCACACCCGCGCACCCGCCGGTGCTGACATGGGGCGACATCAAGGTCGACCCCGCTCGCCGCACCGCGCACCGCGACGACCTCCCCCTGCGGCTCACCCCCAAGGAGTTCACCGTCCTGGAGTTGCTCGTACGCGCCGACGGAGCCGTGCTCAGCGCGGAGTACCTGCTGGAGAAGGCCTGGGACGCCAACGCCGACCCGTTCACCAATGCCGTCCGCATCACGGTCTCGACCCTGCGCCGCAAACTCGGCACTCCGCCCGTACTGCACACCGACACCGGAGTCGGCTACTACCTGGCCGCCGCGGCATGAGCGCGGCCGCCACCCTCCGGCGGAGCCGGTTGACCATCCGGGCCCGGCTCACCCTGCTCTACGGCGGCATGCTGCTGGGTTTCGGCACCGTGCTGATCGCGATCGTCTACATCCTGATGCGCGTCGTGCCCGCCTATGACATGCCTCTTCGGCCGACGCTCCCCATGCCGGCCGCGGCCGCGCGGGCTGAAACCGTTGAGGTCACCCGTGCCCTGCCCATCAGCAGCAAGCAGGACGTCCTCTCCGCACTGCTGCAGATGTCCGCCGCCGCCTTGCTGGTGATGACCCTGATCGCGTTCCTCCTGGGCTGGTTGATCGCAGGGCGCATCCTGGACCCCATCCACCGGATGACCCGTTCCGCCCGCGTCATCGCAGGCCCAACGCTGCACGAGCGGATCCGCCTCGGCGGCAGCCGCGACGAGTTCACCGAGCTGGCCGACACCATCGACACCATGCTCGACCGGCTGCATTCCAGCTTCCAGGCCCAGGAGCGCTTCGCCGCCAACGCGGCGCACGAGCTGCGGACGCCGCTGGCGACGGCCCGCACGATGCTCCAAGTCGCCCGCGCCCACCCGGAGGACCATGACGCCGACACCCTGACGGCCAGGCTCCTGGAGATCAACGAACGCAGCAGCGCGACCGTGGAGTCCCTGCTCATGCTGGCCCGGGCCCACCACGGCATCGACGCGGCCGAGCCGGTCGACCTCGCGGAGGCCGCCGCCGACGCGCTGGCCCTGGTGCAGGACGAGGCGGCGGACCGGCGGATCAGCATCAGCAACGACCTGCACCCCGCCGCGGTCGACGGCGATGCGGACCTGATCCACCACCTGTTGATGAACCTGCTGCACAATGCGATCCGCCACAACCACCCGGGCGGCACCGCGCGGCTGGCGGTGAGCACGCGGGACAACGCGGCCGTGATCACCATGGCCAACACCGGCGAGGTCATCGGCCCCGAACTCGCCGAGCGGCTGTTCGAGCCGTTCCACCGTGCCCGGCGCACCCAGGGCGCCGGGCACGGGCTGGGGCTCACCCTCGTCCGCGCCGTCGCCCGCAGCCACCGTGGTACGGCCGAGGGCGCCCCCAACCCCGAGGGCGGCCTGACGGTCGAGGTCGTACTACCGGCCGCCGGAACCGCACCGCCCCGGCACTGACCGGGCCTGGGGCCGCACCCGGCCTTGCCGGGCCGGGTGCGCGGTGCACCCGGCGCCGGTGTGCTCCCGGTTACCGGCCGCGCCCGCCCTGGCCGCCCTCGGGCGTGAGGGTCTTCGCCCAGAGCGCGTCGCCCTGGCCGTCCCGCAGGGTCACCGTGAGGTCCTTGCTCGCCGGGTCGATCTCGACCTCGCCGAAGTGCTGGTAGCCCTCCTGCGGCGAGGTGTTGGCCCGCGGCGGCGCGTGCACGAATGCCGTCTCCGGCCCGAAGGTGGGGTCGAGCTCGTTGGGGCCGAACGCACCGGCGTGCAGCGGGCCCGAGACGAACTCCCAGAACGGGGTGAACTCCTTGGCCGTGGCACGCTCGGGCGAGTAGTGGTGCGCTGCGGTGTAGTGCACATCGGCGGTCAGCCACACGACATCGCGCACGCCGCGGCGGTGCAGCCCGTGCAGCACCCACTCCAGCTCCGACTCGCGCCCGCGCGGCCGTCCTTCGGCGCCGTTGGCCACGCCCTCGATCCGGTCGCCGTCGGGCACGATCAGCCCGATGGGCATGTCGGAGGCGACCACCTTCCAGGTAGCACGCGAGCGCGACAGCTCCTCGACCAGCCAGGCGGCCTGGCGCCGCCCCAGGATGTTCTCGAACCGGTCGGTGCCGTCCGAGTTGGCGTCGCGGTAGGGGCGCATGTCGATGACGAAGACGTCCAGGTCGGGCCCGTAGCCGAGCTTGCGGTAGATCCGGTCGTCGACCGCCTCGCGGGCGATGATCGGCTGCCACTCGTGGAATGCCCGGTGCGCGCGGCGGGCCAGCACATCCACGTTGCGGACTCGGTAGCGGTCATCCTCCAGGATCTCGCCCGGGTACCAGTTGTTGGTCACCTCGTGGTCGTCCCACTGCACGATCTGCGGGACGCGGGCGGAGAAGCCGCGCAGCGAGTCGTCGAGCAGGTTGTAGGCGTACTGCCCGCGGAACTCGTCCAGGGTCTCGGCCACCTTGGACTTGGCCTCGGTCACCAGGTTGCGCCAGACGGTCCCGTCGGGCAGTTCGACCCGCTCTTCCAGCGGACCGTCGGCGTAGCACACGTCCCCGCTGTGCAGGAAGAAGTCGGGTTCGCGGTCGGCCATTGCGGTGAAGATCGGCATGCCGCCGATGTCGGGGTTCACGCCCCAGCCCTGCCCGGCGACGTCGCCGGCCCACACGAAGCGGATGGGCCCGTCGCCGCCGGCGGTGCGGAAGGAGCCTTCCAGCACCTCGCTGGAGGCGCGCCCGGATTCGGCGTGCACCCGGACGTAGGCGGTCCGGCCCGGGTCCAGGCCGCGGATGCGCACCCGGCCGGTGCCGTCGTGGGCGGGGGTGAGTTCGGGGCCGCGCAGCACGCGGGCGTCCCGGAAATCGGGGCGGTCGGCGACCTCGACGACCATCCGCGCGGCCCGGTCGGCGCGGGTCCACACAACGGCGCCGTCGTGGCGGGGGTCGCCGAACTGCAGCCCGTGGGTCAGCTGCGGCCGGTTGCGGCCGTGGGCCAGCGCGGGGCCGGCCGGGAGGCCCCCGAGCGCGGCGGCTCCGATCCCCACCACGCCGTAACGCAGGACCGAGCGCCGCGCGGGAGCCGCTCCCGCCGACGGCGCGGCAGCGGCCCCAGCGGGTTTTGCGGGGGTTCCGGAGTCGGGGGATACGGGCATGGGTGGCCTCCTGCGGGGTGGGAACGGCAGCTCGCCCATGGGTTCTATCGCACCGCCACGCAAAAGTGGCGAATTCCGGATTAACCGCGCAGGTCAACAACGAATCCGCTCTGGAACCCGCTGCGAACGCCCGCCCGGTGCGCCGAAGCGCGGACCGCGGCCGACGGGGTCCTGCGCACAGGCGGTGCCGCCCCCGGCCGGCGGCCGGGGGCGGCACCCGCGGCGGGGCTTAGCCCTCGAGCATCTCGGTCACCAGTGCGGCGATCGGAGACCTTTCGGAGCGGTTGAGCGTGATGTGCGAGAACAGCGGGTGGCCCTTGAGTTTCTCGACCACGGCGACTACGCCGTCGTAGCGGCCCACCCGCAGGTTGTCGCTCTGGGCGATGTCGTGGGTAAGCACCACGCGCGAGTTTTCGCCCAGCCGCGACAGCACGGTGAGCAGCACGCCGCGCTCCAGCGACTGCGCCTCGTCGACGATGACGAACGCGTCGTGCAGCGAACGCCCGCGGATGTGGGTGAGCGGCAGGACCTCCAGCATCCCCCGGTCGACGATCTCGTCGACGACGTCCTGGGTGGTGACGGCCGAGAGTGTGTCGTGGACCGCCTGGGACCACGGGGACATTTTCTCGTTCTCGGTACCGGGGAGGTAGCCGAGTTCCTGGCCGCCCACCGCGTACAGCGGCCGGAAGACCATGACCTTGCGGTGTTGCCCGCGTTCCAGGACGGCTTCGAGCCCGGCGCACAGCGCGAGGGCGGACTTGCCGGTACCCGCGCGCCCGCCGAGGGAGACGATGCCGACTTCGGGATCGGTGAGCAGGTCCAGTGCGATGCGCTGTTCGGCGCTGCGCCCGTGCAGGCCGAAGACATCGCGGTCGCCCTTGACCACCTTGACCGACTTGTCGGGGAGCACCCTGCCGAGGGCCTTGCCGCGCTCGGAGACCAGTACCAGGCCCGTGTGGCAGGGAAGGTCGCGCGCCGCCTCGATATCGGCGGTGCCGTCGCCTTCGAACAGTGCCGAGACCTCGTGTGCGGGCACTTCAAGCTCGGCCATGCCGGTCCAGCCGTGCTCGATCGGGAGTTCGGCGCGGTATTCGTCGGCAGTGAGCCCGATCGAGGAGGCCTTGATCCGCATGGGCAGGTCCTTGCTGACGAGGACGACATCACCCCCTTCCGCCTGCAGGTTGCGGGCGACCGTCAGGATCCGGGTGTCGTTGTCGCCGAGCCGGAACCCTGCCGGAAGGATCGACGGATCGCTGTGGTTGAGTTCAACCCGCAGTGTCCCGCCTTCTTCGTTCACCGGGATGTCGACGTCAAGGCCGCCGTTGTTCGTGCGGAGCCCGTCCAGTCGGCGCAGGGCTTCGCGGGCGAAATATCCCAGTTCAGGGTGGTGTCGCTTACTCTCCAGCTCGGTGATCACCACGATCGGCAGCACCACCGCGTGCTCGGCGAACCGGCTGAGCGAGGCGGGGTCGGCCAGCAGGACGCTGGTGTCGAGAACGTAGGTCCGCCGCCTTCCCCCCTGGTCAGCTGGGTCGGGAGTGTCGTCGGCACGGCGGTGGGTCGAGGAACTAGCCACTCGTTCTCCCCTTTGGGCGCGGCAAGGCGCCCTGGACTCACGGGATACCAAGGACCGGGACCAGCCCCGAAAGGGCCGGGACCGGCCCTTATCACCATGAGTTCCTTCACTGGCCAGGACCTCAAATGCTCGGGGCCTCCCGAGTGAACGGATGCGCACCGTTCACTGCATCCGACGGTACCCGGCTCCACTGAAAGAGCAAGGCCCCCAGGTCGCACGGCATGTGAACACCCCGTTACGCGGCTTTTCCGCCGGTTCGGCGGAGTCGGCTGCGGGGTGGTACAGGCGCGGATCGGAGGCGGCTCAGGAGCCGAAGCGCCGGTTGCGTGCGCCATAAGCACGCAGCGCACGGAGGAAGTCCACCTTGCGGAAAGCAGGCCAGAAGACCTCGCAGAAGTAGAACTCCGCCTGTGCGCTCTGCCAGAGCATGAATCCGGAGAGTCGCTGCTCGCCCGAGGTACGGATGAGGAGATCCGGGTCGGGCTGGCCACGCGTGTAGAGATGCTCGGCGATGTGCTCCAGGTCGAGGCGCTCGGCGAGCTCCTCGAGACTGGTGCCCTTGGCCGCCTCGGCAACGAGGAGCGACCGCACCGCGTCAGCGATCTCACGCCTTCCTCCGTACCCGACCGCAACATTCACAATCAGGCCGGAGTTTCCGGATGTGGCGGTGTCCGCCTCTTTGAGCACGCGCGCGGTGGAGTCGGGCAGCAGGTCCAGCGCGCCCATGGGGTTGACGTTCCAGCCCTCGCGGCGCAGCCGGCTGACCGTGTCCTCGATGATCTTCAACAGGGGTTCGAGTTCCTCGCGCGGACGCGAGAGGTTGTCGGTCGACAACAGCCACAGGGTGACCACCTGCACACCGACCTCGTCGCACCAGCCCAGCAGCTCGAAGATTTTCTCGGCCCCGGCCTGGTGCCCCTGCTGGACGTTGGCGAGCCCGCTGATCTTGGCCCATCTGCGGTTTCCGTCCAGCACGACGCCCACGTGGCGGGGGATCTCGAACGTGCCGAGCGAACGCTCCAGCCGGCGCTCGTAAAGCCAGTACAGGGGGTCACGGAGCCCCATTGGACGCTACCTTTCGCCGCGTTCGGGGGGCAGGCGCAGCAGCGCCGGCCCATGTCACCGCACTCCGGCGCGGCAACCCGAGGATGCTCGCCAATGTGTCCAGCCTAAGCCGGATCGCCGGGTTCCGTCACTGGAGGGACGCGCGGACGTGCTTGCGTCCCTCGTGGATACGGGATTTCACTGTGCCCAGGGCGAGACCGAGTTCGGCGGCGATCTCCTTGTAGTCCATCTGGCAGAGGTCGCGCAGCACCAGCGGGGCGACCAGGTTGGGGTGGTCCCGTTCGAGCTGGTCGAGTGCCTCAAGCAGGTCGATCCGGGAGCCGGCGATCACGCTGGTGGTGCGGGGGTCGCGCTGGTGCGGGATGCGGTCGGACTCGGTCGGAAGCTCCGCGGAGCGACGCTTCATCGACCGGTAGGTCTGCCGCGCCGAGTTCGAGACCACCGTATATAGCCACGTCGTGAAGAGCGAATCGCCCTTGAATCCGCCGATATTTCGGGCTACGCGCAGCAGAGCGTCCTGGCACGCCTCTTCGGCGTCCTGCCGGTAGGGCAGAAAGCGCGCGCACCTGCGCAGCACCTCGGGCTGGATTCTGCGGAGCAGGTCGTCCAGCGCCGCGGAGTCGCCGTCGCGCGCGCGGCGGGCAAGCTGTTCCAGGGAATCGTCGCTCCTGGCGGCCGATCGGCGGGATTCCGCGCCCTTGTCACTGTTTTCCACGGCTGGCAGCTCCCTGCGAGACGCATCGTCGCCTGTACGTGTTACACGCCCATCCCCCACTATGAGGTTCACATCCCCCTTGGACGCGTAGGGGCGTCCGCGGGCTCCCCGGCCCCCACCGCACCCTGCGCACGGCATCCTCCCAACGTTTGGCACCCGCGGCACTGGTAAGGCACTACCTGTGGCACAACCGGACACTTTCGGCCGATACCGCGTCATTCGGCATCTCGGGTCGGGCTCGTTCGCGACAGTATGGCTGGCGCATGACGACCAACTTGACACCCCCGTGGCCGTCAAGGTCCTGGCTGAGAACTGGGCGCACCAGCTCGACGTGCACCACCGCTTCATGGAGGAGGCCCGGATCCTCCGCCAAGCCGACTCGGCCTGGCTGATCCGGGTGCACGACATCGGCACGCTCGCAGACGAGCGGCCGTACTTCGTCATGCCCTACGCCGACCAAGGCAGCGTCGCCGACCTTATCGCCAAGGGGCCGCTGCCCCTGGACGAAGCCCTGCGGCTGCTGACCGAAATCGGCCAAGGTGTCACCGTCCTCCACCGCCACGGCACCATCCACCGCGACATCAAGCCCTCTAACGTACTCCTGCAATCGTCGCCCGTGGGCCAACGGGTTCTGGTGGCCGACCTCGGCTTCGCCAAGAGCATCGACGGCGCCTCAGGCTTCACTGCGGCGGCCGGCACCCCCGGCTACATGTCCCCCGAACAACGCGGTCCCGGCGGCGACCTGGACGTGCGGGCCGACGTCTACTCCCTGGGCGCCGTCGCCTACGAGCTGATCACCGGACGGCATCCGCCCGCCCACCCGGTGCGGGTGCCCCCGCGGCGGCTGCGCCCGGGCATACCGCGGGCACTCGACGAACTGATCATGTCCGCGCTGTCGGAGGACCGCACCGCCCGGCCGACCGACGCCAAGGCCTTCACCGACCGGATCCGGGCCATCCGGATGACCCCCGATCTGCGCACTGAGCTGCCCTGGTGGGTGCGCCACCGCTCGGCCTGGCGGCGCGTTGCCGCGGCGGCGGCCGGCACCCTGCTCGTGCTGCTCGCCGGCGGCACCGGGTCCGCGGCGGCTTCCACCGGCGCTCTCACCGAGGTCCGCTACGCCGAGGGCAACCTGCACCTGGCGGTGCCGCAGTCGTGGGCGGTGCAGTTCCACACCGGCCGCGCCGTCCCCAGCGCGGTCGACCCCAGCCGCGCCTCGGGCGTGCTGGTGGCCACCGACATCGACGACTGGGACCGGCCGGAGGCGGCAGTGTCGGGAGTGTTCGCCGCCCTGCTGCCCAGCACCGGCTACGACCTGGACGCCATGGTCTCGGGCACCCCCTGCGAAGGACCGGTCGAGCGGCGCCGTTTCGAGGACCGCAGCTGGTCCGGCGAGATCCGCCAGTGGCCGGCCTGCCCCGGACTGCCTGGCGCGGTGGCCGTGGCGGCGCTGGCCGCCTCCAACGGCGATACCACCCTGTACCTGGAGATCCGCCAACCCGACAACAGCCCCGACGCGATCGACCGCATCGCCGCCACCACCCATCTGGCGCACTGACCGCGCGGCGCTTGGAGCGGGCGCGATGATCACGCGGAAATGCCCGGCCGAGCATTAAAATCCGGGTAATCCGGGCATTTCAGCATGGCCGCTTCGGTGCGCGGGCTTGGCCGGGACCGCACGCGGCCCTGCCGCCCCGCTGCGCCCGCCGCCTCCGGCGGCCGTTCACCCGCGCGCTGCGGCGAGCTGCTCGCTGAGCGCCTCCGGCGTGGTCGCCGGCAGTCGGCAGCTGAAGTCCTCGCAGACGTAGGCCGCCGGGGCCCCGCCGACCAGCGGCCGGTCGCGCAGCAGCGGCACCGGCGCATCGCCGCCGGCGCTGCCGTCGCCGCGGGTGACCGCCGCGCCGAATGGGGCCTTCAGCAGAGCGGTGCGGTGCAGCTCGGCGGTCGCCGGGTCGTCGGCGGAGCCCACGACCGCGATCTCCAGCGGTCCGGCCAGCAGCGACTCCGCGATCGTCAGCCCCCACCCCGCCGCACGCGGCGCCTTGCCCGCCAGCGGAACGGCGGGCGACAGCGCCTCGTCGGCGGCCTGGCGGTGCCGCGCTGACCCGGTCAGCCCGGCATAGCACAGCAGTGCTCCCGCGGCCGCGAACCGGCCGGAGGGCGTGGAGGCGTCGGTGGGGTCCTGCGGCCGGCTGAACAGGGACTCGCTGTCGTCAGCGGTGTCGTAGAAGCCGCCCTCGTCGTCGCCGAAGTGCTGCAGCACCGTGTCGAGCAGCCTGCCGGCCAGCTCGACCCGTTCGGGCTCGCCGGTGACCGCGTGCAGCGCCAGCAGGCCTTCGGCAACGTCGGCGTAATCCTCCAGTACGCCCGCGCTCGCGCCGGCGGTGCCGTCGCGCGAGGTGCGTGCCAGCCGGTCGCCGCGCACGTGCACGCGCGCGATCAGGTCGGCCGCCGCGCCGGCGTGGGCGACCAGATCGGGCCGGTCGAACAGGGCGCCGGCCTCGGCCAGGCCCGCGACCGCCAGCCCGTTCCAGGCCGCCACCACCTTGTCGTCGCGGTCGGGGTGCACCCGCTTGGCGCGGGCGGCCAGCAGCGCCGTGCGGACCCGGTTGTAGCGGCCGGTGTCGCCGGGGTCGGCGGGCAGCCGCAGCACGGAGTAGCCGTTCTCGAAGTTGCCGGCCTCGGTGACGCCGAACAGCTCAGCGGCCCAGGCGGCGTCGTCCTCGCCGAGGACGTTGCGCAGTTCCGCGGGCGTCCACACGTAGAAGCGCCCTTCCTCGCCCTCGGTATCGGCGTCCAGTGCCGAGGCGAAGCCGCCCTCGGCGGTGCGCAGGTCCGAGATGAGCCAGTCGGCGGTCTCCAGGGCCACGCGGCGCGCCAGCGGGTCGCCTGTGGTGCGCCAGAGCCGGGTGTAGGCGCGCAGCAGCAGCGCGTTGTCGTAGAGCATCTTCTCGAAGTGGGGCACGACCCACCCGACGTCGACGGAGTAGCGGGCGAACCCGCCGCCGAGTTGGTCGTAGATGCCGCCGCGCGCCATCGCTTCGGCGGTGTGCTCGGCCATGGCGCGGCTGCGCTGGGCGCCGGTGCGCGCGTGCTGGGCGAGCAGGAAGGACAGCACCATGGACGGCGGGAACTTGGGGGCGGTGCCGAAACCGCCGTTGGTGTCGTCGTGCTCGCGGGAGAGCAACTCGACGGCTTCGTCGAGCACCTCGGGGCCGGGAGCGTTGCCCCGGCCGAGCGACCGCGACCCGCTCAACGCCTCGACGACGCGCTGCCCCTGCTCGACGACGCCTTCGCGCTCCTCTTCCCAAGCGCGCGAAACGCCCATGAGCAGCCGCTGGAAGTGGTCGCGGGGAAAGTAGGTGCCGCAGTAGAACGGCGCGCCGTCGGGGGTAAGGAACACGGTCATGGGCCAGCCGCCCTGGCCGGTCATGGCCTGGGTGGCCTCCATGTAGACGGAGTCGACATCGGGGCGTTCCTCGCGGTCGACCTTCACGCTGACGAACCCGGTGTTCATCATCTGCGCGGTGGCGGGGTCCTCGAAGGACTCGTGGGCCATGACGTGGCACCAATGGCAGGCGGAGTAGCCCACCGAGAGCAGTACCGGCACCTCGCGGCGCCGGGCCTCAGCGAAGGCCTCGTCACCCCAGGGGTACCAGTCGACGGGGTTGCCGGCGTGCTGGAGGAGGTAGGGACTTGTCGCTTCGGCGAGACGGTTCGGCATACCCCCACTCTGCCCACGCAGGCGCACCCGATGCCACCGCGCGAGCGGCCGTGCTGCCCGGCCGGGGCCGGGCAGCGGCGCTGACCGTCAGGACGAGGCGGCCGGCGGGGCCGCAGGGCCGCCGGTGGGCTCGGGATCGAGCCCGGTGGCTGGCGCCGGTTTATCGCCGCCGTCGGGCTCGACCTGGATCGCGGCCAGCCGGTTGCGCATCGACTTCATCAGGAAGTACAGGGCGCCGCCGATGGCCGCGATGGCGAGGAATCCGAGCACGCCGGGGGTGATGGTGCTGGCGGCGGGGCCGTCAGAGGCGAGCGTTGCCAGGGCGTTCATGAATTCATGCTCTCACTGCTTCGCGGACGCCTGCGAAGAGGTCGTCTTCGGGCACATCGGTGTCGACCAGCGAGCGCGCCAGGTGGTAGTCCTCATAGGGCCAGGCCTCGCGCTGGATGTCCATCGGCACCGCGAACCAGAACCCGTTGGGGTCGATCTGGGTGGCGTGGGCGATCAGCGCGCGATCGCGGGTCTCGAAGTATTCGTCGCACTTGACCTGCGTGGTGATCTCCCACTGGGGGAACTCGCGCACCCGCTCGAGGATTTCGGTGTAGGGGTTGTCCAGTCCGCGCTCCTCCAGGAGCGCGGCCGCGCGCTCGAACCGGGCGCGGGGGAAGGACACGTGGTAGTAGAGCTTGCTGGGCTGCCAGGGGGTACCGGTGCCGGGGTAGCGATCGGGGTCGCCTGCGGCGTCGAACGCCTCGACCGAAACCTTGTGGGTCATGATGTGGTCGGGGTGGGGGTAGCCGCCCTTCTCGTCGTAGGTGATCATCACGTGCGGGCGGAAGGAGCGGACCGACCGTACGAGGGGCTCGGAGGCGGTCTCCAGCGGCTGGAGCGCGAAGCACCCCTCGGGCAGCGGCGGCAGCGGGTCGCCCTCGGGCAGCCCGGAGTCGACGAAACCGCTGAACTCCTGGTGGACGCCGAGAATCTCCCGGGCCTCGGCCATTTCCTTGCGGCGGACCTCGGCAATGTTGTCGCGGATTTCGGGGCGGTCCATCGCCGGGTTCAGGATGGATCCGGCCTCGCCGCCGGTCAGCGTGACAACGAGCACCTCGGCGCCCTCGTTCACATAGCGCACCATGGTGGCTGCGCCTTTGCTGGACTCGTCATCAGGGTGTGCATGGACGGCCATCAGCCGCAAACGCTCGGACAACGGAACAGTCCCCTTGGGTAGTCGCGTGAGACATCGGGTAGGGCGGGTAAAGGCGTCCGCCCCGTAGGATCCGGCCCGCGCCGCCGGCCTCGGAACATACGAGGCAGGGGTGGAACAGGGGCGGCCCGGGACGGGGCTATCTTAGGTAACGAGACCCCACGTTCGGAGATTCCCGTATGCCCGACCGCCCCGACGCCGACTCGCCCGACACCACCGGGGAGGAGGCGGTTGCGTCCACCGCATCCGCTGCGCCTGCGCCTGTTGCGCCGTCGCTGCGGCGCCGCTTGGGCAACACACCCGTCTTCTTCGTGGTCGGGGTGCTGGCGGCGGCGGTCTTCACGTTCGGGTGGGGTTACGCGCTGATGAGCTATGGCGGCTCCGGCGCAGTGTCAATGCAGGTGGTGGCCTGGGATATCGAATCCCCGGAAAAGGCGAGCGTCAGCTTCCAGGTGAACAGCGATGCGCCCGCCGAGTGTGTGATCACCGCGTTCGACGGCCGGCACGTGGTGGTCGGCCAGACCAAGGTCGAGGTCGAGTCGGGAATCCGCGATGTCACCGCGACCGTTGACACGATTCGTGAGGCATCGGCGGTAGAAGTGGGCTCCTGCAGGGAACAAGGTTCCACAAGGTAACTGAGCCGTCCTGCTCGCCCCGGGGTACAACCGCATCCCGGCCGCCCCCCGATCCTCGTTCCGCACCGCTTGGACCAGGCGTTCATCGCCCGGTCACCCGAATGCAGCGGTGATAATCTCGTAAGTTCAGCTACGGCCGATAGCGGCCGCAGTCACTAGTAGCACCGAGGGAGTTCCCGTGACCGAGACCCGCGATGACAACGTCACCTGGCTGACCCAGGAGGCGTATGACCGGCTCAATGCGGAGCTGGAGCACCTGTCGGGCACTGGTCGCATCGAGATCGCCGACAAGATCGAAGCCGCCCGCGACGAGGGCGACCTCAAGGAGAACGGCGGGTACCACGCCGCCAAGGAGGAGCAGGGCAAGATCGAGGCCCGCATCGTCCAGCTCCAGAGCATCCTGCGCAATGCGCGCGTGGGCGGCGCTCCGCAGAAGGCGGGCACTGTCGGCCCCGGTATGACCGTCACGATCAAGTTCGAAGGCGACGATGAAGAGGTGACCTTCCTTCTTGCCTCCCGCGAGGAAAGCGGGGCGCCGATCGACGTCTATTCGCCGAAGTCGCCGCTGGGCAGCGCGATCAACGGCAAGAAGATCGGCGAGACCGTCAGCTACTCACTGCCGAACGGCCGCAGCGCCTCCGTTGAGATCATCGACGCCGTCCCTTACGGTTCCGAGTAGTGGCTTAGATCCGATTCTCACGGAACAAGGGGTGGCCGGCGCCGCCCCTTTATGTATTCGGTAGGCGATCGGATGGCGGGACGGGTGGGCGGCGCTGCTGGTTTGCCGCCCGCCCGTCCGCAAGCCGAGCGCCCGGTCCGCCGGACCGGGGTTGTTTCCGGGCAGGATCCGTTTCCGGTTCCGGCCGGTTCCATGCCTGGTTCGGACCCGGTTTTCCCAGCCTGAATGCGGTGCCTGCCGACCGCGCCCGTGCCCGGGCCGCCGCCGCGTCCCGCGGCGGGCGCAACCGCCGCAGGTGACCGCCGAGCGGCCGGGATGGCACTATGTCCCGGTGATCCCTTCCTCCCAACCCTGGCACGGTCCGCCGCCAGGCCCGCCTTACCCGCCCTATTACCCGGCCCAGCCCGCCCAACCGCAGCCGGGCCCCGGTCAGCAGCAGTACCGCCCCATTGCGTCCTTCGGCCGGCGGCTCGCCGCGCGCGTGCTCGATTACATATTGATCGGCATGGGCGTGTTCATGTTCTTCCTGCTGGTCTCGCTGGTGGCGGAGATCGCGCAGGAAGGCGATATCTCCGAGGCCTACTTCGAGGCGTGGGCGTTCATGATCTTCTTCGGCGCGGGCCCGGTGCTGTTCTTCTACGACTGGCTGTTCAACGCCGGGCGCGGAAAGCCGCCGGGCAAGGCCATGGTGGGCATCCGCGTCGTCCGCAAGGACGGCGGCCGACTGAGCCAGGGCCAGGCCGCGGGCCGCGCCGCCCTGTTCGGACTGCCGCAGTCCCTGCCGTGCGTGGGTTCGCTGTTCTCGCTGATCGACTGCCTGTCGTCGCTGGGCGATGCCGAGACCATGCTGACGCTGCACGACCGCGCCGCCGGCACGGTGGTCGTCCGCGACTGACCGCGCCACGGCCGGCCCAGGTGCCGGCTCAGGCCTCGAAGGCGAGCACGCAGGCCGTCAGGCCGTGCACGTGGTTGCGTCCGGCGACCGGGCCGATCTCGCCGGCGGCGAAAAACCCGCCCACGGTCTCGATGCCGAGGTTCTGCTGCACCAGCCGCACGTCGTGGTCGGCGGTGGCGAACATCGAGGCGCCGCGGCCGTTGCAAGAGAACAGCAGCGCCGCAGCGGTGCGGCCGGCGGTCTCCTCGCGGAACGTCTGGAGCCGCTCGACCAGGTCGGCGGCAGCGCTGTCGTGGTCGCGGATCTGGAACCGCACGGTCTGGCCGACGTCGATCATCTCGCCGATGGTCAGTGCGCCGGCTTCGGGGTCGGCGCCCACGACCGCGCGCACCAGGAAGTCGCCGCGCTCGTGGGTGTCGGCGTACTCGTCCATGGCGATGCCGATGTGCAGGCCGCCGCCCGCTATCTCCTGCTCTTCGGCCGGAAGCGTGTTGACCAGCGACTCCAGCCGCTCGTAGGCGGACTCGCCGGCAAGCTCCAGGATGACGTTGCCCTCGGCCTTGGTGACCGCCATGGCGGGGCCGATGGGTCGGCAGCCCTGGCTGACCATGGTGCCCACCACGCCCGCACCGCCCAGCAGCAGGCCCACCGCGCCGGAGTCGGCGACCTCGCCGTCGCAGAACAGCCGCACCGAGTCCTGGCCGCGCATGCCGTCGGCCAGCCCGCCGACCAGCGGCAGCCCGCCCAGCGCGTCGGTGGAGCGCTCCACGAACGACTGGGCCGGGAATTCGTAGGGGTTGACCAGCAGCAGGGCCGCGCGGTCGTCGGCATCGGGCTCGTGCATGCCCACAACGGCCAGGTGGTCGCCCTCGGGGATCACGTCGAGCCGGAACGGGGTCAGGGTGACCGAGGGCAACTGCGCCGCCCACACGCTGACCGCACCCTGCTCTTCGACACCGCGCCCGGCGCCGACCACGCCCGTGGAGCTGCACCCGAGGGTGACCGCGCCGCCTGCCAGCGCCATTACGCGCTCGCCCGCCAGCGTGACCTCGTCGGAATCGGCGCCGCAGACGAAGAAGCACAACAGGTCGGCCGGGGCGTCCAGCGCGCGGATCGCCTCCAGCACGGCACGCTCGGCTGCGCTCACCAGGTCGGCTCCCGTCGCCAGCGCATCACCGAACCTGGCCATTGGCCGCCACCTCGCTCATCGGACCCGACTCCTTACAACCGGACCATACTCCCAGTCCTACGCCGTCAAACCCGACGCGAGCCCGCGGTATTTCGTCTTAACGCAGGCCGCGCCGGGCGCGCCGTCCGCACTGCGCCGAGCGGGCGGCGGGACGACTGGCGCAATCCGCGGCAATGCATAGACTCGACCCTGTGTCTGCCGCTGCCATTGGCCACACCGCCCCCGACCACCTGCCCGCCACACTCGGTGCGCTGCGCGCCTCGGGGCATGTGTACCGCCCCATCAAGCATGAGGTCCGCGAGAACCTGCTCGCCCGCATGCGCTCCGGCGAATCCCGCTTCCCCGGCATCGTGGGCTTCGACGAAACCGTGCTGCCGCAGGTCGAACGCGCCCTGCTGGCCGGCCACGACCTCGTGCTGCTGGGCGAACGGGGCCAGGGCAAGACCCGGCTCATCCGCACCGTGTCCGCGCTGCTGGACGAGTGGACCCCCGTTGTCCGCGACTGCCCGGTCAACGACCATCCCTACCAGCCGGTGTGCTCCCGCTGCCGGGCGCTGGCCGCCGAATCCGGCGACGACCTGCCCGTGTCGTGGTGGCACCGCGACGACCGCTACGGCGAGAAACTCGCCACACCCGACACCGGCGTTGGCGACCTGATCGGCGATATCGACCCGATCAAGCTGGCCGAGGGCCGCAGCCTCGGCGACCCCGAAACCGTGCACTACGGGCTGGTGCCGCGCTCCAACCGGGGCGTGTTCTGCCTGAACGAGCTTCCCGACCTCGCCGCGCGCATCCAGGTGGCGCTGCTGAACGTGCTGGAAGAACGCGACATCCAGATCCGCGGCTACGCACTGCGCCTGCCGCTGGATGTACTGCTGGTCGCCAGCGCCAACCCCGAGGACTACACGAACCGGGGCCGCATCATCACCCCGCTGAAGGACCGCTTCGGCGCCGAGGTCCGCACCCACTACCCGCTCGCCCTGGACGACGAGGTCTCGCTGGTCCTGCAGGAGGCCGATCCGGTGCCGGGTGTGGTCGTGCCGCGGCACCTGGTCGAGATCGCGGCCAAGTTCACCCGCCTGGTGCGCGAGTCCTCCTCGGTCGACGACCGCTCGGGGGTCTCGGCGCGCTTCGCGATCGCCGCGGTCGAGACCGCCGCCGCCTCTGCCCGGCGCCGCGGCGCGCTCACCGGCGAGGACCATCCGGTGGCCCGGGTCTGCGACCTCCCGCCGATCGTGGCGACCCTGCAGGGCAAGGTCGAGTTCGAGGTCGGCGAGGAAGGCCGCGAACACGAGGTCCTGCTGCACCTGCTGCGCCGCGCCACCGCCGAGACCTTCCGCAACACGCTGGGCGGCGCCGACCTCACCGCGCTCACCGACCTGTTCGCCGACGGCGGCACCGTCGAGTCCGGCGAGCTGGTCAGCGGCGCCGAACTCCTGCGCGGCACCGGCCCGCTGCCGGGTCTGGCCGACCTCATCGCCCGGCTCTCCCCCGAAGAGGGCCACGGCGAGACCCCGGGCTTCGCCGCGGCGGCCGTCGAGTTCGCTCTTGAAGGGCTGTACCTGAACCGGCGGCTGTCCAAGGACACCGTGCGCGACCGCACCGTCTACCGGATCTGATCCGAGGCCGTGTCCGGCGGGCCGCCCGCCGGAGGGGAGACCGCCTGTGAACCGCTTCCGCTACGGCGAATACGACGACGGGCCCGACCCGCTCGCTCCGCCCTATGACATCCGCGCCGCGGTCGACGAACTCGGCCGCGACATCATGTCCGGGTCCGATCCGCTGCGCGCGCTCCGCGATCTGCTGCGCCGCGGCACCCAGGACGTGCGCGGGCTGGACGACCTGCTGCGCGACGTGCGCCGGCGCCGCGACCAGGTCCGCTCGCGCGGGCGCCTCGACGGCACGCTGGAAGAGGCGCGCGCGCTGCTGGACCGCGCGCTGGGCCAGGAACGCGCCGAACTGTTCCCCGACCCCTCCGACGACGCGCGGCTGCGCGAAGCCGAACTCGATTCCCTGCCCGGCGATACCTCTGCCGCGGTGCGCAGGCTGTCCGACTACCAGTGGCGTTCGCAGGCCGCCGCGCAGAGCTTCGAAGAACTGCGCGACCTGCTGCGCCGCGAGGTCCTCGACACCCACTTCCAGGGCATGAAGGAGGCGCTGGCCAACAGCACGCCCGAGGACATGCAGCGGGTGCGCGAGATGGTCGACGCGCTCAACGCGATGCTCGCGGCCGACGACCGCGGCGAGCACACCCAGGCCGACTTCGACCGCTTCATGGCCGACTACGGCGACATGTTCCCCGAAGAACCCCGACCGCGGAACCTGGAGGAGCTGGTCGACTCCCTGGCGCGGCGCGCGGCCGCCGCGCAGCGGATGATGGAGTCGCTCACCCCCGGCCAGCGCGCCGAGCTGCAAGGGCTGATGGACGATGCCAACGCCCGCTCGGGGATGGACCAGGCCCTCGACCAGCTCTCCGGTGCGCTGCGGGCGCGCCGCCCCGACCTCGACTGGAGCAGCGGCGAACGGGTCGAGGGCGAGCAGGGGCTGGGCATGGGCGATGCCACCAGTGCCGTGCAGGAGCTGGCCGACCTCGCCGAGCTCGATACCGCGCTGAACCAGGGGTATGCGGGAGCCGGGCTCGACGACGTCGACGAAGAGGCGGTGCGGCGCGCGCTGGGCCGGCGGGCGGTCGACGACCTCGACCGGCTGCGTGCGGTCGAACGCGAACTGCGCGAACAGGGCTACCTTGAGGGGTCCCGCAACAAGCTGCGGCTGACCCCCAAGGCCGTGCGCCGCCTCGGCGAGACCGCGCTGCGCGAGGTCTTCACCGACCCCGCCGGCACCGCGCGTCCCGGCGGGCACACCGCCGACACCGCCGGGCAGTCCGGCGAGCCCACCGGCGCCACCCGCCCCTGGGAGTTCGGCGACGAGGAACCGCTGGACGTGGTCCGCACGCTGCGCAACGCCATCGGCCGGGGCGGGGCCCGCCCCGGCGGCCCCATCCGGATGGGGCCCGAGGACTTCGAGGTCGCCGAGACCGAGCGCCGCGACGCCGCCGCCGTGTGCCTGCTGGTCGACCTGTCCTACTCGATGGCGCTGCGCGACCTGTGGGGCAGCGCCAAGCAGACCGCCATGGCGCTGCACTCGCTGGTGAGCACCCGGTTTCCGCAGGACGCGGTCCAGATCATCGGGTTCAGCGACTACGCGCGCGAACTCCCGGCCGGCGGCCTGGCCGAGCTCACCTGGGAGCCCGTGCAGGGCACCAACCTGCAGCACGCGCTGCTGTTGGCCGGCCGGCACCTCGACCGGCACTCCGACTTCGAGCCGATCGTGCTGGTGGTTACCGACGGCGAGCCCACCGCGCACCTGGAGCGCGACGGGTCTGCGTCGTTCGCCTGGCCGCCCTCGGCCGACACCACCGCGGCGACCCTGGCCGAGGTCGACCGCATGACCCGCCGCGGCGCCAACCTGAACGTGTTCCTGCTGGCCGACGACCCGCGCCTGGAACGCTTCGTCGACGAGGTCGCCCGCCGCAACGGCGGCCGTGTCGTCCGCCCCGATACCGACCGGCTGGGCGGCTACGTGGTGCGCGATTTCCTGTCCCGCCGGCGCAGGGCAGGTTAGGCCGGCCCGGGCGCGGGGCTGCCGGTCTCGAACCGCAGGACCATTCCGGCACCCATCGGCGTCACTGTTTCGGTCACCCGCAGCACCCGCTCGTCGGACCATGCGGTGCGCAGGCAGCGCAGCGCGGGCGTGCCCGTCTCGGTACCGAGTAGCGCGGCCTCTTCGGCCGTGGTGGCGTGCGCCGCCACCTCGTCGCGGTAGCCGCTCTGCGCGTGGCCGGATTCGGCCAGTACGTGGATGGTCCCGGCCGCTATGTCCGATGGGCTCTCCAGCTCGGTGCCGACTGCCAGGTCGGCGGGGTAGTACGAGGTTTCCAGTGCGGTGGTGCGCCCGTCGATCGCGCGTACCACCCGCCTGACCAGCGCCGCCGAGTCCCCTAACCGGGACGCGACGGACGGCGGGGGCTGCTCCGTCCGCTCGACCTGGAGTTCCTTGCTCGGTTGCCGGCCGGAGTCCACGACGAACCGGTCGAACGAATCGTGGGCGCCGGGAAGGCCGCGGACCGTCTCTCGACTGGCCGGATAGTCGAAAACGGGGGATTCCTCGTTCACAGGTACACCTCTCCCAAATGGGTCGCAATCGCGTGAAGCTATACCCGTATACGAACAACCCATGACGGACCGTTACCCGCACTGTTCCCTTACCGGCACCCGTCTGCAACCGCCGGGGCGCCCCGGCGGTTGCGGACGCGGTCGCCGCTGTGCATGCGGGTCGGCCCGCGGCTGTGCGGTTAGCGGTCGGTGCTGGGCTCCCCCCTGGTCAACAGTGCGGGCGGTTGCCGGGTGCCGGGCCTGCCCCGCTGGGCGGCCGGCCCGCGGTATCAGCGGTCGTAGACGTTGACGTCGGTGGCCGTGCGCAGGACCTCCGGCGGGATCTCGCCTTCGGCATAGAGCAGTTGGTGGCGGTCCGCCGGCAGGTAGGTGCGCGTGAACCGGATCGGTGTCGTGCCGCAGTAGGCGACGCGCTCGTGGACGAGCAGCGGGATTCCCGGGCCGAGGGCGAACCGGGACGACTCCTTGAGCGAGGGCATCTTGGAGCCCACGACGTCCCACGAACCGGTCTGCGGGTAGCCGAGTTCGGCCAGCAGCTTCTTGGTGCCGTCGGGGATGTTGGCCGGGCGGTCCAGGTCGGTGCCCTCGGCTATGTAATCGGGGTAGTAGGACTCCTGGCGCTCCCACAGCCGCGGGCCGACAAAGCGGTCGCAGCGGCGGATGACGACGAAGCCTCTGACCTCGGACGGGTCGAGGTTCAGCAGGTTGGCGAGCGTGCCCGTGGCCGCCTCGCGCCCGACCGTCAGTTCCTCGCGCGGCACGACGCCCTGTTCGCGGCGCATGCGCTCCAGATAGTTCTCGTAGCGCTCGTCGTCGGACTGGCCCTCAAGGGGCGAGGCGAGGTGGATGGTGGGGCGGTACTCCCGCACCGTGGTGCCGCTGCCCTGCTTCGTGTTGATCCGGCCGCGGTTGGAAAGTTCCTGGAGGGCCCGCCGCACGGTGTTGCGCGAGGTGCGGTAGGCGTCGATGAGCTGGTCTTCGGTGGGCAGCGCCTCACCGGGACCGTACCGGCCCTGGTCGATTTCCTCCATGAGATCTTGCGCGATCTCGATGTGCCGGGGCTCCATCGCTTGACTCCCATGGTTCACCAATTGGTGCCAATGATTCTACCCAGCGGCCTTGACTCAACATCTCTGAGAGCGCATGGTTGTAGTTGTAGGAATGAATCGAATGAGGCGGAACAGGAGACAAAGACGTCTGAGTGACACTGACTGGAAAGGTTCGCCGGCTGGATTCATTCCTCTCCCCGGGGCGATCCGGGACCCGCGCGAGCGCTGGACGGGCGTTCGCGCGTGACGAGAGGAGGGGAAACACATGCCCCTGGCAATCGGGACAATCGTGCTGCTCCTGGTGGCATTCTTCAGCGTCCTGCTCGGCATGCTGGTCGCAGCGACCATCGGGATCAAGCGGAGCGACCGCGGCCACTACCGCGCACTGCGCAACGGCCGCGGCAACGGCACCTTCTCGGGTGCAGGACGCAGCGTCACCGGACTCTGCTTCGTGAACGACGATGCGACCGGGCGGACCGGGGACACCGAGGGCGACGACGATGGCGGAGATGAGCAACAAGAGGACGGCTCCGCCATCGGCCGCACCGACACCCTGGTCTGACCCCCGCCAGCAACCCCGCAACCCCCGCACAAGCGCAGTCCGCCGACTCGGCGGACGGATCGCGTGCCCGGGAACCATCCGGGCGCGCGGTCGTTTTCCAGTGGGTCCGAGCACGCACGACCCGTGCCGCACCCGGACCGCTGCCCCCGCCGGCGCCGCATCGGCGGCGGCTGCGACACGCCACACGGCAATACTCGGACACCGCGCGGCGAACCCGTAGCTTTCCACCAACGAAGACCGCCCGGCCGGGCCCACCGCCCCGCCGGAGGCCTCCGGTTCCGTTCCAACCCGTTACGCAGTACTTCGCTTAGATAAGGACCGCGCCGTGACCGACAACGGCCCTCTCCCGACCCCGTACTCGCCCGAGTGGGTCAGACTCCCCGAGCCCTACGTGGACGCCGTCGCCCTGCGGCTCGCAGCAGGCGGCACCACCGTGCTCGGCCACTGGAACGACCCGATGGATCCCCGGGACGCCACCATCATCGTCCGCGGCCGCGGCGGCGGCCGGCTGCGCTTTGTGTGGGACGAGGAGAGCGGCTGGCGCTACGGCCCCATGGACGCGGACGGGTGGACCCCGCTGGAGCAGACGCGGTACCTGCCCGGCGGACTGCTGCCCGCACCCGAACGGGCCGCCGCCACGGTCCGCGGCGTGCTGTCGGGCGCTATCGCGGGCACGCCCGAGCATCCCCGCTACCGCTCGTTCCACGACTACGGCGACGGCCTCGACGCCGACCTGGCCCGTTACGCCGCTGCAGTGGTGGGCTAGATCGTTGATGGGAGTTTCCCGAACCGGCTGCGGGCATGGCGAAGGGCGCCGAAGATC
>NZ_BAAGYZ010000125.1:0-27442 GCF_054778995.1 Streptomonospora sediminis
AGTCATGCCGGGGCCGAAGGCCGGGTGTTCCCTTGCGGAACTGCACTAAAAGGTAATGGGGGTGTGGGGACGCACAGAGCGTAGCGAGCCGGTGCGACACAACGGCGCGGGAGCGGCAGCGATCGGGCCGCCAACGGCCCTCCGCGGCTGCCGGAGCCCTTACCGCCTCAACCGCAACAACGACCGCCGGGGCACCCATACCCCCGGTGTCCTACTCGGCCCGGATCTCATCACGGTGTCGGGCGGCCGTTCCATCCCCGGCCGAGAAGAACCACGGACGCCACTCACCGCCTCTGTAAGGCCGTATATCCGAACTCGTCTCTGCAGTCGTCGAACCTCCCCTTTTATCCACAGGCTTGTACATCAGATGAGACATCCGATTGATTGGATAGATGCACCGGAAGCGCTTTTATTTTTGACCATCTTTCAAGTAGAGTAGCAAAGAAACACCACTCTTCCCATGGAGGTTGCCAGGCCATGAACACTCCCCTTTTCGATACTAGTGGCGCCATTGGCGTGGGCTACGAGGGTCTGGATATAGACGGTTTTCTGGATAAACTTCAGCACACCCAGGTGTCACTTCTCGTTGACATCCGACAGACACCCATATCCCGCAAACACGGCCTCAGCAAGACCAAGCTCCGCGAGAACCTGGCTTCGATCGGAATCGAATACGACCACGCCCCGATTCTAGGAAACCCAAAGTGGAACCGACCGGGGTTCGCAGGTAACGCGACTGAACTAGAGACTGCGCGAGAGACTTATTCAGGGCTGCTCCTGTCCGGGGATGCCGAAGACTGGATCAAGCGCATCGCGGACGCAGCGTCCACCCGATTGGTCGCACTTATGTGCTTCGAAGCGAACGAGAAACGCTGCCATCGGTACGTGACACTGAACGCGGTACGCAGCCGCATGTCCAGGCTAACCCTTACCTAGAAGAGATGGATAGTACACACCGAGCACGGAAAATACGTGCGGCCGTTTCGCCTGGTTTCCTACGTAAAATACGGTATCCTTATCCGCTGAACACATACCGTCAAAGAACTTTTTTTCAATGAGATCCTTCATCTCCGAGTCCCCCAATCCGCGAAACCGGATCTGCAGGGCGACAAACTCCCAGTCGATAATTCCCTGGCGATGGCCTTTGCATCGTTCGTCGGCACACCGATACTTGTACCAAGCCTTGAACCGCGGAGCTTTTAGTGCCGCAGGGGGAGTTTCAGCGGTAGTCTCGGGTTGCGCGACGTAGCGGTCGATCTTCTTCTGTTCATCGACCGTCCATCCGGGGTGGGCCTCGACCTCGATACCCTTGATTTCTTTGGGACGGATCGCTGTCAGCGACCGATAATTTCGGCCGGACTTCGCGTTCCCCAAGACCTTACACATCGATCCTTCGATGAAGTGGTCGATGTAAGGTGAACGCGCTTTCCACTTATTCAAATTTTTTACGGAAGCGATAGTGGGAAGTATCGGGCGCCAGCTCTCCGGACGAGGGTCGCGTGAGTGCGACGGCCTCGCATCGAGGACGATCACATCGTATTTCTTGAACTTCTCATTGGTCTCCAATGAACGGAAATTGATCGGATACAACCGCACCCAGCCCTGATGTTCCAAATCAAGGCGCAGGCCGGCGACACAAACGGTTTCTCCATAGGTACTGGAAGGCTGGGGAGCCGCCTTTGCAGTTATCAGAACGCGCATTTTCTCTGGCCGATCGCCCGCAGGCTTGACCGGAGCCTCGGCAAGGTCTGGCGCGAAGAGGGAGTCCATCTGGCTCTACTCCAAATACATCGAACCGCTTCGTGGAGGGAGAACCAGGATACTTACCGGACATGGAGATTTCCTTCGATCCGTGAAAATTCACTTGAGTCCCAACAAGGGAACCACTCACCTGGTGGCCCTTCTCCACCGCCTCCACCACGTCGGCGGACGCTGTCCGCGCCCACCGCCGGTTGAAGGGGAATGAAACACGAGCACGGCCCGAGGTCCGCCAACTAACGCCGCCTCCGCGCGTCCAATGACGTGCGGAGGCCGGCTTGGGCTACTTCAGGCCCGAGGTTTTTACCGAGGCGACGATTTGGCGCTGGAAGACCATGAACACCGCCATTGTCGGCACCGCCGCGACCGTGGCCGCGGCGATGACGTAGTTCCAGTCGGCGCCGAACTGGTCCTGGAAACCCGCGATGCCGTTCTGCACCATGATCAGCGAGCTGTCGCTGGTCACCACGAGCGGCCAGATGTAGGCGTTCCAGTTCGCCAGGAAGAAGAACACCGCCAGTGCCGCAAAGATGGGGCGGCTCAGCGGCAGGATGATGCTCCAGTAGATGCGCCAGTACCCGGCGCCGTCCATGCGTGCGGCTTCCTCCAGTTCGTCGGGGATGCCGAGGTAGAACTGGCGCAGCAGGAAGATCCCGAAGGCGTTGAAGATCGCCGGCACGATCAGTCCCGCGTAGCTGTCCAGCAGCCCGAGTTCGCGCACCACGAGGAACAGCGGGACCAGGATCGCCGGGACGGTGATCAGCAGGGTGGAGAACACGAACACGAACACCGCCTCGCGCCCCGGGAACCGCAGCCGCGCCAGTGCGTAGGCCGCCATGGAGTGGAAGAACAGCGACACCACGGTCACCACGGTGGCCACCAGCAGGCTGTTGAACATGTAGCGCAGGAACGGCACCTGGGTGAAGACGTGCACGAAGTTGTCCAGCGTCGGATCCGCGGGCAGCGGAGCGGTGCCGGTGACCTCGGCCGGGCCCTTGAACGAACTCGACACCATCCAGAACAGGGGAAACAGCGCGACCAGCGCCAGGACGGCCAGCAGGGCGAACCGGCCCCGCGTCCCCTTGGACCCGCGCCGCGGGCGGATGGTGCGCGCGGTACCGGCGGCCATTTCAGCGGCCATTGTCGAATCGACCTCCCCGGGTCGCGGCGAACAGTAGGAGCGACCAGGCGAGCAGCGCCACCACCAGGACCGATGCAAGCGCCGAGGCGTAGCCGAACTCGCCGAAGGTGAACGCCTGCTGGTAGATGTAGAAGACCAGGATCGAGGTGGCGTTGGCCGGTCCGCCCGAGGTCAGCACGAGGATCAGCTCGAATCCGCCGGTGAGCGCCGCGACCGTCGCCATCAGCAGCACGAAGAACGTGGTGGGCCGCAGCAGCGGCCAGGTCACGTGGCGGAAGCACGCCAGCGCGCCCGCGCCGTCCAAGCGCGCGGCGTCGTAGTAGTCCTTGGGGATGTCCTGCAGCCCGGCCAGCAGGATGATCATGTAGTAGCCCATCCAGAACCACACCCCGACCACGATGACCGTGCCCAGGGCGTAGGAAGGGTCGCCGAGCCACGACGGCGGCTGCACGCCCATCGATTCCAGGACCTTGTTGACCACCCCTGAGCCGTCGGCCAGCAGGAACTCCCACACCAGGCCGACCACGACCACGCTGATCGAGTACGGCAGGAAGAACGCCGCCCGGAACACGCCGATGAACGGGATCTGCTTCTTCACCAGCAGCGCCAGGCCCAGGCTCACCGCGAAGGTCACCGGCACGAGCACGAACACGTAGATCAGCGTCGTGCCGAGGCTGCGGAAGAACATGGGGTCGCCGAGCATGCGGCGGAAGTTCTCCAGGCCGATGAACTCGTACTCGCCGAATCCGCTGACCCGGAAGAACGCCAGGACGAAGGTGGCGGCCATGGGCAGCGCCAGGAAGACGGTGAGGCCGATCAGGTCGGGGGCCAGGAACAGCGCCGCCGCCCGCCGCTCGGCGCGCTGGCGGGCACCGGCGCTGTTCGAGCGCCGGTTGCGCCGGTCGTCGCGCCGAGCCGTCCGGCCGGTGCGGGCGGGCGCCGCCGCAGGGCCGGCCGTGTCCGCGGCCTGTACATGCGTGCTCACAACATCCTCCCGCCCTCGTAGGTCCGGGCGTAGGCGTCGATGGCCTGCTCGGCGATCTCGACCTGCTCGCGCGGGTCGGCGCCGGCCAGCATGGTGCTCTGGATCGCGTCGGAGACCGCTTTGTAGATCACCGGCGGGTACCGCGGCTCGGCGCGGCCTCCGGGGTAGATGTCGTGGCGGAACGCCCGCATCTGCGGGGTGTCCCACATGTTCTGCTCGTCGGCGCGCGCCAGCGCTGACTTGCGCGGCGGGATGTCGGTCTTGACCTTGGTGGACCAGTCCAGCACCCACTGCACGCTCTGCTCGCGCATGGAGCCGAGCGCGAACGCGCAGAACTCTGCCGCGGCCTCGGGGTCCTTGCCCTGGGCGTTGGCGGCGAAGGCCCAGCCGCCGAGCCCGGTCGTGTACCGGCCGCCCTCGGGGTGGGGCGTGCGGAAGACCCCGTACTCGAAGTCGGGCACGGCGTCGTCGAGTTCCTTCACCGTCCAGATCCCGCGGTGCCACATGGAGCACAGCCCCTGGGAAAAGCCCGCGATGGCGTCGGCGGCAGCGGGCATGGTGCGCGGGGAGATTCCCGTCCGCACCGCGGTCTGCCACAGCGACAGGGCCTTGACCGCCGCTTCGGAGTCGAAGGCGCTGTTGCCACCGGGGGTGGTGACCTCGCCGCCGGCCGACCAGAGGAACGGGTACCAGGTGAAGTTCTGGTAGTAGCCCGGCCGGGTTTCGAAGACGGTGCCCGCCTGGCCTGCCGAGACGAGTTTGTCGCCGACGTCGAGCAGCTGGTCCCAGGTCTCGGGGATGTCGGCCTCGGACAGGCCCGCCGCCTCCCACGCGGCCACGGAGTAGAACATGGCCAGCGGCTCCACCTCGAAGGGCAGCGCGTAGATCCTGCCGTCGACCGTGCGGGTGTCCAGGGTGCCCGGTGTGAAGTCGTCGATGGCCTCCTGGCTGAGGTGCGGGGTGAGGTCCTGGAGCACCCCGCCGTTGGAGTAGCGCAGGAAGTCGCCGGGGCTGACCACGAAGATGTCGGGGCCGGCCTCGGCGGCGAAGGCCGTGGGCAGCTTGGCGCCGTTGACGTAGACCGGGTTGGGGATGTACACGGACTTGATCTTGGGCGCGTGCTCGGCGTTCCAGGCGTCGATGATGTCCAGGTACCAGTCGCTCTGCGCTTGGGCGAACGCGTCCTGCTGCGGAGCCGGGGCCTGGTAGTTCCAGAACCGCAGCGCTGCGGAACCTCCGGCGTTGGCCGATGTGCCGCAGGCCGACAGCAGGGTCGGGCCGGCCGCGGCCGCCGCTCCGAGGGTGAGGCCGCGGCGCAGTAGTCCGCGCCGCGTCAGCGAGCCGCCGGCTCGCGCAGCGGCCGGTGTCCGGCCGGGCGCCGGCCCGTCGTGCGGGGAACTCATGGGAACCTCCGCTGGTGATGGCAGGGTAGGTGGCAAGAGGGCGGGATACGCAGCCGCCTGAGTAATCGATTTCCGGAAAAGTTAAGTTCACAGCCGACAGGTGTCAAGGCGTGAATGTGATCCGCAGCATACCCGTGACCGACCGGGAGCCACCGAGCAGGTATCCCGGCACGGAATCCGGACCGCGAAAGCGCGTCCGCACACCCGATCTTGACCTGTGTCACACCGGATGACTATGTTGCAGAAATCGTTTTCTACCAGGACGGGAGTTGCAGCATGACCGGTCCGGCGAACTACGGGCACCACGGCAGCAGCCTGCGCGATCTGCCGCGGCTCCGCCGGCAGCGGCGCGGCCGCGCGTCGAGCTGGGACCGCAGCGGCGGCAACGACGACCGCCTCACCCTGCGGCCGGGCGAGATCGCCCGGATCGCCGACCTGGACGGTCCGGGCGCCATCACCCACATCTGGTGCACGGTCGCCCTACCGCCCGAGGAACCGCCCGACGCCACCGAGCCGGACTTCCTGCGCCGGCTGGTGCTGCGCATCACCTGGGACAGCGCCGAGCACCCCAGCGTGCTGGTGCCGCTGGGCGACTTCTTCGGCGTGGGGCACGGCCGCACCGCCAACTTCGTCTCGGCCCCGCTGCAGATGAGCCCCGAGGACGGCAAGGGCTTCAACTGCTGGTTCGCCATGCCCTTTGCCGAGCATGCGCGGGTGGAGGTGATCAGCGAACTGGAGTCCTCCCCCGTCTTCTTCTACTACTACATCGACTACGAACTGCATGATCAGGCCGAGGAGGACCTGGGCTACTTCCACGCCCAATGGCGGCGGGAGAACCCCACCGACGGGCAGAGCGAGCAGGGCGCCACCAACCGCGGGTTCCAGTTGGAGGGCACCAACCTCGACGGGGACGGCAACTACACCGTGCTGGAGGCCGAGGGCCACGGGCACTATGTCGGCTGCGTGCTCAACATCCACAACCTGCGCGCGACCGGGCAGTGGAACTGGTACGGAGAAGGCGACGACATGATCTTCATCGACGGCGAGTCGTTCCCCCCGTCGCTGCACGGCACGGGCACCGAGGACTACTTCAACACCGCCTGGTGCCCGACCCAGAGCTACAGCGCCCCGTACCACGGCATCACGCTTCCGGGCGGGCCGAACTGGAGCGGCCAGATATCGCTGTACCGCTTCCACGTGGAGGACCCGGTCGTCTTCCAGCGCTCCATCCGGGTGACCATCGAACACGGCCACGCGAACAAGCGCAGCGACGACGTGTCCTCGGTGGCCTACTGGTACCAGACGCTGCCGCACCGGCCCTTCACCCTGCCGCCGGTGGACGATCGGCTGGTCCGCGGGCTCTGATAACCCGGCAGGCGCCCCGGACCCGTCCGCCGCGGCGCCTTTCCCAGACGCCTTCCGGGGCGGGCCGGCGCCGGCCCGCCCCGGAAGGCGCTCGGCCGCTATCCGCCGGCCCGCGGCGGGGCGGGCTACGCCCCGGCTCCTACTCCTTGCCCGCCCGGCTCTCCCGGCGTTCCTTGCGGGAACTGCCCCGCTCGACGAGCTTGGCTTGCAGCACCGTGGTGTTGGGTGCCCGCGAGGTGTCGGCGATGCGCGCCAGCAGCAGGTGGGCCGCAGTCGTGCCGACGTCGTAGGCCGGCTGGGAGACCACCGAGAGCGGCGGGTCGACCAGCGTCGCCCACGGCGCCTCGTCGAAGGCGACCACGCCCACGTCGCTGCCCGGCCGCAGCCCCAGTTCGAGCATGGTGTGCAGCACCCCGGTCGCCATGGCGCTGTTGGCGACCAGTACCGCATCGGGGCGCTCCGGGCGGTCCAGCAGCTGGCGCGCCGCAGCCGCGGCGCCCTCCTGCTTGAACGGCGCCCGCCGCACCAGGCGCGGCGAGCCGCGGGCGCCGGCTGCGCGCAATGCCTCGCGGTAGCCGGCCAGGCGGTCGTCGGCGGTGCGGATCCCGGCCGGCCCGGTGATGCAGCTGACCCGGCTGTAGCCCTGGGACAGCAGGTGGCGGGTGGCCTCGCCGGCGGCCTGGCGGGTGTCGACGAGCACGGTGTCGCTGGGTTCGCCCGGAGCGGGGCGGTCGACCGCGGCCATCGGCATGCCGCTGGCGCGCAGCAGCTCCATGTTCCCGTCGTCGCCCGTGCTGGAGATGATCACCCCGGCGACGCGGTCCTGTATTGCCACGCGGATGTACTCGCGCTCCTTCTCGGCACTTTCGTCGGAGTTGCAGAGCAGGACCGAGTAGCCGCCGGCCTGGGCCACGTCCTCGACGCCGCGCGCGATCGCGGTGAAAAACGGGTTCTCCACATCGGAGATGACCAGGGCGATGACGTTCGTCGCCTGGCGCCGCAGGTTGCGCGCCAGGGCGTTGGGCCGGTAGTCGAGCTCCTGGGCCGCCGCCAGCACCCGCGCCACCATGGCGGGATCGACCGTCGCCTTGCCGTTGAGCGCGCGCGATGCCGTGGCCACCGACACCCCAGCCCGCGCTGCCACGTCGCTGATGGTCGCCATCGCCGCCTCCGTTGCCCTGTCGCCCTGCAGCCCTGTTGGTGGAGGCCGCCGGCCGCGGTCCACGGTCCCGCGGCCGGCGGGCCGACCCAAGTATTGACTAACGCAGGCTCCCACAATAGCGTCTCAGAAATCGATTTCTTACGTGGGGTATCGCTCAGCGCGCCCGCCGAGGGCTGCCGCGCACCGCGGGCGGACTCCGCCAACGCAAGGGAGGCACCGTGGCCCGCATTGGCGTCATCAGCATCTCCGACGGTCGCGAGCATGTGCATGCCGACGTCGCCGAGTTCGTCGCCGCGAACGAGGCCCGCCTGGCCGAGGGGCTGCGCGCCGCCGGGCACGAGGTCGTCCGCGGATCCGCGGCGGTCAGCACGAACACCCTCGCCCGTTCGGTGGCGGCCGAGGTCGCCGCCGCTGGGGCCGACATCACCGTGCTGCACTACTCGGTCTGGGCGTTTCCGCACTTCACCATGCTCGCCGCCGACGCCCTGACCACGCCGCTTGTCCTGATGTCCAACACCGACCCGGTCCAGCCGGGCATGGTCGGCATGCTGGCCGCCGGCGGCGCGCTCGACCAGATCGGCCGCGCCCACACCCGGCTGTGGGGCGATACCGCCGACCCCGAGCTGGCCGCCGGGATCTCGCAGCGGGCGGTGGCCGCCGCCGCGGTGCGGCGGCTGCGCGGCTCCACGTTCGGGCGCATCGGCGGCCGCCCCATGGGCATGAACACCGCGGTTGCCAACACCGACCAGTGGCAGCGGCTCTTCGGCATCGACGTCGAGGAGATCGACCAGTGGGAGATCGTGCGGCGCGCCGCGGCCGCCGACCCGGCCGAGCTCAAGGCCGGCCGCGAATGGCTGGAGCGCCACGCCACGGTGCACTACGACGGCGACAAGCTCACCCCCGCGCTGCTGGAGCGCCAGATCGGCTCCTACCTGGCCATGCGCGAGCTGATCGACGAGTGGAACCTCGACTTCTCCGGCATCAAGGGCCAGCCGGAGCTGACGGGGCACTTCGCCACGATGGACATCGCCGAGGCACTGCTCAACGACCCCTACGACTGGCGCGGTCCCAAGGCGACCCACGTCTGCGCGACCGAGGCCGACATGGACGGCGCGCTGACCATGCAGCTCCTCAAGCACGTCGCCGACACCCCGGTGCTCTTCGCCGACGTCCGCCACTACCACGCGGACCTGGACACCTGGGACCTGTGCAACTCCGGGCAGCACGCCACCTGGTTCGCGGCGCGCAGCGACGACCCCGCCGAGAACCTGGCCGGCGTCCACCTCTACCCCGAGGTGTTCTTCTTCCCGGCCGGCGGCGCCTCGGTCCACCACATCGCGGCCCCCGGCGAAATGACCCTGGCCCGCCTGACCCGCAAGGACGGCGAGTACCGGCTCCAGTTGATGCTCGGCGACCTCCAGTCCTTCGACCGCGCCACCAACGAGGAGCTGATGAACCGCTCCACCCCGGAGTGGCCGCACGCCTTCGCCAAGCTGGATGCCCACGCCGGCGACTTCCTCTCCCGCTTCGGCGCGAACCACCTGCACGCCGTGCCGGGCGACCACCGCGCCGAGCTGCGGGCGGTGGCCGAGCTGCTGGGGATCACTCTGGACGAGTTCACCCGCGGCTGAGGCGGGCACACACGCGGTCCGGCGCGCAGGCTCCGGGCGGGCAAGCGAGCGGGCGGCCGGGCGCGCCGGCGAGCAGGCAAGCGGACAGGCAGGCAGCGGGCAGCCGGGAAAACGGAAAGGCGCGGACATGAGGACGGTCGACGAATGAGCACCGCAACCGGTCTCCTCCTCGGAGTGGACATCGGCACCTCCGGCTCCAAGGGGGCGCTGGCCACTCCTGACGGGCGGGTCCTGGCCAAGGCCACCCGCGGGCACCGGGTCAGCATCCCCGCGCCCGGCCACGTGGAGCACGACGCCGAGACCGACTGGTGGGACGGGTTCGTCGAGATCACCCGGACACTGGTGCAGGCCGCCGAAGGCCGCCCGCTCGCCGGGCTGGGTGTCAGCGGCATCGGCCCCTGCCTGCTGCCGGCCGACGGCAGCGGCACGCCGCTGCGCCCGGCCATCCTCTACGGCGTCGACACCCGGGCCACTGCGGAAATCGCCGACCTCACCGGCGAGTTCGGCGCCGAGGCGATCCTCGCCCGCGGCGGCAGCCCGCTGACCTCCCAGGCCGTCGGCCCCAAGCTGCGCTGGCTGGCGCGCAACGAGCCCGAGGTCTACGCCCGCACCCGTATGTGGCTGATGGCGAGCTCGTTTCTGGTACACCGCCTCACCGGCGCCTACGTGCTCGACCACCACTCCGCAAGCCAGTGCGACCCGCTCTACGACATGAACACCGGCACCTGGGCGCGCGACTGGGCCGAGGCGGTCGCCCCGGGCCTGCCGCTGCCCGACCTGCGCTGGCCGACCGAGGCCGCCGGCACCGTCACCGCCGAGGCGGCCCGCGCCACCGGGCTTCCGGCAGGGCTGCCGGTCACCGCCGGCACCATCGACGCCTGGGCCGAGGCGGCCAGCGCGGGCGTGTACCGGCCGGGCGACACCATGGTCATGTACGGCACGACCATGTTCCTCGTGCAGGTGCTCAACGAGGCGCGGCACGCACCGGGGCTGTGGACCACCCGCGGCGCGTTCCCCGGCACCACGACCCTTGCAGCGGGCATGGCCACCTCGGGCGCGATCACGGACTGGCTGCGCGGCCTGGTCGGCGGAGACTTCGCCGAACTGGTGGAGGAGGCGGCCGCGGTCCCCGCGGGCAGCCGCGGCCTGCTGATGCTGCCCTACTTCGCGGGCGAGCGGACTCCGCTGTTCGACGCCGACGCCCGCGGCGCGGTCCTGGGCCTGACCACCGGGCACGGGCGCGCCGAGCTGTACCGCGCGGCCTTGGAGGCCACGGCCTACGGCGTGCGGCACAACCTGGAGGCGATGCGCGCCGCCGGCGGGGAGCCCGAAACCCTCGTCGCAGTGGGCGGCGGCACCCGCGGGGCGCTGTGGCCGCAGATCGTCTCCGACGTCACCGGCCGCGAGCAGCAGGTCCCGGCCGAGACGATCGGTGCGTGCCTGGGCGACGCGTTCCTGGCCGCCCGCGCCGTCGGTGCGGCCGAGGACGCGCGGACGTGGAACCCCGTGGCGGCGATCGTGCGGCCGGACTCCGAGCGCACCCGCCGCTACGACGGGTTCTACGAGCACTACCGGCGGCTCTACACCAACACCGCCGACACCGCCCATTTCCTGGCCGCGCAGCAGCGGGAGGCGTGACCACCGCCGCGGCGGGATCCGGACCCGCGAACCCGCGCTGAGCGGCACCGGCCGCCGCCTGGGCGCGGCAACGGGCTACGGCATCCAGTCGTCCGGCTGCCCCATGTGCTGGGGGACGGCCCCGCCGGCGCCGTCCCAGCGGGCCTCGCGCATGTCAACGCGGTCGCCGCGCGGGCGCATCGGGGTCGATTCGGCCGCGTAGTGCTGCAGGGCCTCGACCTCGTGGCCGGGCGGCGGGCTGCCGTCCGCGCGGATGACCCGCCACCAGCACACACCGCCGCCCCAGGCCGACATCACCGATCCGACCTGGCGCGGACCGCCCTCACCCAGGTACTCGGCGATATCGCCATAGCTCATGACCCGGCCGGGCGGAATCTGCTCTGCTACATCGAGCACGCGTTCGACGTACTCGGTGGGGCGGCTGAACGCGTGCGGCATGCGCCGAGCCTACCGAGCCCGCAACCGGGGTCAGGAGGCCGCCGAACCGCTCGTGGGCTTGGGCTGGGGCGGGACGATGCGCCGGTACAGGGCCGTGGCGGCCGGCAGGTTGGCCAGGCCGGCGAGCACGGTGATCGCGCCGCCGATCCAGGAGGTCAGAGCCGCGGCGAGGGAGGTGTCGAAGCCGAGGATCCACGGGGTGGCGATCAGGAACAGCCCGGCCGCCACCAGCACGGCCTCGGCGACGAACAGCTCCGGGTGGATGATCGACAGGCACGCCAGAAACGTGATGAGCACACCGGTCAGGAACAGCACCACCATGTCGAATCCGAGCATTTGGTGCCAGATGTGGCTGATCACCACGGCGATGCCCGTGATCAGCGCCAACCAGTCCGCCCAGCGTCCGGTGATCCGCATGGTGCATCCACCTCCAGGTGGCCGTCGGGTGCCGGTCCGGGGCCTGCTACCCCGAAGCGGCGGCGGCCAACGGCGGATCCGGCGCGCGGCACCTGCGCCCGCCCGCAGACGCAGCAGGCCGCCGCGGTGCTGCACCGCGGCGGCCTGTGCTATTGCCCGGGCGCCCGATGGGCGCGGCCCGGTGGCGGCCATTGGCTGCGCCGCCCCGGCCGGGCGTCGGAGATTCGGACCTAGTGGGCCTAGTAGGACGGCAGGCTGGGGTCGACCTGGTTGACCCAGGCCAGCACGCCACCGCCGACGTGGACGGCGTCGCCGAAGCCGGCGCCCTTGGCCGCGGCCAGTGCCTCGGCCGAGCGCGCGCCCGACTTGCAGTGCAGCACGAGCCGCTTGTCCTGCGGCAGCTTGCCGAAGGCCTCGCCGTTGAGGAACTCGCCCTTGGGGATCAGGACGGCGCCGGGGATGTTGACGATCTCGTACTCGTTTTTCTCGCGGACGTCGACGAGGTAGAAGTCCTCGCCCTTGTCCATCATGTCCTTGAGCTCGCCGGCCGTGATGGTGGAGTCGGCGGCGGCCTGCTCGGCTTCGTCGGAGACCGCGCCGCAGAACGCCTCGTAGTCGATGAGCTCGGTGATGGGCTCGCCCTCGGGGTCCTTGCGGACCTTGACCGTCTTCCAGGTCATCTCCAGGGCGTCGAAGATCATCAGCCGGCCCACCAGCGGGTCGCCGATGCCGGCGATGAGCTTGATGGCCTCGTTGACCATGACCGAGCCGATCGAGGCGCACAGCACGCCCAGGACGCCGCCTTCGGCGCAGGAGGGGACCATCCCGGGCGGCGGGGGCTCGGGGTAGAGGTCGCGGTACTGCGGGCCGTACTCGTTCCAGAAGACGCTGACCTGGCCGTCGAAGCGGAAGATGGAGCCCCACACGTAGGGCATGTTCAGCAGCACGCAGGCGTCGTTGACCAGGTAGCGGGTGGCGAAGTTGTCCGTGCCGTCGAGAACCAGGTCGTAGCCCCGGAAGATCTCCAGGGCGTTCTCGGAGTCAAGTTGTTCCTTGTGCAGGTTTACCTTGACGTAGGGGTTGATCTCCTCGATGCTCTCGCGCGCCGATTCGGCCTTGGGCTTGCCGATATCGCTCTGGCCGTGGATGACCTGGCGCTGGAGGTTGGATTCGTCGACCTCGTCGAAATCGATGATGCCCAATGTGCCCACACCGGCGGCGGCCAGGTACAGCAGCGCGGGCGAGCCGAGCCCTCCGGCGCCCACCACCAGCACCTTCGCGTTCTTCAGGCGCTTCTGGCCGGCCATGCCCACATCGGGGATGATCAGGTGGCGGGAGTAGCGGCGAACCTCGTCGACGGTGAGCTCGTCGGCCGGTTCGACCAGCGGCGGCAGCGACACAGCAGCTCCTCAGCATTCCTCGTTGGTGTCACGTCCCCGGGGCGTCGCCGGCGGACACTGGGGCGTACGGGCACGTGACGAGCTTGCACTCATTACCAACCTACGGGGTGGGGTTTGGCATTCCCACTGCGGACCGAGGTTTTACGCCGGGCCGGCGCCCGAGCGCACCGGCCGCCGGGTGTCGACGCTGCGCAGGAACGTGCGGACTTCGCGCCCCACCCGCTCAGGGCGTTCCATCATCGGCACATGCCCGGTTTCGGGCATCAGTACCAGCCGACTGCGGCCGAAGGCGTGCGCCGCCCGGGCGGCCATGTGCGGGTTTACGAACCGGTCGCCGGTCGCGTACATCAGCAGTACCGGGCACTGCACGCGGCCGGCTTGCGCCCACAGCGAGCGGTGCCCCAGCCGCAGGTACTCGCCGACCATGCCGCGCAGGGATTCGAGTACCGCGGTGCGGGCGTGGCCCTGGGTGTCGCGTTGGCGTTCGGCCTCGAGCGCTTCAAGGACCCGCTGCGGCGATGCGGCGGAGGGGTCGAAGAAGGTGGTGTGGATCATTTCCTGCACGCGGACCTCGGGCGGGCGGCGCTGGATCAGCCCGTAGACGGCCGGCCCCAGCACCGGGAACACGACGGCGGCCGCCATTTGGTAGGGGATCAGCCGCGGGCGGAGGTCGGGCAGCGCCGGCGAGACCAGGGTCAGCGAGCGCACGAGGTCGGGGCGTTCGGCGGCCACGCGCACGGCCGCGGCGCCGCCCATGGAGTTGCCGATCAGGTGGGCCGGGTGGTCGCCGGCCGCGATCAGGCGCGCAACGGTGCTCGCGTGGGCGTCAATGCTGTAGTCGCCGGTGGGCGGCGGCGGGGAGCCGCCGAACCCGGGAAGGTCGAGCGCCTGGCCGGCCCATTCGGGGCATAGCAGGCCCATAAGGTCGGTCCAGTTGGCGGAGGAACCGCCGAGCCCGTGGACGTAGACGGCCCGGTGGCGGTGGCCGCGGTGCCGGCCAGGGGGGTCGGAGCGGACGAAGACCTGCTGGTCTGCGCCCACATCGACGAGTTCGCCCGGCAGGGTCCCGTTGGGATCGGCCATGCTGGGGCCTCCCTCCTCAAGGTCGCCGACGCTTGCGGTGCTGCGCAGGTTGGAACGTATGGTGGAGCCGCTGCTGCCCGCGCCGCCTTTCGTCCATGTGCTGCCCATGCTCCAGAACCGCACGCGCGCACGCAAGCACGGCCGGTGCGCCTGTGGACGCAGGCCGGGCCGAGCCCCGCGGGGCACCGGTCGTTTCCGCGCGCTCAGCCCTGCCCAGTACCTTGGGCGAGTACGGTGAAAAGGGGACCCGACCACGAACGGGGGAACAGCCAGTGACCTCTCAGCCGCCGGACGACGAGCGCTCCATGGAGCGCGGCGAGGCCGATCTCAGCGAGCAGCGCGCCGATGTGGCCGCAGTGGGCGGCGACCAGCCCCGGCGCGGCCGGTCGGCCGCCGAGGACGAGGTTTCCGAGGCCGATCTCAGCGAGCAGCGCGCCGATGTCGCCGCTGCTGAGGACGACTGGACCCGGCGCGGCCGGCTGGCCGCCGAGGACGAGGTCTCCGAGGCCGACGCCGTCGAACAGCTCCGCGAAGTCGAGCTGGACGAGGACGAATACCGCTGACCGGGCTGCGGGGCGGGCTGGCGGCGGCGAACCTACGTGCGAGTAAGATAATGGGGATGCGCCGGGTCGAGGCCGCTGTTACCGGATCCGCTGGTGCGTTGCAGTGCAAGGTCGTCGAGCGCGGCAGCCTCTAAGGCCGCGAGGAGTTCGGAGGGTGTTGCCGTGACAGCTCCTTCAGACGCCCGCCCGCGGGGAACCCGCCTGCCGCGGCTGGCGCGCCGGCGGCAGTTGCTGGCAGCCGCGCAGGAGATCTTTGTCGCCCAGGGCTACCACGCCGCCGCGATGGACGAGATCGCCGAGCGCGCCGGTGTCAGCAAGCCCGTGCTCTACCAGCATTTCCCCGGCAAGCTGGAACTGTATCTGGCGCTGCTCGAACAGCACTCCGAGGCGCTGATCGAGAAACAGCGCGAGGCGCTCGAAAGCACCGACGACAACCGCCAGCGGGTTACCGCCAGTTTCCAGGCCTACTTCGATTTCGTCGCCGGCGAGGGCGAGGCGTTCCGGCTGGTCTTCGAGTCGGACCTGCGCAATGTCGCCGCGGTGCGCGACAAGACCGAGCAGACCCTGCAGCGCTGCGCCGAACTGATCAGCGATGTCATCCGGCAGGACACCAGCATCTCCGACGAAGAGGCGCACTTGCTGAGTATCGGGCTGGTCGGCATGGCCGAGACCAGCGCCCGGTACTGGCTGAGCAACTTCGGCACCATCCCGCAGGAGGCCGCCGAACAGCTCATCGCGCGGCTGGCCTGGCGCGGTATCAGCGGTTGGGACCTCACCCGCGGCTGACCGCGACTACAGCGGAGCCGGGCTCCGGTTTCGGCTGCATCGGTTCACCATGCGCACACCAGCCTCCAGTCAAAAGTTACTTTACGTATCCAACCGTAACTTTTCGGTGATTCGGTACGTCCGTTAGCGGGTAATCGCCGAGGTGAGAATGATTCGTCTCGGTTTCGCCGGGCGGACGCGGGACGGAACCCGGGTACCGGCGGGGCGCCATGGGGGTGAAACGCATGAACATCCAACAGGGATTAACGGACGCCTGGAGCGCCGTCGCCTCATTCGTTCCACTGCTGGCGGCATTCCTGGTGATCCTGGTCCTCGGCTGGATCGTTGCCAAGATCATCGGCCGCCTGGTGGGCAAAGGCCTGGCCAAGGCCGGTCTCGACCGCGGCCTCGACCGCAGCGGCGTGGGTGAGTACTTCCAGCGCAGCCGCTACAGTGCCAGCGAACTGTCCGGAAAGATCGTCTACTACGTCGGCCTGCTGATCGTGCTGCAGCTCGCCTTCAGCGTCTTCGGGGCCAACAACCCGATCACCCAACTGCTGAACGACGTTGTGAGCTGGATCCCGCTCGCCATCATCGCGCTGGTCATCGTCGTGGTGGCCGGCATGATCGCCAAAGCCGCGCGCGACATCATCTCCAATGCCCTGGCCGGCTTCAACTACGGCCGCCTGCTGGGCAACATCGCCGGCGCCTTCATCATGGCGCTCGGTATCATCGCGGCGCTGAACCAGATGAACGTCGCCACCACCGTCACGCGGCCCGTACTGATCGCCGTGCTCGCCACGGTCGCGGGCATCCTGATCGTCGGAGTCGGCGGCGGCCTGGTCCGGCCGATGCAGCAGCGCTGGGAAGGCTGGCTCGATACCGCCGAACGCGAAACCGGTCGGCTGCGCGAGGACGCCAACTACCGCGCCGGGCGTTCCGACGCCATGGACCAGGGTGCGGGCGCGCCGCCGCAGGCACCGCGCGAGCCCAGCTCCCGGGGAACCGCATCGGCGGGCGGAGCGGCCGCAACCGGCAGCAGCCCCGGCGGCGAGCAGTCGCCACGTCCGCCAGAGAGGTAGGCCCGCCAGGCTTACCGCGGTGCGCGGCGCCGGCCGCGACCGTACCCGCCTTGGTCGACCGCTGGAGGGCATAAGCAGGGGCGGGGCCGCCGAGCGGTCCCGCCCTTGTACTGTCCGCTAGCGCACGAAGCCGCGCTCCGCCGATGCCGCCCGCTCGGCGCCGGCGCGCTCAGAGCAGTTCGTCGTTGCCGAGCTCCTCGCGGGAAAGGCGCAGGATGCGCCGGACGATGAGCACTCCGCCGACGATCAGCGGGATCACCGAAACCCAGAACGCCACGGCCGCCCAGCCGATGCCGATGAGCACCATGACCGCCAGTGCGACCACCATGATCGAGATGAACAACAAGAAGTCGACGCGGTCCTGCTGAACCAGGACGCCGATCGGCGGTCGAGCCGCACCGTGTCGGCCGCTCCTCATGCGCTCTTCCTTTCTTGCGGTGCCGCAGCACCGCGCATACTCGTCCCAGAGTGCGGTCCCTTGCGGGTTTCGTGCGGGCCCGCGTCCCAACACCGGGCTCCGGGGCGCCAACGCGCCGGTGCGCCGCTGCCGCGAGCTGCGGGGCCACCCCGGATCGGGCCAAGCTTACGCGCAGTCACCACGTTCGCGGGGGGACTTCGCAGATCACCGCAGGCGCGCCGACCGGCCCCCCGCCGCGGCTGGGATCAAACCTAGCGGACGAAACCGTGTTCCTTCGCCAACCGGCAGACCGCCAACACGCGCAGGGTCTCCCAGTCGTAGCCGTCGCCGCCGGAGTGCCAGCCGCGTTCGCGGCAGCCGTCCATGAACCCGTCGAGGTAGCGGGTGAGGCTCAACCTGGTCAGCGTTCCGCCGTCGGCGCCGATGGAGTCGCGCACCGCCGCGGCGTGCTGGTCCAGCTCAGCGGTCATCCAGGGTTCCGTGGCCTCGCCAAGGGGACCGAGCAGTCCGAACTCGCGGGACAGCCGGGCCAGTGGGCCTTCGGCAAAGAACCCAGGACGCATGGATAGCTACCTCAGTGCCGGGGACAGGGAAAGAACCTGCTCGACTATATCCGAAAATTAGAAGAAATATGACTTCCTATTGCAAAGCTCCCAAGACGGACGCCCAGGGCAAACCCCCCGCACGGTCGGCAGCGGGCCGCCGCGCGGCGGCCCGCTGCCGCGCTCAGGTGCTCAGGCCCATGGTCTCCAACCGCGCGGTGTGGGCCTCGGTGAGATCGGCGAACATCCGGCTCACCCGGGCCAGGTCGGCGGCCTCGGCCGCCTCGGCACCGGCGGTCTCGGCGCCGTGTCCGCCCGCACCGAGCAGTGCCGCCAAGGCGGGCCGCCGCGCGGCGACGACCTGCGCCTGGCTCAGCGCCTCGCCCACCAGCCGGCGGGCCCACAGCGACAACCGGCCGGCCAACCGCGGATCATCGCCGATGGCCGCCCGCACCTGCGCGGCGACGAACTCGGCGCGCGAGGACTCCACGAGGGTGCCGCGGATCAGCTCGTGGGTGCGCTCGTCGGCCAACTCGGCAACGCGGCCGTAGAAGTCGCCGGCGATGCCCTCGCCGACATAGGCCTTGACCAGGCTCTCCAACCAGCTCTGCGGCTCGGTGCGCGCGTGCCAGGCATCCAGCGGCTCGACGAACGGCTCCATCGCCGACTCCGGGTCGACCCCCAGCTCGGCGAGGCGGTCGTGCAGCCGCCGGTAGTTCGCGTGCTCGGCCGCGGCGAGGTCGGCCAACGAGCCCTTGCCCGCAAGGGTCGGCGCCAGCTCGGCGTCGCCGGCCAGCCGGAAGAACGCGACCAGCCGCGCGTAGGCCAGCAGCCCCAGCAGGTCGACCACACCGGTGCCGACCTCGGCAGCGGACCCGGACGGACCGGAGGCGGTACCGCTCTGCCCGCTCACCGCTGCCCGCCAGCCGCCTGGACGGTACGCGCGAGCCCGGCGCTGCGCAGCGCCCGCTGTGATCGCATGCGGATTCCCTTGCCACGGCCGATGGTCATGGCCGACAGGTTATCGCTCCTGCGGGACACCGGCTCCGCCCGGGACTATTCACCCGCGGCCGTGCGTTGCAAGCCGGCGAGGAGCATACCGCGAGAGTGACACCGCTCTTCCGCTCCGTGCCCGAAGACGGCATATCCAGCAGGCAAGCGGCAGGATAGAATCTCCGTCAGTGGTTGCCAGGAGCGGCCATCGCGCGCAGCCTCACCGCAGTCTGCCGCGCCCGCCGCGGAAACAGGCGTGCTGCTGCAAGGCCGCGCGCGGCGAGCCCGCGCGCCTCCCCTCGCGGCCGGCGCGCGGCGTGCTCCGCGGCAAACCATGACAACAACCGTCGCCGGCGCCAAGGACGCCAGGGTGAACGAGGGAGCGTCAGCGTCGACTGCCCGATCGTGCCGGGGTGCCTTTCCCCGGCCGGCGAGGAGTATGGAAGTGCGCAAGAGCCTTTCGCACGCGCCCTACCGCACCCGTCGGCACCCGGTTACCGACACCGGCGACAGATGGCGGACACACCGCTCCGAGCCGCGCCACCAGGCCGCGCCGGGGAGCCAACCGAACCCCGAGACGCGCTTGCCGAGCCCGCAGCCGGGCACGAGCGCGAGGAGCACGCAGGCCCGGCCCCGGGCCGCGTCCGCCATACACCACGGCCACGAACGCAAGTGCGGCCCGCCTAGATGGAGGCATGAGCCCTGACAAGCACAGGCACCAACGAAGAACGGCAGACGTTCCGCGGACTCGGTGTGAGCACCGAGATCGCGGACGCTCTCGAAGCCGAAGGGATCGTCGATCCCTTCCCGATCCAGAACCTCGCCCTCCCGATCGCCCTCGCGGGCTCCGACATCATCGGCCAGGCCCGCACCGGTACCGGTAAGACCTTTGCCTTCGGGCTGCCTCTGCTGCAGAACGCGCAGGCGGCACCGGGCACGAGCAAGCGGCCGCGGGCCCTGGTGGTCGTACCGGCCCGCGAACTCGCCATCCAGGTCGCCGCCGACCTCACCACGGCCGGCAAGCGCACCGGCGCCCGGATCCTGACCGTCTACGGCGGCCGGGCCTACGAGCCGCAGATCGACGCCCTCAAGAACGGTGTCGACATCGTCGTGGGCACCCCCGGCCGGCTGCTCGACCTGGAGAACCAGAACCACCTGAACCTGCAGGACGTCTCAACGGTGGTCCTGGACGAGGCCGACAAAATGCTCGACCTCGGTTTCCTGCCCGACATCAAGCGGATCCTGACCAAGATCCCCGACGACCAGCGCCAGGTGATGCTGTTCTCGGCCACCATGCCGAGCGAAATCGTCTCCCTGTCGCGCAACTACCTGCGCCAACCCACCCACGTGCGCGCCGGCGACGACGACGATCCGGGCCAGACCCGCATCATGGACATCGTCCAGCACGTGTTCCGCACCCACCCCATGGACAAGCCCGAGATGCTCGCGCGGCTGCTGCAGGCCGAGGGCCGCGGGCTGACCATGGTGTTCTGCCAGACCAAACGCGCCTGCGACAAGGTCGCCGCCGAACTCAAGGACCGCGGGTTCGCCGCGGCCGCGGTACACGGCGACCTCGGCCAGAGCCAGCGCGAACGCGCTCTGCGGGCCTTCCGCTCCGGCAAGATCGACGTGCTGGTGGCCACCGACGTCGCTGCGCGCGGACTCGACGTCGACGACGTCACCCACGTGGTCAACTACGAGTGCCCCGAGGACGAGAAAACCTACACCCACCGGATCGGCCGCACCGGCCGCGCCGGACGCCACGGCACCGCGGTGACCTTCATCAGCTGGCAGGAGGTCGCGCGCTGGAAGCTCATCAACGGCGCGCTCGGCCTTGACCACACCGACCCGGCCGAGACCTACTCCACCTCCCCGCACTTCTTCGAGGAGATCGGGATCCCGGCCGGCACCAAGGGCCGCCTCACCGCCGACCGCCGCGAACGCGCCGGTCTGGAGGCCGAGGAGGTCGAGGACATCGGCGACACCGGCCCGCACCGCGGCGAACAGCGCGGCGGCAAGGGGGGCCGGTCCGACAGCGGCACCAAGAACGGCCGCAGCGGACGCGGCGGCGATAGCGGCGGCCGCAGCGAGACCGGCGAGCGCAGCACCGGCGGACGCAACCGCAACCGCAAGCGCACCCGCCGCACCGGAAGCTCCGACACCGGCGCCTCCAGCACCACCGCCGGGGCCACTGCCGGTGCCGGAACCGGCACCGCCAACAGCGACGCGGCCGAATCTCCGCAGCAGAGCGAATCCGCGGGCGCGGCCCCGGCACCCCGCAGGCGGCGCCGCCGGCGCACCCGCAGCGGTGTCGACCAGCCCAAGAACGACCAGGACTGATCCCGCGGTCCGAGCAGCGGCAACCGTGTCGGTCGCGACCGCGCAGCAGGGCCGCGACCGCGCCCGGGTCGGCGGAACCGCCGACCGGGCCACTGCGTGGGCCGCACAACCGCGGCTCGCCCAGGCCCCCGCACCACCGCAGCGCCGGCGCTGCGGCCGGTGCGCGCCGGAGCCGGAGGCCCCGCGGATGGGAAACGGCCCGCCTCGGGCCGCACCCCGCGGCCCCGCGCTTGTCCCCCGTCGGCATCCGCCCGCCGAGCGCCCGCACGGCCGCCCGCGGGCCGCATCCGCACCCGCTGAAGCACGCACGTCAACGGTCGGTAACGGCGCATATAGTGATCCGACGTGAGTACTCCTCGTTTCCTGAGCCTTCCGCCCGGTGTACGGCGCGCCACCATCCGCACACCCTTGGGCGGCGTCGCGGCGCTGCAGGCCACACCGGCCGCGGGCGGTTGCGAACGGCAGCCTGCGCTGCTCGTTCCCGGCTACACAGGCAGCAAAGAGGATTTCATCGGCCTGCTGCAGACCCTTGCGGCGGCCGGACGCGCGGTGACCGCCATCGACATGCCGGGGCAGTACCAGTCCCCCGGCCTGGTCGACCCCGCCGACTACACCCACGCCGGCTTGGGCCGGGTCGTGGGCGAGATCGCGTTAACCCTCGACGACGGGCCGGTGCACCTGCTCGGCCACTCCTTCGGCGGACTGGTCACCCGCGAGACCGCCATCTCGGCGGCCGTGCCGCTGCTGTCCTTCGCCATGATGAGTTCGGGCCCCTCCGCCATCGGCGGCGCCCGCGCCGACAACGCCCGGCGCCTGGTGTCGGCCATAGGCCGCACGCGCACGCGCGAACGCCTGGCCCAGATCTGGGCCGAGCACCTGGAGACCCAGACCCGCAACAGCGGGGTCTCCCCCGAGATCTACGAGTTCCTGCGCGAGCGCATGCTCGCCAACCATCCCGACGCGCTGGTCCACATGGCCGAGGAGCTGCTCACCGCCACCGACCGCACTCCCGAACTCGCCCGGTCGGCGCTGCCCATGCTGGTGCTCTACGGCGAGAACGACGATGCCTGGCCGCCCGAGGCCCAATCGGCTATGGCCGAGCGCCTCGGCGCCCAACGGGTCGTAATCCCGGGCGCCGCCCACTCCCCCAACGTCGAAGCCCCCGAAACCACGGCCGAGGCGCTCACGGCGTTCTGGAACCAGATCGAGACCAAGGAGCGCGGCGGGGTGTAGTTCGACGGCGGGCCGGCGATGGCCACCCCGGGCCGCAGGTCATGGATACGCTCCCTGACACGACGAAACCCCCGCGGCCCGCAGGCTGAAGGGGGTCGCAGAAGGGGTGGCGAGTGGCGGGCTACAGTCCGCCCGACCGTACAGCCGCCAGTGATGACGCCCATTCTTCAGACGGCCGCGCGAGGTGTCCACGTTCCCGGTTCTTCATATCGCGCACCGCGACGCCGAAGCTGCACGTCGTCGCCGTTCTCTCCGGCGACGGTCTGAATCCGGCGTGCCAGAGCCGCATAGCTCAATCCCGACTCTTGGATGGCAACCGCAGGCCGTCAGCAGATGGCATCTCGGCTCCCGTTAAGTGCGTTAAGCGACACCGTACCGCTGAAGGACTGCCTAAAGGCTGTCCCGTAAATGATCTCTGGCGTGAGGCTTCCCCAGGGTTCCTGGCGCCGGAGGGTCCGCCAAGTCCTACGATGCGGGCTCAGGAGAGGAAGCGGGAGAGAAGAGAGGTACGTCATCGCATCCCTCCTCGTCGAAGTCTCCCTCGTCCTCCGCCTCCAGGAAGGATCGCAGGTATTGACTCAGTGACTGAGCCGTGAGACGTACATGCATATCGCGACTTGCATTGAACCCAATGGTCCACTCATCGGGATCCTCGGAATGGGCAATCCAGAACCCGATATCTCCGTTGTCGGTTTCGAAACAAGGATGAAGCTGTCCGGCAACGAAGGAGGGTTGCCACTCCTCCTCATCATCAAGAGGAGGATCAATCGCCTTTCCGTCCACCCCTATCGGGATGACCGGCAACTGTCCCGCGTTTGCGTTCTCTGTGTCCTTTCGCTCCTCCTCGACGAGCATGTCCACAATCTCCCTCATGTACGTGGACTTTTCTACGCTGACCAGGTCCGGTCCCTCCGACTTGTTCGGATGCAGCAACCACAAGAAGTCCTTGAATTTCCCCGGCCCCAGGAGCTGGCACAACTGCTTATAGTCAGACGGCAAGGCATACCCCAGCGATTCTTCAACCGCAGGCCAGTCGATGAGATGCTCGACGGTGTCTTTGCGGTCAACCAGATAGAGGATTTTTCCCACTTCATCGCAAATCGTCATTTCATCCCTCTCCATCGAGTTCCGTAGATGCGCTGAGGCTGGTCTCATATTGCCCGGCGCTCTAAAGGTTTCCCATAAATGGTCTCCGACGTGAGCGGCGTTGAAGCGGGTGGGCGGCTGGGGACGTCCACCCGGAGAGGGCGAGGTTGTGCAGGCGGGCGATGCCGAGCACGGCCTGGTGGACGCCATCTCCCTTGAGGCGGCAGTCGCGCAGGATCTTCCAGCTCTTCATGCGGGCGAAGACGTGTTCCACGCGGGCACGGACCTGGCGGTGAGAGGCGTTGTGGGCTTCTTTGCAGGCGGGCAGCAGTCCCTGCCCGGCAGCTCGGCGGTGAGGGATGAACCCGGCCCACCCCCTGACACCGCGATCGGGCCGGGCCCACCGCCGTGCCTGAGCGGCCACCGCCGCTACCGGCGCGCCGACATCGACACACTGATCGAGCGCCGGCCGCCCCGCCCACTGATGACCATGCAGAAATGCCGGGAATTCAAAGCTGGAATGGGCATTTCTGCATGGTCGCCACCGACCCGTCGCCCCGGCAGCGCACGGCCAGTGCCGACGCGGCCGAAGGACCAGGGCACGACCATGCCCGGGGTCCCGGGGGACCCCTTATTTCAAGTCAAGCCGACTCGGCCCCGGCCGCGCCACCCGAACCAGCCGCCCTGTGGACAACCCGCCGCCCGGCCGGTCACCAGGCCTCAGCCGACCGGCGCGGCCGGCCCGCGGTCGCTCGTCCGGCTAGACCCAGGAGTCGAAGTTGGCCGACTCCTCCTCGACGGTGGTCTCGGGGCCGCTGTCGGGGAGGACGCGGGTGTCCGGCGGCAGGGTCAGGATCATCTCGCCGATGGAGTGCAGTTGCTGGGTGTAGTTGATGTAACCGCCGGCCACGGTGCCGACCTCGCCCGCGCGCAGCGAGTCGCCGGTGAAGACGATGCCCTTCTCGGAGATGTAGTAGGCGACGCTGCCGGTGGACGTGCCCGGGATCGCAAGGATGTCGACCTCGACGTCGCCCGCTTTCAGCGAGCCGCCGCCTTCGACCTCCAGGTCGGGGCGGTGCTCGGCGCCGTGCAGGCGGCGCCAGGGGCGGAGTTCGCGGCGGTGCAGGGCGATGGGGGCCTCGTCGCGCTCGGCCACCTCGATGGCGGCGGCGATATGCGTGTTGTAGCCGTTGGTGCAGGCCACGAGGTAAACCTCGCGGTCGCCGACGGCCGCCATGATGGCTTCGGCGTCGTGCGCGGGGTCGACCACGATGACGCCTTCGTCATCGGCGTCGACGATCCAAGTGTTGCTGACGACGTCGACCTCGTCGTCCTCTGCCTTGAGCACGCCGACGGTGCGGACCCGCTGGACTCCCTCTTCGTCGGGCTCGGTGGCCCCGGGGATCTCAGGGTCCTCGGCGGCCGTGGGAGAACGCTTCTTGCCCGCGGCGGAGACCGCGGAGGTGTCCTCGGCATCGGACTCGTCGCCGTCCTCGTCCTCGTCCTCGTCGCCGTCCGCCCCGGCCGCAGCGCCGTCGGCGCCGGTTTCGGCACCGTCCGCGGAGTCCTCGGCATCCTTGGAGTCCTTGGCGTCCTCGGCTGCCGTGTCCGCGGTGTCGGTGTCCGCGGCTGCTGCGTCCTCGGTCCGGGAGTCCGCGGCCTCGGAGCCGGCCGCCTCCGCCGGTTCCGCTTCGCCGGACCCGTCCGCCCCGTCAGCAGAGGGGGCGCCGTCGCCGGTGCCCGCAGCGGTCGCGGTACCGCCGGTCTGCTCCTGCGCCGCGGTCTCGGCCGCAGTGTCGTCCTGGGCCGCGTCCGGATCGGCGGAGGTGCTGCCCGCTGCGGTGTCCTCGGCGTCGGTGCTCTTGGTCGTCACCGCTGACGCCGTGCCGGAACCGCCGGCCTCGTCGCCGTCCTTCTTCTTGCCCTTCCGCTTCCAGAACACGGTGCCGACCCTTCGATGTGCGTCCGAACTCTGCTGATTACGGGACCTGCTGGAGGCCTGGCGGCCTGGAGGCATTGTCGCCGACTCGCGGGCCCCGCGGGTACCCGGCCTACGCGACTGGGCAGTATCCCATTCGGCGGCTAAGGCTCCGATAAGCCGCTGAGCATCGCAGCAAGCGCCACAGGATGCACCCTATTCGGCGGCGACCGGTGCGGTTCCGGTCGCCGGTTCGATCAGGCGAGCGTACTCCTCGGGGGCGGTCGTCCGGCAACCGAGGCGGTGGCCGGTCAGGTCCCCGTGGTCGTCGCTGGATCCGGTCACCACCAGGTCCAGGCGTTTGGCCGCACCGCGCCAGAAGGCGGCCTCGTCCTCAGCGTGGCCCGGGTGGTCGGCCTCGATGCCGCCGAGCCCTGCTGTCGCCAGCTCCTCGATCAGCTCCATCGGGACCGCGCCGTCCGGGGTCGCCTCGCCGCGGGCGGGATGGGCGACGACGCACACTCCGCCCGCTGCCCGCACCAGTTCCACGGCGCGCAGCGCGTCGAGCGCATAGCGGGCGGCGTAGCCGGGGCGGCCGGTGCCGACCCACCGGTCGAAGGCGTCGGGCACGTCGGCGGCGGCACCCGCCTCGGTGATCGCCTGGGCGATGTGCGGGCGCCCGATGACACCGGCCGCGGGCTGGGCGCCCGCGGCCGTTCCGGTATCCGCGCTGGCACCCGCGATCGCGCACACCCGTTCCCAGGAGATCTCCACGCCCGCCGCCTGCAGCCGCTCGACCATAGTGCGGGCGCGGACCGTGCGGTCGTCGCGGATACGCCGCAGCTCCGCGGCGAGTTCGGGGTGCTCGGGGTCGAAGAGGTAGGCGAGCAGGTGCACGCTGGCTCCCTCGTGCAGGCACGAGAGTTCCATGCCCGGTACGAGGGTGAATCCGGCGGGCATGGCCGCGGCCGCCTCTGGGATTCCGGCGACCGTGTCGTGGTCGGTCAGGGCGAGCACGTCCAGGCCGGCCGCAGCGGCGCGACCGACGACCTCGGCGGGGGATTCGGTGCCGTCGGAGACGGAGCTGTGGGAGTGCAGGTCGATGCGCATCCGTCGATGATTCCACGGACCCGTCCGTGTCGCCCGCGCCGGCGGGTACGGGTCCGGTCGGCCGGGGCGGGCGGGCCTGCCGGGCAGCGGCCTGCTAGGAAACGGGCTTGAGCGCCGCGGCCAGGAACGGCGACGGGGCTCCGAAGGGCGGTTCGAGTGCGGCTCCGCCGTCGTGGCGGTCGCGGAGGTCGCGCAGGTCGGTGAGTTCGGCGGTGACCACTGCGGTGTCAGGAGGGCTGAAGACGATCCACAGCCAGTCGGCGAGGGCCTCGCCGGCGTAGGCCGCGCACCGGTCGCCGGTATCGACGCTCCACAGCGCGATGTCGTGGCCGTCGTAGCGGAGCTTGGCCTCGGGCGGGCCGGATCCGAACCCGCTGCCGGGGTCGGGGCCGTCGAGCCCGGCCAGCCGGGCGCCCAGGCCGATTCCGGGGTCTTCGGCAACGAGCGCCATTTCGCCGACGCCGCCGAGCGGCGCCGGCCCGGACAGTGCGACAGCGGCGGCCAGGGCACCGCTGCGGGTGTCGCCGGCGTCGGCGAAGCCGGTGACCACCCACCCGGCGGGCAGCGGCCAGGGCAGCCACACCGGGACCCGGGTGGCGGCGAGCAGAACCTCCAACGCGGCCGCTGACGGGGCGCGTACGGGGTTGAGCGGGGCGATGGGCCCGTGCGCGCCGCACTGCCACGCGCTCGACCACAGTCCCGGTGGGTCGACCGCGTGTCCGCAGCGGGGGCACGACGGGTCTGACTTCATGGTTGCGGAGATGCTACCCGTGCCCAATGTGCGGAAACGCGGTCCGCGGGGTTGAACCGCACCGGTGGGTCGGGAGTCGCCACTGGTCGGCCGGGTAAACGGCGGGCGGCGCGGCCCGGCCGCCAAGCCCACTGCGCCCGCTGTGCCCCGCAGCCGCTACGGCCTAGGTGTGATGTCCCGGGACGTTGGTAACAGCCGACACGCCCCGCACAGCGGTTGA
>NZ_BAAGYZ010000126.1:0-105202 GCF_054778995.1 Streptomonospora sediminis
CACTGATCGCCTACGACCACTGACCGGTACACACAACAACTCCCATCAACGATCTAGGCCGCCGACCGGCCGCTAGGCCAGACGCGGAGCCGACCTGTGGACGAACGCCGCCCCGCCACTCGGCCAGCGGGGATGCGCCGCCCGGCCGGTCCGCCCCAACGGCCGCAGCCGACCGCAGCCGCAGCCGCCTCGGCGGCCGGCGCAAACGCAAAGCGGGCGGCCGCGCACTGCGCCGCCGCCCGCTTGCTCCGGTGTCCGGTGTCCGCGGTGTGCGCGGTCAGCCGACCGTCCAGGTGTCGCCGCTGGACAGCAGCGCCGCGAGCTCGGCCTGGCCGCCGCGCTCGGTCTCGGCCGCGCTGAGCTGATCGTTCAGCCGGCCGTCGTAGGTGGGGCGGTCGACGTCGCGGAACACCCCGATCGGCACGTGCTCGAACGCCGGCTGGTCCATGCGCGAAAGCGCGAACGCATAACCCGGATCGGCCCGGTGCGCGTCGTGGCGCAGCAGCGCGTCCTCGCCGACCTCGGCGGTGTCGGCCAGTTCCAATTCGCCGTAGTCGCCCAGCACCACGCCCCGGTCGGTGCCCACCCGCAGCGGTTCGCCGTGTTCCATACGCAGCAGCCGGGTGTCGCGCTCGCCCGGGTCCTTCAGCGGGCCGAACGCGTCGTCGTTGAAGATCGGGCAGTTCTGGTAGATCTCCACGAACGAGGCGCCCTCGTGGTCGGCCGCCGCACGCAGCACGCTGGTGACGTGCTTGCGGTCGGAGTCGACCGTCCGCGCCACGAACCCGGCCTCGGCGCCCAGCGCCAGCGACACCGGGTTGAACGGGGTGTCCAGCGACCCCATCGGCGAGGACTTGGTGACCATGCCGGGTTCGGAGGTGGGCGAGTACTGCCCCTTGGTCAACCCGTAGATGCGGTTGTTGAACAGCAGCACGTTGATGTTGACGTTGCGCCGCAGCGCGTGGATCAGGTGGTTGCCGCCGATGGACAGGCCGTCGCCGTCACCCGTGACCACCCACACCGACAGGTCGGGCCGGCTGGCCGCCAGCCCGGTGGCGATGGCCGGCGCGCGCCCGTGGATGGAGTGCATGCCGTAGGTGCTCAGGTAGTAGGGGAACCGCGAGGAGCACCCGATACCCGAGACGATGACGATGTTCTCGCGGGGGACGCCGAGTTCGGGCAGGAAGCCCTGGAAGGCGGCGAGGATCGCGTAGTCGCCGCAGCCCGGGCACCAGCGGACCTCCTGGTCGGACTTGAAGTCCTTCATCTTGTACTCGGTGTCGGTGCGCGGGACCATCCGCAGGCTCTTGAAGCCCGCGCCCGCACCGTTTCCGTTGCCCTCAGCCACGGTCGATGACCTCCTGAACCACGCCCGCCAGCTCTTCGGCCTTGAACGGCAGGCCGCGGACCTTCGTATAGCCGATGATGTCGACCAGGTACCTGCTGCGCAGCAGCATCCCGAGTTGGCCGAGATTGATCTCGGGGACGAGCACGCGGTCGTAGGACCGCAGCACCTCGCCCAGGTTTTCCGGGAAGGGGTTGAGGTGGCGCAGGTGGGCCTGCGCGACCTTCCCGCCGGCGCGCCGCACCCGGCGCACGCCCGCTCCGATCGACCCGTAGGTACCGCCCCAACCGAGGACGAGGACCTTGGCGTCGCCGGTGGGGTCGTCGACCTCCAGCGCCGGGATGTCGCGGGCGATGCCGTCGACCTTGGCCTGGCGCGAGCGCACCATCAGGTCGTGGTTGGCGGGGCTGTAGGAGATGTTGCCGGTGCCGTCGCTCTTCTCGATGCCGCCGATGCGGTGCTCCAGCCCGGGAGTGCCCGGCACGGCCCACGGCCGCGCCAGGGACTCGGGGTCGCGCTGGTAGGGCTGGAACGTGCCGTCGGCGCCGTTGGGCTCGGCCGCGAACTCCACCGACAGGTCGGGCAGGCCGCCCACGTCGGGGATCCGCCACGGCTCGGAGCCGTTGGCGAGGTAGCCGTCGGAGAGCACGATCACCGGGGTGCGGTACTTCGCGGCGATGCGGGTGGCCTCGATCGCGATGTCGAAGCAGTCGGACGGCGACTGCGGTGCCAGCACGGGCACCGGAGATTCCCCGTTGCGCCCGAACATCGCCATCAGCAGGTCGGCCTGCTCGGTCTTGGTGGGCATGCCCGTGCTCGGGCCGGCCCGCTGCACGTCGATCACCAGCAGCGGGAGTTCGGTCATCACCGCCAGGCCCAGCGACTCGGCCTTGAGCACCATGCCCGGGCCCGAGGTGGTGGTGACCCCCAGCGAGCCGCCGAACGAGGCACCCAGCGCCGCCCCTACGCCGGCGATCTCGTCCTCGGCCTGGAAGGTGCGCACACCCATGTGTTTGTGCCGCGACAGCTCGTGCAGGATGTCGGAGGCCGGGGTGATGGGGTAAGAGCCCAGGAACAGCGGCAGGCCCGACAGCTGCGAGCCGGCGATCAGCCCGTAGGAGATCGCCAGGTTGCCGGTGATGTTGCGGTAGGTGCCGGCGGGCAGTTGGGCGGGCTTGATCTCGTAGGAGACCGCGAAGTCCTCAGTGGTCTCGCCGAAGTTCCAGCCGGCCCGGAACGCCGCCACGTTCGCCGCCAGAATCTTGGGTTTGCCGGCGAACTTCGACTTCAGGAAGCCCTCGGTGCCCTCGGTGGGCCGGTTGTACATCCACGACAGCAGCCCCAGCGCGAACATGTTCTTGGCCCGCTGGGCGTTCTTCTTGGAGATGTCGAAGTCGGCGACCGCGTTGACCGTCATCGAGGTCAGCGGAACCTGGCTGACCTTGAACTCCGCCAGCGAGCCGTCGGACAGCGGGTCGCTGTCGTAGCCGACCTTGGCCAGGCTGCGCTTGGTGAACTCGTCGGTGTTGGCGATGACCGTCGCGCCGCGCGGCAGGTCCTCGACGTTGGCCTTCAGCGCGGCGGGGTTCATGGCCACCAGGACGTTGGGCGCATCGCCCGGGGTCATGATGTCGTGGTCCGCGAAATGTAGTTGGAAGCTGGAGACACCCGGCAGAGTGCCCGCTGGCGCGCGGATCTCCGCGGGGAAGTTCGGCAGGGTCGACAGATCATTGCCGAAGGACGCTGTCTCCTGGGTGAACCTGTCTCCGGTGAGCTGCATGCCGTCGCCGGAGTCGCCTGCGAAGCGGATGATGACGCGATCGATCTGCTGGACCTGCTTGGTCACGGGGATCGCCGACCTCCTCGTTGGACCGCCGTATGGGGGCGGCGGCCCAGGTTTGCAGAGTCCGCACCACCACGTTGTGGACCGGCAGGGCCCAAGGGTGGCCGGACACGGGATTTCGAGCGGGGACCTGGCCTGGGCACCGGCGCGCTACCGCACCCGCGCCGGTTTTCGCTCTTGCCGGGAGCGATCGCCGAGGGCGGGCCGTTGGTGCGAACGGAGGCGGCGGGTACGCCGGTGGACCCTCCGAACCGCGGTGGCCGGTGCGCGGATGGGCACTGTGTCAAGGACAACAAGGCTCGCGTGCTGTGCGCACCGGGTGGTGCCGGGCGGGTCCGCCCGCAGCGAGCGGCGCACTCGCGGGTGTCGCGCAGCCGAAGAGCGAAGCCCCGTTTGCACGGCCTGGGTCCACGTTCCGCAGACCGGTGAGCGGGGCTACCGGTTCAGCGGGCGTCGAAGGGAAAGCGGCCACTCTCGCAACTATAGGCGGTCGCTCCTGCCGCCACCGAAGCAAGTGGCGGATATCACAGCAGAACCGGTTGGACCAGGGCGCATTCGCCCGCCGGGCCCCCGCCGATCGCAGAAGCGGCCGACCCTTGCCAGGCCGGTGTGCCGGCCGAAAGAGGGCCGATACTGGGTTCGCCTGGCGAAACGGGAACGCTCGGGCGCGATTCGCACGTTTGCATCGCAGAAGTGGCCTGGAGGGGGCCCCGGATTCGAGGGAGGCCGTGAGTCGTGCAGCTCAACACGATCCGCGCAGCGGCCCTGCTCGTCGGGCTCTCGGCCCTGGTCGTCGCCGTCAGCTGGACCGCCGCGGGTTCCCAGGGTCTGCAGATCGGCATCGTCGCCGTGGTGGCGCTGAACGCGATCGTCTACTTCTTCGGCGACAGCATGGCGCTGCGCGCGATGCGGGCGCGCCCGGTCAGCGAGATCGAACAGCCCGACCTCTACCGGATCGTGCGCGAGCTGGCCACCAGGGCGCGCCAGCCGATGCCGCGGCTCTACCTGTCGCCAACACCGGCGCCCAACGCCTTCGCCGCCGGCCGCAGCCCGCGCCGCGCCGCCGTGTGCTGCACCACCGGCCTGCTGCGCACGCTCAACGAACGCGAACTGCGCGGCGTCATCGCCCACGAGCTTGCGCACGTACGCAACCGCGACACCCTCGTGTGCTCGGTCGCGGGCACCATCGCCGTCGTCATCACGTCGCTGACGGCGCTGGCGCTGCTGCTGCCGCTGGGCGACTCCGAGGACGAGGACGTGCCCAGCGTGCTGGGCGCCCTGCTGTTCCTGGTGCTGGGACCGCTGGCGGCGGGTGTCATCCGGCTGGGCGTGAGCCGCTCCCGCGAGCACCGCGCCGACCAGGCGGCCGCCGAGCTCACGGGCGATCCGCTGGCGCTGGCCAGCGCACTGCGCAAGATCGATGTCGGCACCCGCACCCACCCGCTGCCGACCGAACGCCCGCTGCTGGCCGCCGGCCACCTGATGATCGCCCACCCGTTCCCGCGGCGCGGCATCAACAAGCTCTTCGCCGTCCACCCGCCGGTCCAGCAGCGCATCCAGCGCCTGCGCGGCCTCGCCAACCGCTGGGGCGCGTTCTAGCGTCCAGCGGATCCTGCGCCGCCGGCCCCGGCGGCTCGGAGCGCCGCCGGCCTACCCACCGCCCCGCCCCGGTCGGCGCCCGAATCCGAAAGGGTCCGGCGACCGCCCGCAGCCCCGGCGCCCCGGTGGCCGGGCGGCCGGCCCGGTTCCGTCAGCGGTAGTTGGTGAACTGCAGCGCGATGTCGAGGTCCTTCTCCTTCAGCAGGTTCTGCACCACCTGCAGGTCGTCCTTCTTCTTGGAGCTGACACGCAGCTCGTCGCCCTGGATCTGCGCCTTGACCCCCTTGGGGCCCTCGTCGCGGACGATCTTGGAGATCTTCTTGCCGTCCTCGGTGGAGATCCCCTCCTTGAGGCTGATGCCCAGCCGGTACTCCTTGCCCGAGGTCTTGGGCTCCTCGTCGGTGTCCAAGACCTTCAGCGAGACACCGCGCTTGATCAGCTTCTCTTTGAACACGTCGAGGGCGGCCTTGACCCGCTCCTCCGAGTTGGCGCGGACCTCCACTCCCTGCTCGCCCGACCAGGCGACGGTGGCGCCGGTGCCCTTGAAGTCGAAGCGCTGCGAGAGCTCCTTGGCGGCCTGGTTCAGCGCGTTGTCGACCTCTTGCCGGTCGAGCTTGGACACGACGTCGAAACTGGATTCAGCGGCCACGTGCGCTCACACCTTTGAAAATGCGGTTCAGGGCCGCGAGGTCCGCGGCCCGCGTTTGTCGTCGGCGCGGCCCCGCTCGTCGGCGGCGGAGCTGCGACAGGGCCCGAGCTTAGCGGGGCCCGTGCCCGCCCGCGCAGGCCCGCAGCGGTCCCGCCGCGGCCCGCGCCGACCCGCGGCAGCAAACCGATTTCGTATCCGGGCCCGATGTCCGCTATTCTCGCTGATGCGCCGCGGCGAGGAATCGCCGCCGCACCCCAGGCAGGTTGCCCGAGTGGCCAAAGGGAGCGGTCTGTAAAACCGCCGGCTCAGCCTTCGTAGGTTCGAACCCTACACCTGCCACCCAGCGCAAACGCGCCCTGACCACCGGCTTCACGGTCAGGGCGCGTTTTGCTGCCATGCGTCGGCCACTGCGGCCGCCTTGCCGGTGCGCCCCGGCCCGCCGGCCGTGCCCCACCGGTTCTACTCGGCGCCGACCTGCCGCGCCGGTGACCGGCTGCGGGACCTCGGGCCCCGGAAGGCGTGGAGCAGCAGGGCGATCCCGACGCCCAGCGCCCAGATCGTCGCGATCCCGGCAAACGGTACGACCAGCGCGAACGAGCTGCCGGGCAGCTGCAGGAACAGCGCCGCGCCGCCGATGAACCAGCCGAGGGTTGCGATGAGGCCGACCCAGGACAGCACCCGCGAATACTGGCCGCTGCGCAGCATGGCCAGGGCGTAGATCGCCAGCGCCAGGCCGAGCAGGCTCTGGGACAGGATCGAGGTGCCGCCGACGAGACCTTCGACGACGCGGATATCGGCCAGTGCGTTGGCGGCATCGCGCCCGCCGGAGGACCACTGCCGGGCGAGCACACCGCTGCTGAAACCGTCGTGGGCGTGGTTGATGGCGAAGACCGCCGCCGCGATGATCAGCAACGGCTCGGCCAGTCGCGCGACCGCCCTGCTCAGCGGATCGTGCAGGGTGCGCCCGACCGCCGGGAAGGCCATGGCCCAGCACACGGCCCCGAACACGCCGATCAGGGCGGCGGCGAACCAGGGCCGTTGGGCGATGTGGTCGAGCACCCCGGCCGGATCGCCGCGCGGGATATCCGCTCGCTGCTGGAGAAGGTTGCCGGCGATGGTCAGGGCTCCGCCTGCAAGCGCCAGGACCCCGGCCGCCACCAGCTGGAAGCGTTGGGCACCCCCGTCCTGCGCCGCTTGCCGCGGGGTGTTCTCCGACTTCTCCGACCGCTCCGACGGTTCCGGCATGGCCTCCACCACCTTCCGTGCGTGCCCCGTGCGGCCGCGAACGGCCCTTGCCGGCCAGGATCGCGCGGCCGGGACCGGTGCGCATCGGGGGCCGCGCCCTGAACCGGGGATCGGGGATATCCGGATACCGGCCCCGGCTGCCGGCTCACTGCTGGTGGCCGGGGAATGCCCGGCGGATAGGGCCGGGCCGGCCATCCCGCTCACCCGCCGACTACCCCGGCGGAGCCCTGGCTCACATTGGCGCAGCCCGGGCGGGCGGCACGGAACGGCGGGACGGGTGCCGGCTGCGGAGGCGGGCCGGGCGGTCTGCTGCAAAAGCCGGGCCGGCGGGATCGGCGGGACACTAAGGTTTGCAGTGTCTGTGTCCGCCGTTTCCGCCCGCTGTTCCGGGCGGTTCAGGGCGCCATGCCGAGCGGGTCGCGCGGTTCGGGCGCCGTCGACCGCGCAAGCGGTCCTACTTTCCACCGGGTTCCTGTCGTTGCTCTCGCACAGGGTCATTTCGTCATGCCCGGAATAGGTTCACCAGCGACGGAGCAGGGTTGCTGCGGCCACCCGGTGAGCGGGGCGTCGGCGTGTCGCCTACCGCAACGGCCGCTGCACCGCGACGACCTTGCTCCGGCGTGTCCGCGAGATCGCCGGAGATACGTCTGGAATGCCCGGGGCAAAAGCATTCAGCGCTCCGAAGTCCCCGTGTAACGGACACTCCACGCCATCCCGAAGGATCGGTAAATTTATCTCGGTCTATTTTCGTCGCATTGGAACCAATATCAAATCCGCGGAGGAATCGGACATACCGATTTCGCTGTTTTTGGCGTTGACAGAAACCATTGAGTGCATCGATGATTACTCCCGTCCACCGCGACAACGGGCGCCTCGATGCGTCTTTCTCCAGCATCTCGTATTGCTAATTCCGGGGGAATCGTGATGAAGAAGTTGACCGCTGCCGGGCTGCTCGCCGGCGCTGCGATGGGCGCTGTGCTTATGGCCGGACCCGCGCACGCCGGCGGCTCCGGCCCTTACGGAGGCGACCAGCAGTTCAACCAGAACCTGCAGGTCCTGCCGATCCAGCTGTGCAACACGAACCTTTCGGTGGTCGGCGTCACGGCGCCGATCCTGTCGCCGCAGACCACCGGCGACTGCACCAACGGCCCGCGCGGCGCCAACATCGACAAGTAGGCCGACAGGCTTCGGCCGCTTTCCGCACGTTCCACAGTCAGAAAGGAATTTCCCAATGCTACGCAAGCTGGGAATCGCCGGTGTGATCGCCGGTGCGGCCCTCGGGGCCGTTGTCGCCGCTTCTCCCGCCAGCGCGGGCGGCTACGGAGGCGACCAGCAGTACAACCAGAACCTGCAGGTCGTGCCGATCCAGGCCTGCAACACCAACGCCGCGGTCCTCGGCCTTACGGTGCCGGTCCTGTCGCCGCAGACCACCGGCGACTGCACCAACGGCCCGTCCAGCGCCAACATCGACAAGTAGGAGAACAGTAGACATGCTGCGCAAACTCGGAATCGCCGGTGCGATCGCCGGTGCGGCCCTCGCGGCCGTTGTCGCCGCTTCTCCCGCCAGCGCGGGCGGCTACGGAGGCGACCAGCAGTACAACCAGAACCTGCAGGGTGTCGCCGCCAACCTGTGCAACACCAACGTGGGTGCGGTCATCGGCGTCACGGTGCCGGTCCTGTCGCCGCAGACCACCGGCGACTGCCAGAACGGCCCCAGCAGCGTCAACGTCCAGAAGTAGGAGCCGGTCCGGCATGCTGCGCGAGCTCGCCGCGGCCGGGACGGTCGCCGGTGCGGCCCTTGGGGCGCTGCTGCTGGCAGGTCCCGCGCAGGCGCAGACCAGCGGCGGTGAGCCGCCGCCGCTGCCGCAGTTCGACCAGAATCTGCAGATCGCGCCGATCACCGTCTGCAACGCCAACGTGGCGGCACTAGCGGCGACGGTACCGGTGCTGTCGTCGCAGGTCGCGGGCGACTGCGTCAACGGTCCGACACTGGTGGACCTGGATTCCCAGGACGCTTACGACGCGATCCCCGGATACAACGGGGACCAACGCTGACCGAGCGGCGCAGCGGCACTTGAGGGCACGGTTCCTAGGGCCGGGCCCGGACGGGGCCGCACGCCGGTCGGCGCTCAGTACGACCCGGGTCCCCCGGTGCCCCGCACAGCGCGGGCGCGCCGGGGGACCGCTGTGTGCGCCGCCATTGACCGGGGCCGCCGCGGGGTAGACCCGTTACCGGAAGGCGCCGGGCAGCGGCTGCGTGCCCGCAATGCGGATCCCAGGAGGGGCCGATGCAAGCGACGGATCGGGCAGCGGGTGCCGTGCGGGGATCGGCGCTGCTGTGCCTGTTCGCCTTCTTGGGCGGATGCGGCGCAACACCGCCGGCGGGCGGGCAGCAGGCCGGCACCGCCGTGCCGGTGCAGCCGCCGTCAGCCACCGCGGGCATGCAACCGCGGCCCACGACCCCCACCGTGCCGCCCGAAACCGTCTTCGTGTTCAACACCTACGGCAACGAGCAGGGCGAGCCCGACCAGCGTCCCGGCGACCTCGTCGCATCGCCCACGACCACCTTCACCGGACTGGAGTGGGACACCTGGGGCGGCGGCCCCGCCCGGGGCACCGGCAGCGTCCAGGGCACCTGGTGCCTGCCCGACTGCCAGGAAACCCCCTACGCCGCCACCGTCGAACTCAGCGGCGCCGAACTGGTCGACGGCACGGCCTTCTACACCGACTACTCCTTCACCCTGTCCAACGATGTGCCCCCCGACATGCGCGGCCGGATGCGCGAGGTCGACAGCGGCCGGCTGGAACTGCCCTCGGGGTGGTGACCAGGTGGTGGCCCGGGCCGTCCCGCCGAGCGGGTCGACAACCTCACAACCACCGCCGCCCAAGAAATACGAATGTCCGATATTCGCAGGTCACTGCGACGGAATCGGCCCGATCGGGGCCGTGGATCCGGTTGTTCGGGCCGCGCCGGTGGCCGGGGGTCTTTAGTCTGCTGAGTTGTGGGTGTCTCAGCGGAACAAGTGCGGACGGCGGGCCTCGGCGGCAGTGCCGCCGACCCCTTGCAACGAGTGTCCGGCGGGCGCGCGCAGCCCGAGGGGCCGGTGCCCCGGCACGGCCGCGCGGCCCTGCTGCGCCTGGCGGCCTGGTTTGAGGAAGCAGACCCCGAATCCGCGCACCGGATCTGCACCGCGGCCTTCGGCGTGCACGGCGCCACGCACCTCGGAGGGCCGTGCGACGAACCCGCCGGCGCCACCCTGAGCTGGTGGGACGCACCACTGGCCAGTGTCGCCGCCGCCCGGCTGGCCAGCGCGCTGCCGGCCGGCCCCGTACGCGACCACGCCGCCCAGCGCGCCAAGCTGCGCGACGCGGCCGAATCCTCTGCGCACTGGCGCCGGTCGGCCGCCCAGGAACTGCGGCGCCTGATCGCCGAAGCCACCGGCGGCGATTCCCGCATCCGGCTCTCCAACTCCGCCATGGAAGTCCTGATGGAACTGCTCACCGCCGCGCTGAGCTCGGGCGACGCAACGCGCCACCCGGTATCGGCGGGCGACCTCGAACTCGGCATCCGCCTGCACGTCCAGCACGACGACCAGGCCGCCATCACCCTGCGCGGCTCCGGCGGCGACCTCAACCTGGAGGGGCTGCGCCTGCGGGTGACCCCGTTCGCCGTGTCCGAAGACCCCGCGAACCCGGCCGGTACGGGCCCCGGCTCCGCCGAAGGCCCCACACCCGCCTCGGGCACGGCACCGCCTGTTGCACGTGAACTCTGACCCGCAACCCGCTTGCCTGCCACCCGCTACCTGTTTACCCACTACCTTCTATCCTTCGGCTCCACGCCGCGAGCGCACCGCCCCGACCACCCGGACCGCCCCGGCCGGCCCCCGGGGCGTGCCGCCCGCGCACCCGGCCGCAAGAACCCGAGCACCGAGCAAGTGACGAACAGCGACGGAGGAGGTGGCGACGACCGTGACGTCCACTGAGGACATCGCCCTCATCGGTGAACGCCAGGCGGCCGCCCGGCGGCTGCTCGCCGACCCGATCGTCACCGACCGCACCCACCCGGAGGACTTCGCCCTCATCCGCGCCCACTCCGACTGGCTGATCCAGCGCTTCCGCCGCGTCCTGGGCTACGAGCTCACCGTCGCAGCCGATCATGCGCGCCTGGCCAAGACCGGCCTGGCGCGGTCCGCGGCGCGGCCGCTGACCCGCGCCAGCGGCGCCCGGTTCACACCGCGCACCTACAGCTACCTTGCGCTATGCCTGGCGGTGCTCGTCGAGGCGCCCTCACCCATCGCCCTCACCCGCTTGGCGGACGACGTCACCGCTGCGGCCCAGGAGGCCGGGCTCGACCTGGATCCGCGCCGGCGGATGGCCGAGCGCCGCGCCTTCGCCGCCGCCCTGCGCAAGCTCGCCGAGTGGGGCGCCATCGGCGAGCAGCAGGGACTGCTGTCCGCCTACGCCGACGATCCCGCCCAAGAGGTCCTGCTGAACGTCCACCACGAGGTGGCGCGCAGCGTCGCCGCCCACCCGCCGCACGCCGCCGCCGACTCGCGCGCCTTCGTCACCGAGCAGGACGCCACCGACCCCGCCGGCGAGGACGCCGGCGAGATCGCGCTGCGCCGCACACTCGCCGAGACCGCGGTCCTGTACCGCGCCGACCTGTCCGAACGCCAGCGCAGACGGCTGGCCGGCCACCAGTGGCGGGCGGCGTCCGAACTGGGCGGCCTGCTCGGCTGCGATACCGAGATCCGCGCCGAGGGCGTGGCACTCATCATGCCCGGCGACACCGGTGCCGAGACCGCCGCGGCCTTCCCCAGCGCCGAACCGGTCGGCCAAGCGGCGCTGCTGCTGCTGGAGCGCCTGGTGGCCCGCCTGCGCCCGGCAGCGGTACCCGAGAGCGGAGTGGCCGTGCCCGAGGACGTGCTGACCGCCGAACTCGACCGGGTACTGGCGGTCGAAGCCCGGCCCGGCCACGGGGCCCGGTCGGCGCTGCCGCACGAACCCGACCCGGCAACGCTCGCGGCCGAGGCACTGCGCCTGCTGCACGACGCCGGGCTGCTGCACCATCCCGCCCCTGCAGCCGGCGAGCGTTCGGGATGGCGGTTGCGTGCCGCCGCAGCACGGTACGGCGGCCGTCCCGCGGACGGTCCGGCCCCTCCCGCGGGCCCAGGCGGATCCGGCGGCTCCGGCCCCGGCCCGTCGCACCCCCGCACCCCGCAGGCCGCTGACGGGGCGGGCGCAGCCGGTTCCGCGGCGGCGCCGGCGGGAACCGCACGATGACCCGGTGCCTGCCTGCCCCGAGCAACCGGGGAGTGCACGCCGGGCACTCGCACCATCCGGAAGAATGGCAGGATCGCCCGCCACCGGAGACTCCGGCGGCGCGGCGCAGACGGTACAGAGCGGAGGACGGGCGATGACCGTCGCCAACGCCCACGGGCGAACGGAGCCGCCGCCCGGCGGCACCGAGCGGCCGGTCGGCGCCATCGGCGCCCAGCAGCCCCCACCGGCCCGCGAAGCGGTCCCAGACGGGGGCACCGCACCCCTGTCCGGCGACTGGGCGAGCGCGGCTCGCGGGTCCGGGGTGCCTGCCGGCGACCTGCTCGGCGGTACCGGCGGCAGCGAACCCCCGGCCCCTGCCGAGGACGCAGCCGAGACCGACCCGGCAACCGGCACCGACCCCGGCCCCGAGCCCGGGGCCGAACCCGGCGACCCGGCCGCGGAGCCGCCCGGCGCGGGCCGCTACCGCCTCAACCGGGCCGGAATCCAGAACGTCTGGCACTACGACGACCACGTCTTCGACTTCGCCGACGGCCGCCTGCTGCTGCGCGGGCGCAACGGCGCCGGCAAGTCCAAGGCGCTGGAGATGCTGCTGCCGTTCCTGCTCGACGGCGACGCCCGCCGGCTCGACACCACCGGCAGCAGCCGGACCAGCCTGCGCTGGCTGCTGCTGGAAGGCCGCGGCCGCGAATCGGCCGCACCGGCCGCCGGCGCGCCCCGCCGCGCTGCGGCGGCCCCAGAAGGCGACGACCTGCTGGGCGCGCCGTCCGCACCCGCCGCGGACGCCCTGCCCGCGGGCACCGGTTCCGGCGACGGTGATGGCGCCGCGGACGAAGCTCCGACGGCCACCCTCGGCTACCTGTGGGTGGAGTTCACCCGCGGGCCCGACAGCACCGATGCCGGCGGCACCACCGGAAACACCGGCGCCGCCGCAGACCCGGCCGCGGCGGCCGGCTTCCAGCGCATCACCCTGGGCGCCGCCGTCACCGCGTCCCCCGGCGCCGACGCGCGCAGCGTGTTCTTCATCACCGAACGCGAACCAGGCGCCGACCTGCAACTGGTCGCCGACGGCCGCCCCATGCCCATCGACCGCCTGCGCACCGAGGTCGGCCCGGACAACTGCTACGACACCCCGGTCAACTACCGCGCGCGGGTGATGCGCGAACTGTTCGGCATCGACGACCCCGTCCGCTACCGCAACCTCATCCACCTGCTGTACCGGCTGCGCCGCCCCACCATCGGCGAACGCCTGGAAGCCGGCGAGCTGGTCTCCGTGCTCGCCGAGGCACTGCCGCCCATGGACGAGACCGTCGTCGATGAGATGGCGCGCAACATCACCGACCTGGAGCAGGCGCGCTCGCGGCTCGAAGCGCTGCGCACGGCCCGCGAGCAGGTCGCCGGTTTCCTCGGCGACTACCGCGGCTATCTGCACCGCACCCTGCGCACCCAGGCCGGAACGGTACGCGAGCAGGTCGGCGCCTACCACCGCCGCGACACCGAGGTCGAGCGGCTCACCGGCGAACTCGAAGAGCTGGTCACCGCCGAAAGCGCCGTGCAGGAGGAACGCGACCGGCTGCGCCGCACCCGCGACACCGCCGCCTCCGACAGTGCGACCCTTTCCGGCGGAGGCGGCGCCCCCGCGTCGCCCTCGGACTTCGAGCAGCAGGCCCGCGATGCCGCCGTGGCCGCTTACATCCGCGCCGCCGAGGCCGCCTCGGCCGCCGCGGGCTATGCCATCACCAACGAGGAGCACGCCAAGCAGCGCATCGCTGCCGACACCGCAGCGGTCGAACGCGCGCTGGAGGGCCTCGGCCGCGTCCACGAGCAGCTCTGCGCCACCGCCCGCGACGCCGGCACCGACGCCAAGGGCCTGGGTCAGGTGCCCCACCCGGTGCCCACCACCCTCGCCCCGCGCGAAAGCGTCACCCGGGTGAACCTGGAGGGGCTGGAGCAGGCCGTCGAGCGCGAACCGGTCTCCGGGTTCGACGTGGGCGACCTGCGCCGGCGCCTTGCCGAACTGCACGACCTCTTCAGCACCGCCGACCAGGAGGCGGCCCGGCGCGAGGAGGCCGTCGCCGACCTCATCGCGCGCGCTGAGCGCCGACTGGCCGCCGAACAGCGCGAGGCCGCCCTGGCCGGCGAGGCCGAGGCGGCCGAAGCCGCCCTCGAACGGGCCCGCGAGCGCGAGCGGACCGCCGTCGAGGCGGTCCGCGCGGCCAGCGCCGACTATGCCGAGCGGGTCCGCAGCTGGAGCGCCGACCTGCGCGAGACCGCACCCGACGCCGAACTCGGCGGCCAGCTCGCCGAACTGGAGACCCTGGTAGAGCTGCCCCTGGAGGACAGCCTGCGGGTGCTCGACGCCGACATCCCCGAGCGGGTCGCCCGCCAGGCCCACGGCATCGTCGACCCGCTGCTGCGGGAGCTGCGCACCCGCCGCGACACCGCGGTGGGCGAGGAGCGCGAGCTGGCCACCGAGCTGGACGAGCTCTCCGAGCGCCGCGGCGCCGCCTCCGGCCACATCGCGCCCGAGCGGCCCGCCTGGGCCACCGCCGCGCGCGACGACTCCGCCGGTGCCCCCTTCTACCTGGCCGTCGACTTTGCCGCCGACCTCGGCCACGCCGAACGCGCCGGCCTTGAAGCGGCCCTTGAAGCCAGCGGGATGCTGTCGGGCTGGATCACCGCCGACGGTTCCCTGACCGACGGTGCCACCCGCGACCTGCTGCTGGTGCCCGGCCGCCCGATCAAGGGCCGCAGCCTGCGCGAAGCCCTCGTTCCCGCCGACCCGCCGCCCGCCGGTGTCAGCAGCGGCGCCGTATCGGCCCTGCTGGACTGCGTCGCGGTGCTGCCGCCCCTGGGCGAGCAGGATCCCGAACCCCGCCACCGGCGCGACAGCCCGCCGCCGGTCTCCAGCGCGGTCTCCCTGGACGGCCGCTGGCGGCTGGGCGCCGCCGCGGGCGCCCACAGCAAGTCCAGCGCCGAGTACATCGGCAAGGAGGCCCGCGCCGAGACCAGCGACCGCCACCTCGCCAACATCGACCGCCGCATCGCCATTGCCGAGGCGCTGCTGGCCGAGGCCGGCGAGCGCCGCGGCGACATCGAGCGGTTGCACTCCGCCCTGGTCGAGACCGACCGGTTGCTGCCCGACGCCTCCGCCGTGCTCGCCGCCTGGTCGGGCCTGGACAACGCGCGCGACTGGCTGGCCCAGGCACAGCGGGTGCACAACGCGGCCCGCGACGAGCTGGTCCAGGCCCGCGAGACCACGCTGAGCCGCCGCGCCGAGCTGGCCGACCCCGCGGCCCGCTACGGGCTGCCCACCGGCGCCGACGACCTCGCCGCCACCCGTACCGGGCTGGGGCGGCTGCGTACCGAACTGGCCGCGGCCCACCGCGACCTTGAATCCCTTGCCGTCCTGCTGGAGGACTACCGCAGCCACACCGCCGCCTGGGAGGACGCCCGCTCCGGGCGCATCCTTGCCGAGGACGCCCGCACGGCCGCCATCAGCGACATGATCACCGTGCGGCGCGAGATCGAGCTGACCGACCGGGCCCGTTCCGCCGCGCCCGAGCAGATCGCGGCGGCCGTGGACCAGGTCCGCGAGCGGATGGACGACGCCGCCGGCAGCCTGCCCGAGGCCGAGCGCGAGGCCCAGCGCGCCCGCGACGAACGTGTCGCCGCCGAGACCCGGCTGGACACCGCGGTGCTCGAACGCGCCGAACAGGCCCGCCGCGCGCTGGGCGCCGGCGACGTGCTGCGCGGGATGCTCACCCGCGACGGCGGCGAGGCCGACACCGCGCTGCTGGCCGCCGCCGGGCTGGAGTCGCTCGCCCCGCACCTGGCACCGGCCACCGACGAAGCCGATGCCGCTTCGGATGCCGGCGCCGGTGAGAACACCGACGCGGACAACGGGGCGGACACAGCCGCGGACGGTGGCGCCGGCGCGGACACGAGCGGGGACACCGGTGCCGACGACGGCCCCGCCGCGGACGATGGCGCGGCCGCGGACGCCGGCGCCGCCCCCGGCGAGGCCGACGACGACGTCCTCGCCGGCCGCGTCGAGGAGCTCGACACGCTGCTGAGCAAGCTGGAAGCCGGCCTCGGCCCCGAGTCCGAGAACGAGTTGGACGACAGCGGCATCCTGCGCCGCCGCGAAGAGCTGCACGGCCTGCTCGCCGCAGGAGACGCAGTGGGTGCCTGGACCGAGCTGACCGAGCCCGCCGGGCTCAAGCGGCTGACCGTCCACGGCGACGATGGCAGCCACGACATCACCGACTACGCGGGACACCTGGACGATGCCGTCGCCGCCGCCGAAGAAGCGGCTCTGCTGCGCGAGGAGGAGGCCTTTGAACGCCACCTGCTCGGCGAGCTGGCCGGCCACCTGCGCCAGCAGATCGAGGAGGCCCGCGCGCTCATCTCCACGATGAACGACGTGCTCGGCGACATCACCACCTCCCAGGGCCTGGGCGTGCGGCTGGACTGGCAGCTGGCCCCCGACGCCGACGAGGACATCCAGGCGGTCGTCCCGCTGCTGGCCCGCCCGCCAGAGGAGCGCACCCGGGTCGAGACCACCCGGCTGCGCGATGCGCTGCGCCGCTGCATCGAGGCGATCCGCCGCCTCGACCCCACCGCCACCGGCGGCGCCCAGCTGCGGGCGGCGCTGGACTACCGCTCCTGGTTCGCCTTTACGGTCTATGTGACCGATGCCGCACACCCCGACCGGGAGCGGCGGCTCAGCCACCGCACGGCGCTCAGCCAGGGCGAGCAACGGGTGGTGGCCTACCTGGTGCTGTTCGCCGCAGCGGCGGCGCAGTTCGGGGCGCTGGCCGCGCAGGCGCCGGCCGCGCCGCGGCTGATTCTGCTCGACGACGCGTTCGCGAAGGTGGACGAGCCCACTCACGGCCGGCTGCTGGGCCTGCTTGTGGAATTGGACCTGGACTTCGTGCTCACGTCCGAGCGCGTGTGGGGCTGCTTCGCGAGCGTGCCGAGCCTGCACATTTACGAGTGCCTGCGCGACCCGGCGGTACCCGGTATCGCCACCTTGCACTTCACCTGGGACGGCAGTAGGCGAAGGCTCGTGGGGGTGTGACCGATCCCATCCGGGTCCCGCCGGGCACGGCCCGGTTCGATCGGTGACCGGGTGGTCCCGCCGGGGGGCGGCCACCCGGCGTTCGGGCGACCCGGCCACCCGGTCCGGGCGCGGCACGGGAGGGCATCGGACCCGTGCGCACCGCGCGGGCACGGCCCGCCCCTGCCGGTATCAGGGCCGGTGACAGGTCCGGCGGTGGAGCAGGTGCCGGGGCGGGCGGCGCCCGTGCGGCGGCGGGGCCGGCCGCCGCACCCGCCCCCGATTCCGGGCCGCACTAACTGCTTTGACCCGTCCTGTCCTAGTCTGCTGTGCGAGGCCAACAATTGAGCGGGTGTGGTGAGGACAGTGACGACGGGTCCTGCGACCTCCTCCGGTGCTGCGCCGCGCCGGTATGACAGCAGTGCGGTGGCCGCGCGTTCGCTCCTGGACCGCCTGGCCGACTCCGGCCTGGAGCCCGCCGCGCGCCGGTGGGTATTGGCGGCGCTGCAGGGCGACGACGCAGTGGCGGCGTGCGGCCGCGGCGAAGAGGTGCCCGAGCCGCCGCCCGAGCCCGGCGAGGCCGAGGCGGCGGGCGCACGCGGGCAGGCCCGCCGCAGCTTCCTGCGCCGCATCGAGGTGCAGGGCTTCCGCGGCATCGGCCAACCCAGCTCGCTGGAGTTCGCTCCCGGGCCGGGCCTGACCGTCATCGTGGGCCGCAACGGATCGGGCAAGTCCAGCTTTGCCGAAGCCGCCGAGGCGGCGCTGACAGGCCGCAACCTGCGCTGGGACGCGATGCCCGCCGGCTGGCGCGACGGCTGGCGCAACCTGCACTTCGACGACCGCACCGAGATCACCGTCGAACTCCAGTTGGCCGGCGACTCCGGGCCCACCCGCGTGACACGCACCTGGACGGGCGAGAGCGTGCGCTCGGCGCGCGGCGAGGTGGTTTCGCCCGACGGCGCCGTAGCGCCGCTGCGCAACCTGGGGTGGGATCCCGAACTGGCGCGGTACCGCCCGTTCCTGTCCTACGACGAGCTCGGCAAGGCGGTCACCGGGCGCGCCGCCGAGCTTTACGACACGATCACGGCGCTGCTGGGACTGACCGATCTGACCGAGGCCGAACGGCGCCTGGCCAAGGCCTGCGACCGCCTCGCCAAGCAGCGCGAGCGGCCCGGTCAGGAACACGGCGATCTCGTGCAGCGGCTGCGGGCCAGCAGCGACCGGCGCGCGGCAAAGGCCGCGAGCCTGCTCGGCGCCGAGCAGCTCGACCTGGACCGGCTGGCCTCCATCGCCGCCGACGACGGACCGGCCGACCCCGCACAGCAGGTCGTCCTGCGCCGCCTGCGCCGTCTGTCGGTGCCCGAACGCGCCCTGCTCACCGACGTGGTCAACGAGCTGCGCGGATCGGCGATGGAGCTGGCGATGCAGGCCGGCACCAAGGGCGACCGGGCCCGCGGCGTCGTCGACCTGCTGCGCCGCGCCCTGGAGCACCACGAGCGCCACCCCGCCGAAACCGACTGCCCCACCTGCGGCGCCGGCGGTTCCTTCGGCACCGACTGGGAGCAACGCGCCCGCGCCGAAATCAGGTCGCTGGAGCCGGTGGCGGCGGGTGCCGCATCGGCCTATGAGCGCGCCGATGCGGCCCGCGACCAGGCCCGCTTCCTGATGGCCCCGATGCCCTCGTGGCTGCCGCCTGACAGCGAATTGGGGCGCGTGTGGGCCGAGTGGGAGGCCGGTGCGCAGATCACCGACCTGGGTCAGCTGGCCGAGCACATCGAGACGGTGGGGCGCCGGCTGCGCTCGACCGCGATCGCGGCGCGCAAGGCCGCCGGCGAGAAACTGGACGACCCCACCGACGGCTGGGCCGAGCTGGCCGACCGGCTGGGGACCTGGATCGAGGACGCCCGGGCCGCGGTGAGCGCGGGCGAGACCCTGGGCCCGGCCGAGCGGGCACTGGAGTGGTTCGCCTCGATCGCCCGCGAGATCCGCGCCGAGCGGCTGCGTCCGCTGGCCTACCACGCCGAGCAGGTCTGGCACCGGCTGCGCCAGGAGCGCCGCATCGACCTGGAGGCGCTGCGCCTGGTCGGCCGCGGCGCACGGCGCCGGGTGGCCGTTGACGTGGCCGTCGACGGCAGCACGAACGAGGGCAACGCGCCCGGCCTGCTCAGCCAGGGGGAGTTCCAGGCGCTGGCGCTGTCGATCTGCCTGCCGCGGACCATGGTGCCCGACAACCCGTTCGGGTTCCTGCTGCTGGACGACCCCGTGCAGGCGATGGACACCGAGACCGTCGAAGGGCTCGCCTCCGTCCTCGCGGAGGTCGGGCGGCACCGCCAACTGGTGGTGTTCACCCACGACACCCGGCTGCCCGACGCGCTGCACCGGCTGGGGCTGCCCGCGGAGGTCCGCGGTATCCAGCGCGATTCGATGTCCAACGTCTGGGTCGCGGAGTCCGGCCGGACCGGTGGTGAGGCCCCCGCCGCGGCCGCTCACGCGGGCGCGGCGCAGGCGGCCGCAGCGTGGGGCCCGCCGCCGGGCCCGCCGCCCCAGCAGCCTCCGTGGCGCGGCAGCGGCCCCGGTCCCGATCCGGGCCCGTTCTACGGGCTGGAATGACCGGGCCCGTGCGTGCGTTGCAGCCGGTTAAGCAGGGTTGAAAACGCAGGTGGCGGGGCGTGTTCCGGCCGCAGTCGGCTGCTCGGCCGCAACCGATTTGGCAGAGCACCCCCGGACCCCTGTATAGTCATCACCAACGCGAGCGGCGGAAACCCGGAACCCCGGGGCGAAACCCGCAGACGTGCCCCTTTAGCTCAGTCGGCAGAGCGTCTCCATGGTAAGGAGAAGGTCTACGGTTCGATTCCGTAAAGGGGCTCCACCACTTGATCGAGGTTGCGAACCACTCAGGTGGCCTGGGCCGGGGAAACCTCGTTTCCCCGGTCTGTCCGGGTTCGGGTACTCTTGAAGAGTTCCCGGCCACCCGGGTTCACGGCGGAGTAGCTCAGTTGGCAGAGCAAACGGCTCATAATCGTTGTGTCGTCGGTTCGAGTCCGGCCTCCGCTACTGCCTTCGTAGCCCCTGTTCTGTGCAGGTGGCCGCGCGGGTCCTGAAGTTGTGTCCACCGTCTCCAGCGAGAAAGGCACTCCGTCGTGGCTGTCACTGACGTCAGGCCGAAGATCACCCTGGCCTGCCAGGAGTGCAAACACCGTAACTACATCACGCGCAAGAACCGTCGGAACAACCCCGACCGTCTCTCGCTGAAAAAGTTCTGCCCGAACTGCCGTACACACCGCGACCACCGCGAGACCCGCTAGTCGGCAGTGCTGCCCCGGGCGCCCCGGCAATCCCGTAGCGGGTGGCGGCCGCCCCGCAGAGGTACGAGGACACAAGCCCAGCGAGCACCCGCTCGCTGGGCTATTAGTGTGTCGCCCGATCGCCGCGCGGCCGGTGCCGGCCGTTGAAGCGGCGGGTGCGCCGGGTCGCGACCCGGCGGTTCGCCCAGAGCACAGTGAGAGAGAACCGATGGGGATCAACCGCGAATACCTGGGCCGGGAGTACCGGTCCCCGCAGCCCTACGAGGTGACGCGGGGCAAGATCCGGGAGTTCGCCGAAGCGATCGGCGACTCCGCCGCCGTCTACATCGACACCGCCACCGCGCGCGCCGCCGGCTACGACGACGTCATCGCCCCGCCGACCTTCCCGGTCATCATGGGCATGGAGGGGATGTCGCAGGCGGTCGTCGACCCCGAGCTGCGGCTGGACTTCTCCATGGTGGTCCACGGCGACCAGAGCTTCTCCTACCAGCGTCCCCTCCAGGCCGGCGACGTCATCGAGACCGTCACCCGCATCGCCGACATCGCCGCCCTGGGCGGCAACGAGCGGCTGACCCTGGAGAGCGAGATGCGCACCGTCGAGGGCGAGCATGTCCTCACCGCGATGAACATGCTCGTGGTCCGCGGCGGCGCCGATGCCCCGCAGAACGCGCAAGGGCAGGAGGGCACCGCATGACCGCCACCGTCCGCTACAGCGATGTCGAAGCCGGCACCGAACTGCCCGAGCGGGTCTTCCCGGTCCGCCGCATCGACCTCATCCGCTACGCAGGTGCCTCGGGCGACTTCAACCCGATCCACTGGAACGAGCGCACCGCCCAAGCCGTCGGGCTGCCCGACGTGATCGCGCACGGCATGTTCACCATGGCCCAGGCCGGGCGCCTGGTCACCGACTGGGCCGGCGACCCCGGCGCGCTCGTCGACTACAAGGTGCGCTTCTCGGCTCCGGTCGTCGTCCCCGATGACGACAAGGGCGCCGAGATCACCGTCAGCGGGGTCGTAAAGGAGAAACTCGACGGCAACCTGGTGCGGATCGCCCTGACCGCCCGCTCCAGCGGCGCCAAGGTGCTGGCGCGCCCGACCGCTGTCGTCCGCCTCGCCTGAATCCGGCGGTCCCCGGCACGGTCGGGGGCCCGCACACCCGTCCAGCCAGAGGTTGCCCGTGTCCCGTCCCGATCGCGAACCCGAACCCGCTGCCGAAGCCCCGGCGGCCGGCGTGCGCATGGCCGGCTACACCACACTCGGGCTGGGCGGCCCGGCATCGCGCTTCCGCACCGCGGCCGGCACCGAGGAGCTGATCGCCGCGGTCGCCGAGACCGACGCGGCCGGCGACCCGCTGCTCGTGCTGGGCGGCGGCAGCAACCTGGTGGTCTCCGACGACGGATTCCCGGGAACCGTCGTGCACGCCGACTCCCGCGAGCTCTCCTTCCACGAGATGGGCGGCGACCGTGTCCGGATCCGGGCCGGGGCCGGAGTGCTGTGGGACCCGCTGGTCGAACGGGCCGTCGCCGAAGGGCTCAGCGGCGCCGAGTTCCTCTCCGGAATCCCCGGCCGTGTCGGGTCCACGCCGATCCAGAACGTGGGCGCCTACGGCCAGGAGGTCAGCGAGACCATCGTCGAGGTGCTGGTCTACGACCGGCGCACCGGTCGGCGGCGCACCATGGACAACGCCGAGTGCGGCTTCGGCTACCGCGACAGCGTCTTCAAGGGCGGCGACCGCTACGTGGTCTGCGAGGTCGTCTTCGAACTGGAGCGCTCGCAGCAGAGCCGGCCGATCCGCTACGCCGAGGTCGCCCGCGCGCTGGACACCGAGGCCGGAGCCGGTGTGCCGCTGGCGCGTGCGCGCGAGACCGTGCTGGAGTTGCGGCGCGGCAAGGGCATGGTGCTCGACCCGGCCGATCCCGACACCCGCAGCGCTGGCTCGTTCTTCACCAACCCGGTCCTGGATCCGCCCGAATACGCGGAGTTCACCCGCCGGGCGGCCGACTTCCTCGGCGACGGTGTCCAACCGCCCGCGCATTTCGACACCGAAGGCCGGGCCAAGCTGTCGGCGGCCTGGCTCATCGACCGCGCCGGGTTCGCCCGCGGCTACGGCGCAGCCGCCCGCATCTCCACCAAGCACACCCTCGCCCTGACCAACCCCGGCGGCGCGACCACCGAGGATCTGCTGGCACTGGCCCGCGAGGTCCGCGCAGGAGTCGCCAAGGCGTTCGGCGTGACCCTGGTCAACGAACCGGTCCTGGTGGGCGTGGCGCTGTAGCTGAGGCGACCGGTCCCGCTACCGGCACCGGAGCCCGCCGAACCCGGCGGCCGTCGACCGCCGGTTGCGTCCTCAGGCCCTCAGTCGGCAGACCCGCGGCAAGGCGGACTCGCTGGTCCGGGCCGTCCCGTTGCGGCCTGCCGGCAGACCCGCGCCCGGAACGGGTGTCCCAAACCCGCCGATCCCTCTTCTCCGCAACGCCTCGGGAACCTTTTGTTTTCGGCTGGCCAAACATTTTTATTGGCCATTCTTTCCCGCTCTAATCGGGTGGCCCATGAATTGCGAAAAAATTCTCCGATGCTACTGTGGAAACAGTCGAAGGGGAGTAGTCCTCAATTTACGCGGTCGACATACTGGCGGCTACCGCGGGCGGCGTCCGAGACCGCCTGGTACTTCCGCCCGGCCGCGTGGGCCTGCGCAGAGACGAGGCGGACGAGACCTTCGGTCCGGCAGCAGTGCTGCCGGGCTGGAGCGTCGGTCCGCGCCCCAGTCCGGCGCGGACCACGGAGGATGCATGGAATTCCTAACCGCGATCGCGGTCAGTACCGGTGTGGTATTCGTCGCCGAAATGGGCGATAAAACCCAGCTGGTCGCGATGTCGCTGGCCTCGCGCTACCGCGCGCTGACCGTACTTCTGGGAATCACCGTGGCGACCGTGCTCGTGCACGGCGTCAGCGTGCTCATCGCCGAAGTGCTGGGGCTCGCCCTGCCCACCGACTGGATCACCCTTATCGCCGGAATCGCGTTCGTCGGCTTCGGCGTCTGGACACTCATCGGCGACGAACTCACGGACAAGGACGAAGAGCGCGCGGCATCGCGGCGGGCCCGCTCCGCGCTCATCACCGTCGCGGTCGTGTTCTTCGTCGCAGAACTCGGCGACAAGACGATGCTCGCGACCATCACGGTCGGCGCCCAGCACGACTGGTTCCCGGTGTGGATCGGTTCCACCGCGGGCATGGTCGCCGCCGATGCCCTCGCCATCGCCCTGGCGATGGTCCTCGGGAAGAAGCTGCCCGAACGCGCAGTCCAGATCGGCGCCGCCCTGCTGTTCTTCCTGGCCGGCGGCGCGATGCTGGTCCAGGGCGTGCTCGCCGTCGCGGGCTGATCCCGCAGGCGCCGCCCGCCCATTCCGCCGCCGGTATCCGCGGCAGCCGGCACCCCCGCTGCCGGCGCGGCCAACACCGCCCTGTGCTTCACCCGCCTTATCCGCCGCACGCCACCGCACCGGGGCGCGCACGGTCCGGCAGCGGACTCACTGCGCCCCGGGCGGCGCCGCCAGCCAGGAGTCGACCCCCGCAAGCAGCTCTTTCTTCAGCGCGTCGGGCGCGGCGGACCCGCGGATCGACATCCGCGCGAGTTCGGCCAGCTCCGGATCGCTGAACCCGAACTCCTCGCGGGCGATGCGGTACTGCTCGACCAGGCGCGGCCCGAACAACAGCGGGTCGTCGGTGCCCAGCGCGATCGGGGCTCCGGCGGCGAACAGGCGGCGCAGCGGCACGTGGGCGACCTCGTCGAACACGCCCAGAGCCACATTGGAGCTGGGGCAGACCTCCAGGGTGACGCCCTGTGTGGCGATGTACTCCAGCAGGTAGGGGTCCTCGGTGGCGCGCACCCCGTGGCCGATCCGGTCGGCGGCCAGGTCGTCCAGGCACTCCCGCACGCTGCGGGGGCCCTGCAGCTCGCCGCCGTGCGGCGCCGAGAGCAGCCCGGCCCGCCGCGCGATGCGGAAGGCGCCCTCGAAGTCCAGCGCCCGCCCGCGGCGCTCGTCGTTGTTCAACCCGAACGAGACCACCCCGCGCCCCGCGTACTGGGCGGCCAGCCGGGCGAGCGCCTTGGCGTCGAGCGGATGCTTGGTGCGGTTGGCGGCGACCATGATCCCGATGCCGACACCGCTCTCGCGCTCGGCGGCGCGCGCGGCGTCCAAGATCAGTTCCAGCGTGGAGGTCAGCCCGTCGAACCGGGCGGCGTAGCCGCTGGGGTCGACCTGGATCTCCAGCCACCCCGATCCGGCCGCACGCTCTTCCTCGGCGGTCTCGCTGAGCAGCCGGTACATGGTCTCGGGGGTCCGCAGCACCGAGCGCGCTATGTCGTAGAGCCGCTGGAACCGGAACCACCCGCGTTCGTCAATGGCCCGCAGTTTGGGCGGCCATTCCGTCGCCAGCGCCTGCGGCAGTTGCACGCCGTGGCGTTCGGCGAGGTCGACCAGGGTGGGATGCCGCATCGACCCGGTGAAGTGCAGGTGCAGGTGGGCCTTTGGCAGTCGGGAGATCGGACGTTCCATGTCCCAAGGGTGCCTTAACCGCGGCGGCAGTGCCCGGAATCCCCTCGAATCCGGCACCGCCGCCGCGGCGGCGGTGCCGGCTGCCCGGCACCGCCCGATCGGGCCCCCGCTTCCGCCGGTTCGTCCGTGCGGCTTACCAGCGCTATTCGGCTTCGGTGATGAGCTTGTGGATGCGGCCCACGCCCTCGGCCAGGTCGGCGTCGCCCAGCGCATAGGACAGCCGCAGGTATCCGGGTGTGCCAAAGGCCTCACCCGGGACCACGGCGACCTCGGCCTGCTCCAGGATGACCTCGGCCAGCTCGGCGGAGGTCTGCGGCCGGCGCCCGCGGATGTCGCGGCCCAGCAGGCCCTTAACGGACGGGTAGGCGTAGAAGGCGCCTTCGGGCTCGGGGCACAGCACGCCGGGGATCTCGTTGAGCAGGCGCACGATGTCCTGCCGGCGCCGGTCGAAGGCCGTGCGCATCTCCGCAACGGCGGCGAGGTCGCCGGAGACGGCCGCGAGCGCAGCCGCCTGGGACACGTTGGCAACGTTGGACGTGGCGTGCGACTGCAGGTTCCCGGCGGCCTTGACCACGTCCTTGGGCCCGGTGATCCAGCCCACGCGCCAGCCCGTCATCGCGTAGGTCTTGGCAACGCCGTTGACGACCACGGTGCGCTCGGCCATCTCGGGCACCTCCACCGGCAGCGAGGTGAAGCGCGCGCCGCCGTAGACGAGGTGCTCGTAGATCTCATCGGTGAGCACCCACAGGCCGTGCTCGGCGGCCCACTGCCCGATGGCGCGGACCTGCTCGGGCGGGTAGACCGCGCCGGTGGGGTTGGACGGGGAGACGAACACCAGCACCTTGGTGCGTTCGGTGCGGGCGGCCTCCAGGTCTTCGACCGAGGCGAGGTAGCCGGTGGACTCGTCGGTGACGACGTAGCGCGGCACACCGCCGGCCAGCTTGATCGACTCGGGGTAGGTGGTCCAGTAGGGAGCCACGACCAGGACCTCGTCGCCGGGGTCGAGGAGTGTGGCGAAGGCCTCGTAGATGGCCTGCTTGCCGCCGTTGGTGACCAGCACCTGGGCGGGCTCGACCGAGTAGCCGGAGTCGCGCAGCGTCTTGGCGGCGATGGCCTCCTTCAGCTCGGGCAGCCCGCCGGCGGGGGTGTAGCGGTGGAAACGGGGCTCGCGGCAGGCTTGCGCCGCGGCCTCGACGATGTAGTCGGGGGTGGGGAAGTCGGGCTCGCCGGCGCCGAATCCGATTACGGGGCGCCCGGCCGCCTTCATTGCCTTGGCCTTGGCATCGACGGCGAGAGTCGCCGACTCGGAGATGCCGCCGATACGCGCGGAGATACGAGGTCGGTCAGTCATACCACCATGTTTGCACGCGCGGGCCGGCCGTTTTCCGGACCCGGCCCAACCGGTTTCCCCGCGCTGTTATGTGCACTTCCGTGTGGTTCGCGGGGGTCGGCGCGCCGCCGCGCGCCGAACCGGGTTGGTCCCGCGGAGCGTTTGGGCATACACTCGTGCAACCGATGGTCCGGATCGGGCACTGAGCGCTGTACTCCGTGCTCATCCACTCGGATCGGCGGATATTGTGGGCACCGCGGTACCCGCATTGAAGGGCAGTGGCTCAATTGGAAGAGCACCGGTCTCCAAAACCGGCGGTTGGGGGTTCGAGTCCCTCCTGCCCTGCAAAGGACACTTGGGCGAGACAGGGCGCATCGCGTACCGGCGCGGTGGGCTTCCTCGATCGAGGCAGTTCCGCCGGGACAGTGCCAGCCGAACCGTCGATTCCTAAGGACCTCAGGTGACTCAGACTGACGCGGACGCCAAGCCGGAGAAGGAGCCGAAGCGCCGTACCGGTCCGGTGACCTTCACCAAGCAGGTCGTCGGCGAGCTCCGCAAGGTCCGCTGGCCCACGCGGCGCGAGCTCATCACCTACACGATCGTGGTCATCGTGTTCGTACTCATCATGGTCGGTTACGTCTCGCTGCTCGACTTCGGGTTCGGCGAGGCCGTCACATGGCTTTACGGCCAGTTCGCCCCCGACACCAGCGGTGGAGGGGCGCCGGCGCCGGTCCCGGGCCAGTAGCGGCTGCGTGCGGCAAACGCCGCCCGCCCCGGCCTGGCCCCGATACCTCCGGCAAGCCCGTAAGCTGGCAGTAACCGGAGGCGGCGCCATCGAAACGCGCCGTCCAGCGCGCAACCGACGAGAGAAAGAGCAGCCGTGTCTGAGTCCCCACTGAGCCCCGGCGACCTCCCTACCGAGGAGCCGGACCAGTCGTCGGAGGAAGAGGCCGGTCAGCGCGCCGAGTACATCGACCCCGCCGACGCGGCCGCGCTCGGGGCCGAGCCCGCACAGGGCGGTGCCGAGGAGTTTGCGGCCGACAGTGCCGAGCCCGAGGGCGACGAGCCCGCGGACACCGCCGCCGAGGACGGCGCCGAGGCCGCGGCGACACCCGCCGATCCCGTCGAGGAGTTCAAGCAGGAGCTGCTGCTGCTTCCCGGCGACTGGTATGTGGTGCACACCTACGCCGGTTACGAAAACCGCGTCAAGGCCAACGTCGAGAGCCGCACCCAGTCGCTCAACATGGAGGAGTACATCTTCCAGGTCGAGGTGCCCACCCAGGAGGTCACCGAGGTCAAGAGCGGCAAGCGGCAGCAGGTCACCGAGAAGGTGCTGCCCGGCTACGTGCTCGTGCGCCTGGAACTGACCGACGAATCGTGGGCGGCCATCCGCAACACCCCTGGTGTCACCGGCTTCGTGGGCCTGTCCAACCGGCCCGCGCCGCTGAGCCTGCAGGAGGTCGCCGACCTCCTCGCCCCCGAGCCCGAGGCCCAGCCCGAGCAGCCGGCGAAGGAGAAGGTCGAGCCGCGCTCCGACGTCGCCTACGAGGTGGGCGAGTCCGTGACCGTGATGGAGGGGCCGTTCGCGACCCTGCCCGCCACGGTGAGCGAGATCAACGCCGACACCCAGAAGCTCAAGGTGCTGGTGTCGATCTTCGGCCGCGAAACCCCGGTGGAGCTCGGCTTCAATCAGGTTTCCAAGATCTAGGCACCGGCTCCGCACGAGTCCGGGGACCACGGGGAGCTCAGCAGGCTCCCGCCGAACGGCTGCCGCGCCATCGGCCGCCGCCGGCGCGTAGACTTGACGGGTCCGCCCTGCCGGGCGGGCCTGTTGTGCCCCGCTGCACCGCATCCGGGGCACCTCCACGCCTGGGCGCGGATCCCGCCGCAGGCGTGGCCGCACCGCGGACGATGACCTTCCGCGATTGCGGCCGTCCCGCTCGGGACGGCCGTTCGGGATCCACAACGCACAGCAGATCAGGCAAAGGACCCGATATGCCTCCGAAGAAGAAAATCGCCGCGCTGGTCAAGGTGCAGCTTCCCGCTGGCCAGGCCACCCCGGCGCCGCCCGTCGGTACCGCGCTCGGTCCTCACGGCGTCAACATCATGGAGTTCTGCAAGCAGTACAACGCTGCTACAGAGGCCCAGCGCGGCAGCGTGATCCCCGTAGAGATCACCATCTACGAGGACCGCTCCTTCACCTTCATCACCAAGACGCCGCCGGCGCCCAAGCTGATCCTCAAGGCCGCGGGCCTCGACAAGGGCAGCAACGACCCCAGCCGCAAGTCGGCCGGCTCGGTGTCCGAGGACCAGGTTCGCGAGATCGCGCAGACCAAGCTGCCCGACCTCAACACCGAGGACCTGGACGTCGCCACCAAGATCGTGGCGGGCACCGCCCGCTCGATGGGCATCCAGATCAAGTAACCGGCGGGCCGCAGCACCCCGGGGTAACCGTGGAAGGGCCGCGCGCTGGCCCCCACCACATCTCTCGTTTGGAGAAGCAGTGAAGCGCAGCAAGAACTACCGCGAGGCAAGCCGGCGGGTCGACAGCAGCAAGCTGTACGGGCCCGTCGAGGCCGTCGCGCTGGCCAAGGAAACCCGCGTCGTCAAGTTCGACCCGACCGTCGAGGTCGCCCTGCGCCTGGGTGTCGACCCGCGCAAGGCCGACCAGATGGTCCGCGGCACCGTGAACCTGCCGCACGGCACCGGCAAGACCGCCCGGGTCCTGGTCTTCGCCACCGGTGACCGCGCCGAGCAGGCCCGCGAAGCCGGGGCCGACTTCGTTGGCGACGACGACCTCGTCGAGGAGATCCAGAAGGGCTTCCTGGACTTCGACGCCGTTGTGGCCACCCCGGACCTGATGGGCAAGGTCGGCCGTCTGGGCCGCGTGCTCGGTCCGCGCGGCATGATGCCCAACCCGAAGACGGGCACGGTCACCCCCGATGTGGCCAGGGCCGTCTCCGAGATCAAGGGCGGCAAGATCGAGTTCCGTGTCGACCGCCACGCCAACCTGCACTTCATCATCGGCAAGCTGTCGTTCGACGACGCCCAGCTGGTCGAGAACTACAGTGCGGCGCTGGAAGAGGTCCTCCGCCTCAAGCCCTCCGCGGCCAAGGGGCGCTACCTCCGCCGGGCGACCCTGACCACCACCATGGCTCCGGGCATTCCGGTCGACCCCAACATCACCCGGCCCACCGCCGCCTGACGGTGGCCGGCTGACGGCAGCACGAAGGGCGCCCCGGGCTCCGCCGAGCCCGGGGCGCCCTTTGCTGCGCGGCGGGCTCCGCGCAGCAGACAGCGCACCGCTGCACCGCTGTATCGCAGTACCGCGGCACGGCCGTACGGCGCCGCCGCTGCCTCGACAGGGCACGTGGCGCACCGGGCGCACTGCCGCGGTCTTGCTTCGGGTCCGCCGCTGCGCGCCGGCCGGGGGGTCGGGTTTCCCGCCTCCGGCGCCGCGACTTTCCGGCGCCGCTACGGCGTCCACCGCCCGCTCCGGTGCACTCGTGTCGTCCGCCCTGTGCACGGGCGGGGCGAGCATCCGTGCGCGTCGGTTAGACTGTTAACTGCCGAAGACCGCCGGTCGCCACCCAAGAGGTGGCCTAAGGTCCCATGCGAATGGGCGGCCCGCGCAGGTGAGCTGAGAGCCACGGCCGAAACGCCGTTGCCCCGGACACCTGCGCCGGGGCTTTTTTCATGTGCCTCGATCCAGAGCCTTCCCATCGCCGGGTCTTTGCCGCAAGCCGGCGTTCACTGTTGGAAGGAGTCCCATGGCGAGGCCGGACAAGGCAGCCGCGGTCGCCGAGCTCAAAGAGGAATTCGAGAGCTCGCAGGGCGCTGTGCTGACCGAATACCGGGGGCTCAGCGTGGCGCAGGTGACACAGCTGCGCCGCAACCTCGGTCAGAACGCGCGATTCCGCATCGTCAAGAACACGCTGAGCAAGATCGCCGCCTCCGAGGCCGGCCTGGACGACCAGGTCCTGGACCTGTTCGAGGGCCCCTCGGCAATCGCCTTCGTCCGCGGGGACGTGGTCGAGGCCGCCAAGGGCCTGCGTGACTTTTCGAAGGCGAACGCGCCGCTGGTGATCAAGGGTGGTGTCATCGGCGGGAGAGCCATGACGCCCGAGCAGATCACCCAGATGGCCGATCTGGAGTCCCGCGAGGTGCTCCTCGCGAAGCTGGCCGGCGCGCTGAAGTCCAAGCAGGGCCAGGCCGCCGCACTGTTCCAAGCACTGCCCCTCAAGGCCGTGCGGCTCGCTCAGGCGCTGCACGACAAGCGTGCGCAAGAGGGCGCCGAGGCTTAGGAACGATCCCGCTGGCGTGCCCGCGCCGGTGTCAGGCTCGGCACGGCGCCGCAGAGCGCGCGTGTTCGTAGAGAAAGAGAGACCGCAATCATGGCGAAGATCAGCAACGAAGAGCTTCTTGGCGCCTTCGCGGAGATGACCCTCCTCGAGCTGTCCGAGTTCGTCAAGGAATTCGAGAGCAAGTTCGACGTCGAGGCCGCCGCTCCGGCCGCCGCCGTTGTCGCCGCCCCCACCAGTGGCGGCCCGGCCGAGGAGGAAGAGGAGAAGACGGAGTTCGACGTCATCCTCGAGTCCGCCGGCGACAAGAAGATCCAGGTCATCAAGGAGGTCCGCGGGCTGACCAGCCTGGGCCTCAAGGAGGCCAAGGACCTCGTCGACAACGCTCCCAAGGCGCTGCTGGAGGGTGTCGGCAAGGAGGCCGCCGACAAGGCCAAGGATGCCCTCGAGGGCTCCGGGGCCACTGTCACGGTCAAGTAGTACCGATCGGTCCGCCGCCGGCCGCCTGGCGCGGCCCGGCAGGTCCGTATGCGAGGGCGGGCGCCCGCCGGGCGCCCGCCCTCGCTCTTTTGCACCCCGCGCGCGCAAGCGCGCGGGCGGCGCCCCAAACGCGCGCAGGAGCCCGCAGGAGTCTTCCGCGGTGCCTTCCGGGGGACGGCGGTGGGCGGCCGCCGCAGCGGGATGGGAGCGCTTCTGGAGCGCCTGCGGCGGCTCCGGGTGTTCCAGGTACCCCGGGGAAGGCCCATTCGGCGTCGGGCGGAACACGGCCGGCTCACGCGATTTTGTGGCTGTCGCGGACATGTCCGTAATCCGGATTTGGCTTGTCCGAAGCAGCCCGATCGGGCGGTTCGCGGAGGTTGGCGGCCGGCGGAAAGGCCTGCGCCGCAGCGGTTGTGCTGGGGGCGGCCACGCGGCCGCGGCAATCACTGCGAGACTGTTCCGGCAACCCCTGGATCGAAGGAGCTTTCCCTCGTGCCGTGCCGCTCACACCCCATTTTTCCTGTGGGGCCTCTCACGGCTCGCGAACCCGCAGTCGGCCGCTGCCCGGGCTTGACGGATCCGCCTGTTGGGGCGATGCTGCGAGGTGTCGTGAGTGGCTTCGGGGGTTGTGGTTGGACAGCGGTGTAGTCTTCGGCTACACTGCCCTTTTGCGCTGCCCATTGACGATCCGTGTGCCGGTGTCCGTGCTCCGCGGCCGGATTCCGAGGCTCCCTCGGTGTTCCCGGACCCCACCGTACGTTCCCACTAAGAGACCCGACCGACCGTATCGGCGGGCCTCGGCCAGACATTCCGGATCGTCCGGCGTGCGCGCGCATCAACCGCCACAAGCCTTCGGAAGGACCCCTGTTGGCAGCCTCGCGCAACGCCTCCGCTAACGCCCTTGGTCCGAACCGCGTTTCCTTCGCTCGTATTCAGGAACCACTCGAAGTCCCGAACCTCCTGGCTCTGCAGACCGAGTCGTTCGACTGGCTGCTCGGTAACGAGAAGTGGAGTACCCGAGTCGAGGCGGCTCGTAACGCCGGCCGCAAGGACGTTCCGGAGCAGTCCGGTCTCGAAGAGATCTTCGAGGAGGTCAGTCCCATTGAGGACTTCTCCGGCACGATGTCGCTCTCTTTCCGCGACCACCGGTTCGAGCCGCCCAAGTACTCCGAAGAGGAGTGCAAGGACAAGGACATGACCTTCTCCGCCCCGATGTTCGTCACGGCGGAGTTCATCAACAACGACACCGGTGAGATCAAGAGCCAGACGGTCTTCATGGGCGACTTCCCGCTCATGACCGGCAAGGGCACGTTCATCATCAACGGCACCGAGCGCGTCGTGGTGTCCCAGCTTGTCCGCTCGCCCGGCGTGTACTTCGACCGCCAGGTCGACAAGACCTCGGACAAGGACCTGTACGGCTGCAAGGTCATCCCGTCGCGCGGCGCCTGGCTGGAGTTCGAGGTCGACAAGCGCGACTTCGTCGGTGTCCGCATCGACCGCAAGCGCAAGCAGGGCGTCACCGTCCTGCTCAAGGCGCTGGGATGGACCACCGACCAGATCCTGGAGCGCTTCGGCGGCTACGAGTCCATCCGCAACACCCTGGAGAAGGACCCCACAGCGGGGACCGACGACGCCCTCCTGGACATTTACCGCAAGCTGCGTCCGGGCGAGCCGCCGACCAAGGAGTCCGCCCAGGCGCTGTTGGAGAACCTCTACTTCAACCCGAAGCGCTACGACCTCGCCAAGGTCGGCCGCTACAAGATCAACAAGAAGCTGGGTGTCGACGCCGAGTTCGGCCAGGGCACGCTGACCGAGGACGACATCGTCGCAACGGTCGACTACCTCGTCCGGCTGCACGCCGGCGAGGAAGAGCTCGACGCCGCCCAGGGGCCGCGGCCGATCGAGACCGACGACATCGACCACTTCGGCAACCGCCGCCTGCGTACCGTCGGCGAACTGATCCAGAACCAGGTCCGGCTGGGGCTGGCCCGCATGGAGCGCGTCGTCCGCGAGCGGATGACCACCCAGGACGTCGAGGCCATCACGCCGCAGACCCTGATCAACATCCGGCCGGTCGTCGCCTCCATCAAGGAGTTCTTCGGCACCAGCCAGTCGTCGCAGTTCATGGACCAGACCAACCCGCTTGCGGGGCTCACCAACAAGCGCCGCCTCTCGGCGCTGGGCCCGGGCGGTCTCTCCCGTGAGCGCGCCGGCTTCGAGGTCCGCGACGTGCACCCGTCGCACTACGGCCGCATGTGCCCGATCGAGACCCCTGAGGGTCCCAACATCGGTCTGATCGGCTCGCTGGCCGGCTACGGGCGCGTCAACTCGTTCGGCTTCATCGAGACCCCGTACCGCAAGGTCATCAACAACAGGCTGAGCGACGAGGTCGTCTACCTCACCGCCGACGAAGAAGACCGCTACGTCATCGCCCAGGCCAACACCCCGGTCGATGCCGACGGCCACTTCACCGAAGATCGTGTGCTCGTCCGCCGCAAGGGCGGGGAGTTCGAGGCCGTCTACACCAGCGAAGTCGAGTACATGGACGTCTCGCCGCGCCAGATGGTGTCGGTGGCCACGGCCATGATCCCCTTCCTGGAGCACGACGACGCCAACCGCGCGCTGATGGGTTCCAACATGCAGCGCCAGGCGGTGCCGCTGCTGCGCGCCGAATCGCCGCTGGTGGGTACCGGCATGGAGTACCGGGCCGCCACCGACGCCGGCGATGTCGTCCTCGCCGAGAAGGCCGGCGTGGTCGAGGACGTCACGGCCGACTACGTCACCGTGATGGCCGACGACGGCACCCGCAAGACCTACCGGCTCGGCAAGTTCCGCCGCAGCAACCAGGGCACGTGCTTCAACCAGCGCCCGATCGTCGACGACGGCCAGCGGGTCGAGGAGAGCCAGGTGCTCGCCGACGGCCCGTCCACCGACAAGGGCGAGATGTCGCTGGGCAAGAACCTGCTCGTGGCCTACATGTCGTGGGAGGGCCACAACTACGAGGACGCCATCGTCCTCTCGCAGCGCCTGGTCCAGGACGACGTCATGTCCTCGATCCACATCGAGGAACACGAGGTCGACGCCCGCGACACCAAGCTGGGCCCCGAAGAGATCACCCGCGAGATCCCCAACGTCAGCGAGGAGGTCCTTGCCGACCTCGACGACCGCGGGATCATCCGGATCGGTGCCGAGGTCATCGACGGCGACATCCTCGTCGGCAAGGTCACGCCCAAGGGCGAAACCGAGCTCACCCCCGAGGAACGGCTGCTGCGCGCGATCTTCGGCGAGAAAGCACGCGAGGTCCGCGACACCTCGCTGAAGGTGCCCCACGGCGAGTCCGGCAAGGTCATCGGCGTGCGCGTGTTCAGCCGCGAGGACGGCGACGAGCTCCCGCCCGGCGTCAACGAGCTGGTCCGGGTCTACGTCGCGCAGAAGCGCAAGATCACCGACGGCGACAAGCTCGCCGGCCGCCACGGCAACAAGGGCGTCATCGCCAAGATCCTGCCGCAGGAGGACATGCCGTTCATGGAGGACGGCACCCCTGTCGACATCGTGCTCAACCCCCTCGGTGTGCCGGGGCGGATGAACGTCGGGCAGATCCTGGAGATCCACCTGGGCTGGCTCGCCCAGAACGGGTGGAAGGTCGAGGGCAACGACGCCGAGTGGAAGCAGGCGATGGAAGCCATCGGGACTTCCGACATCCCGCCCGGCACCAAGCTCGCCACTCCGGTCTTCGACGGCCTGCGCGAGGAGGAGATCGGCGGTCTGCTGGCCTCCAGCCTGCCCAACGAGGACGGCGTGCGGCTGATCGACGAGCACGGCAAGGCGCAGCTGTACGACGGCCGTACCGGCGAGCCGTTCGCCGAGCCGATCGCGGTGGGCTACACCTACTTCCTCAAGCTCCACCACCTGGTCGACGACAAGATCCACGCACGCTCCACCGGCCCGTACTCGATGATCACCCAGCAGCCGCTGGGCGGTAAGGCGCAGTTCGGCGGCCAGCGCTTCGGCGAGATGGAGGTCTGGGCCCTTGAGGCCTACGGCGCCGCCTACGCCCTGCAGGAGCTGCTGACGATCAAGTCCGACGACGTCCTGGGCCGCGTGAAGGTCTACGAAGCGATCGTAAAGGGCGAAAACATCCCCGAACCGGGCATCCCTGAATCCTTCAAGGTGCTCATCAAGGAGATGCAGTCGCTCTGTCTGAATGTGGAGGTGCTGTCCAGTGACGGTATGTCCATCGAGATGCGGGATACGGATGAGGACGTCTTCCGGGCAGCGGAGGAACTGGGTATCGACCTGGGGCGGCGCGAGCCGAGCAGTGTCGAAGAGGTCTAACTTCCGCGATCTTCAAGAGCAGGGGACGAATTAAGTGCTCGACGTCAACTTCTTTGACGAGCTCCGGATTGGCCTCGCGACCGCTGACGAGATCCGCCAGTGGTCGCACGGCGAGGTCAAAAAGCCGGAAACCATCAACTACCGGACTCTTAAGCCGGAAAAGGACGGGCTCTTCTGCGAGAAGATCTTCGGCCCGACCCGCGACTGGGAGTGCTACTGCGGTAAATACAAGCGGGTCCGCTTCAAGGGCATCATCTGCGAGCGCTGCGGTGTCGAGGTCACCCGGGCCAAGGTCCGGCGCGAGCGGATGGGCCACATCGAGCTCGCCGCCCCGGTGACCCACATCTGGTACTTCAAGGGCGTGCCCAGCCGCCTGGGCTACCTGCTGGACCTGGCCCCGAAGGATCTCGAGAAGATCATCTACTTCGCCGCCTACATGGTCACCTGGGTCGACACCGAGGCCCGCGAGCGCGACCTGCAGTCGCTCGAGGCGCGTATCGCCGTCGAGCGCCAGCACCTTGAACAGCGCCGCGACACCACGGTCGAGGAACGCCACAAGAAGCTTGAGGCCGACCTCGCCGAACTCGAGGAGCAGGGCGCCAAGGGCGACGCGCGGCGCAAGGTCCGCGAGTCCGCCGAACGCGAGATGCGCCAGATCCGCGACCGGGTGCAGCGCGAGATCGACCGGCTCGAAGAGGTCTGGAACCGGTTCAAGAACCTCAAGGTGCAGGACCTTGAGGGCGATGAAATGCTCTACCGCGAAATGCGGGACCGCTTCGGTAAGTACTTCCGCGGCGGCATGGGCGCTCAGGCGATCCAGGAGCGCCTGGCCAACTTCGACCTCGACGCCGAGGCCGAGCGGCTGCGCGAGACCATCCGCAGCGGCAAGGGCCAGAAGAAGGCGCGCGCGCTCAAGCGGCTCAAGGTCGTCTCGGCGTTCCTGAACACCCGCAACAGCCCCATGGGCATGGTGCTGGACTGCATCCCGGTCATCCCGCCGGACCTGCGTCCGATGGTGCAGCTCGACGGCGGCCGGTTCGCCACGTCCGACCTGAACGACCTGTACCGCCGGGTCATCAACCGGAACAACCGCCTCAAGCGGCTGCTCGACCTCGGCGCCCCCGAGATCATCGTCAACAACGAGAAGCGGATGCTGCAGGAGGCCGTCGACGCACTGTTCGACAACGGCCGCCGCGGCCGTCCGGTCACCGGACCGGGCAACCGCCCGCTGAAGTCGCTGTCCGACATGCTCAAGGGCAAGCAGGGCCGGTTCCGGCAGAACCTGCTGGGTAAGCGCGTCGACTACTCCGGCCGTTCGGTCATCGTCGTGGGTCCGCAGCTCAAGCTGCACCAGTGCGGCCTGCCCAAGCAGATGGCGCTGGAGCTGTTCAAGCCGTTCGTGATGAAGCGCCTGGTCGACCTGAACCACGCGCAGAACATCAAGAGCGCCAAGCGCATGGTCGAGCGTTCCCGCCCGGTGGTCTGGGATGTCCTCGAAGAGGTCATCACCGAGCACCCGGTGCTGCTCAACCGCGCGCCGACACTCCACCGCCTGGGCATCCAGGCCTTCGAGCCGCAGCTGGTCGAAGGCAAGGCCATCCAGATCCACCCGCTGGTGTGCACCGCGTTCAACGCCGACTTCGACGGTGACCAGATGGCCGTCCACCTGCCGCTGTCGTCCGAGGCCCAGGCCGAGGCGCGGCTGCTGATGCTGGCCACCAACAACATCCTCAAGCCCTCCGACGGCAAGCCCGTCACCATGCCCACCCAGGACATGATCATCGGGCTGTACTACCTGACCACCCTCAAGGAGGGTGCGCAGGGGGAGGGCCAGGCGTTCCGCAACCCGTCCGAGGCCATCATGGCCTACGACCTGGGCGAGCTCGACCTGCAGGCGAAGATCAAGCTCCGCGTCGACGGCGATGTGCTGCCGCCGCGCGACTGGGTCGAGCCCGAGGGCCACGAGCCCGGCGAGCCCTACATTCTCGAAACCACCCTGGGGCGCTACCTCTTCAACGAGACCACGCCCACGGACTACCCGTTCGTGAACTACCAGGTGGGCAAGAAGCAGGTCTCCAGCCTGGTCAACGAGCTCGCCGAGAACTACCCGAAGGTCCACGTCGCGACCACCCTGGACGCGCTCAAGGACGCCGGGTACCACTGGGCCACCCGGTCGGGGCTGACCATCGGTATCTCCGATGTTCTCGCGCCGCCGCGCAAGACCGACATCCTCGAGGGCCACGAGCGCCAGGCCGACAAGATCCAGCGCGAGTTCGACCGCGGTCTGATCACCGACGATGAGCGCCGCCAGGAGCTCACCGAGATCTGGACCAAGGCCACCAACGAGGTCGCCAAGGACATGGAGGACAACGCTCCCGCCGATAACCCGGTGTGGATGATGGTGAACTCCGGTGCCCGAGGCAACCCGATGCAGGTGCGCCAGATCGCGGGTATCCGCGGCCTGGTGTCCAACACCCGGGGCGAGACCATCCCGCGGCCGATCAAGTCCTCCTACCGCGAGGGCCTGTCGGTGCTGGAGTACTTCATCTCCACGCACGGTCAGCGCAAGGGTCTGGCCGACACCGCGCTGCGTACGGCCGACTCCGGGTACCTCACCCGGCGCCTGGTCGACGTGGCCCAGGACGTCATCGTCCGCGAGATCGACTGCGGTACCGACCGCTCGCTCTGGCACGAGTTCGGCGAGAAGAACGCGGCCGGCACCGTGGTGCGCAAGCACAACGTCGAGAACACCGGGTTCGGCCGCACCATCGCCGAGGACGTCATCGTCGACGGCAAGGTCCTGGTGCCGGCGCTGACCGACACCTCCGAGACGGTCATCGACAAGCTGGTCGCCAACGGCGTCGAGCGGGTGCGCGTGCGCAGCTCGCTCATCTGCGAGGCCAAGATCGGCGTCTGCACCACGTGCTATGGCCGTTCGATGGCCACCGGCAAGCCCGTCGATGTCGGCGAGGCCATCGGCATCATCGCGGCGCAGTCCATCGGTGAGCCCGGCACCCAGCTGACCATGCGGACCTTCCACATGGGCGGTTCGGCCGGCCAGGACATCACCCACGGTCTGCCGCGTGTGACCGAGCTGTTCGAGGCCCGCATCCCCAAGGGTGTGGCCCCGATCTCCGAGCTTGAGGGCCGCGTCCGCATCGAGGACACCGAGAAGAGCCGGAAGATCATCCTCGTGCCCGACGACGGGTCCGACGAGATCGCCTACCCGGTGCCCATGCGCGCCCAGCTCCTTGTCGAGGAGGGCGAGCACGTCGGTGTCGGCCAGCAGCTGATCCAGGGCGCCATCAACCCGCACGAGGTGCTGCGGATCCAGGGCCCGCGGGCCGTGCAGCAGCACCTGGTGTCGGAGGTGCAGGAGGTCTACAAGTCGCAGGGTGTCTCGATCCACGACAAGCACATCGAGATCATCGTGCGGCAGATGCTCAAGCGGGTGAACATCCTGGAGTCCGGCGACTCCGAGCTGCTGCCCGGCGAGATGGTCGAGCGTCCCAAGTTCGAGTCCATCAACCGCCGCGTGGTGTCCGAAGGCGGCCAGCCCGCGGCCGGCCGCCCGGTGCTGCTCGGTATCACCAAGGCGTCGCTGGCCACGGAGTCGTGGCTGTCGGCGGCCTCCTTCCAGGAGACCACCCGGGTGCTCACCGAGAACGCCATCCACGGCAAGAGCGACCCGCTGGTCGGCCTCAAGGAGAACGTCATCATCGGTAAGCTCATCCCGGCCGGTACCGGCTTGCCGCAGTACCGCAACGTCCGGGTGGAGCCCACTGAGGAGGCCAAGGCGTCCATGTACTCGGTGTCGGGCTACGAAGAGCCCAGCGAGTACACCTTCGGGCAGGGCTCGGGAGAGGCCGTGCCGCTGGAGGAGTACGACTTCGGTCCCTACAACAGGTGACCTGAAGAGTCGAGCGGCGAAACCGATTGGTTTATCGAGCGGCGGCGGTAGTCCACCCGTTTTCCGGGTGGGCTGCCGCCGTTCGTCGTGGATCGGCATACTCGTATTGGATGGGGACAGCAGCGCAAGCGCGCGGTCGGGAGATCGAAGACAGTGACGGATAACGGGGGAGAGCGGGACGTGCCGTCCGACAGTGGACCCGGCGCTCGGCAGGATGCCGCGGGCTCGTGGTTCATGCCCAGCGGCGACCGCCACCGGACACAGTCTGCGTATCAGGACACCTACAACGAGGCCGGCGAGGCCGAAGAGGGTGACGGGCAGTTGGGCGCATCACCGAGCGGGCAGGCCGGCGAAGAGGAGCCCGAAACGGGCCCTGCCGGCGGGCCGCCCATTGACGGGCAGGCGACGCAACAGGGCCCGCAGCAACCGCAGAGATCCCCGGAGCCGGAGCGTCCGGGGGGACCGTTCCCCAGCACCGGCGGCTACCCGGGACTCAGCGGCGAGCGGCCGGGGATGGCCGAGCCCTATCCTTCGGCACTGGGCGACCTCGGGCTGCCCGCCGAACCGCGCGGCACCGGCTCGGCCGGCACCTCCGGCGGGCAGGGGCCGCCCTCGTTGAGCCGGCCCTACGCGGCGCCCACCGGGCCCGCGGGGAGCACGGGCGCAACGGGCGAAGACCGCCCGTCCGCGGGCGACCCCGACTTCTCCGGCGGCCGTCCTGCGGCGATCCCCGACCCGGCGCACGACGCCGCAGGCCGCGATCCGCAGCCCGGGCCCCCGGCGTGGCCCGGACAGGGCGGCTCCGCCGAATCCGGTGCCCGGAATCCGGCCGGTTCCAGCGGCGGCAGCACCGTGGGCGGGTACCGGCTGCCGGACCTCCCGGCCGCCGGACCTGGCACGGCGCCGCTGAGCACCGCCGAGGGCACCGGCGGCTACCCCGGGTTCGGGTCCACGGTGCGTTCGCACGGCGAGTCCGCTGCGGCGGACCGTTCGGGCGGCCCGACCTACCCCGACCCGGCGGGTCCGCCGCCCGAGCGCCTTGCCGACGGCTTTGCTTCGCAGCAGCGCTCCGGCGCGGTTCCCGGCGGCTCCGGTCCCAGCACCGAGCCGTTCCGGGCCGGCGATCCGGAGTACGGCGAGGCCCGCTCCGCGCAGGCCACCGGGCCCGGCTCCTCTTACCCGGCGGAGGGCGGTCCGGCGCCATGGGACGGTGACACCGGCAGGTACGACGGCCCCGGTGCCGCCGGTGCCGCCGGTGCCGCCGGTGCCGCCGGTGCCGCCGGTGCCGCCGGTGCCGCCGGTGCTGCCGCGGCGCCCGGCGATGGCCCGGCCCGCTGGGCCGACCGCAGTCCCACCGAGGGCCATGCAGCGGTCGACGAACTCGGCGGGCCGCGGCCCCCCGATCCCGCCCGGCCCTACCCCGGCGAACCCGCGTACGGCGGTGAGCCCACCGGCGGCACCGCCGACCGGAACACCGGCGAGCCGTGGCGCGAGCACGCCGGACCACCGCCCTGGCCGGGACCCTCCGCCGCCGATGGCCCGCAGTCCCGCGGTTCCTGGGACACCCCTGCTGCATCCGCAACGTCCGGAACGCCGGCCTGGGATCGCGACTCGGCCGCGCGGCGGCCTGCGGACCCCGCGTACGGGCCCGGCGGTGCGTCGCCATACGCCGACCAGCGCGGGTCGGGCGGGCCGGGTGCCGGCGCCGATCTGTGGCGCGCGGGCGAGACACCCGGTTACGGCGCCGATCCCGCACTGGGCGCTGCGGGCGCCGGTGCGCCCGCGGGCGAACGCGGGAACGCTGCCTACCCCTACCAGCCGGGGCCCGAGGCTCCTGCAGGGCCGGCGGGTGAGGGCGACCGGTTCACCGAGCCCCCTCGCGAGCCCGGCGCCGGCGAGCCCTGGCAGCCGCGGCGCGGCGACGACCCCGCAGCCGACCACTCCGCTGCCGCCTTCGGTGTGCAGCCGGAACGCTACCCCTCCGGAGCGGCCTACCGGCTCGACTCCGAACCCGGCGGCCGCCCTGCGTACGACCGGCAGGGCACCGGCGATCCACTCGACGGCCCCCGTTTCGACGCTTCCGGTGCCTCCGGCGCCTCCGGTATCGGCCCCGCAGACCCCGCCGGCCCCTCCGGCGCAGCTCCGGCGGCCGGCGACCGCGGCGGCTACGACGACGAGCTGTCGCGGCCGTACTCCTCCCGGATCCACGCCGACAGCGGCGATACCCCCCGGTCGGCGGCGTCCTGGAGCGAGACCCGCGCACCGGCGTCCGACCCGCTCGGGTCGGGGCCCTCCGCCGCCGACCCGCTCCGGTCGGGTCCGTCCACCGGGTCCGCGGCCGATGAGCTGGGCGGCGTATCCGGTGGCGACCACCCGGCGGGCCCGCAACCCGCCGAGTCCGGTCAGCGCGGCGAGCCGGCCTCCGGGGGCGGCGACCTGGGTACCGGCAGCGGCAACACCTGGGCCTTCAGCCGCGACGACACCCGGCTGCCCGAGAGCGTCCGCGAGGCCGTCGCCGAGGCGCAGCGCAAGCGCCGCAGCGGAACCCCCGACCACACGACCCAGACGTTCCGCTCCGCAGCCGATGCGGGCGGTACCGAGCAGCCGGGCACCGATCCGGGCGGCGCACCGCTCGGCTCCGCCCCGGTCACCGACCTCGGCGACGACCCGCTGGCCGCCATCGCGGCGCAGCAGGCGCGCGCCCGGGCCGATGAGGCTGCGGGCGAGCAGGGGGCGGCCGACGACCGGTGGGGCGGCGCCGGCACCGATCCCGGTGCCGGTGGCCCCGGAACCCAGGCGATGCCTGCGCTCGGCGACGAACTCGGCCCCGACTTCCGCGGCCCCGAGCCTGGTGCCGATCCCGCCGACTCCGGCGACGGCGGCCACGGCCGCCGCGGCTCCGCCCCGTCCTACGGCGACTATGGCGAGCATGGCGAGTACGGCGAACCGAGCCGGTCCGAGGCATACGGCGAATACGGGCAGTACTCCCGCGATTCCCGCGACGATGAGTACGGGCGCCGCAGCGAGTACGGGGAGTACGGCGAGTACGGCCGGTATTCCGCATCGGCGGCCGCCGACCACGGCACCGGCGAGTACCCGGCCGGCGGTCCCTCGGGGCCCTACGGCTCGTCCGAGGGTGCTGCGGCCGGCGGTTACCCGTCCGCCGCCTACGGCAGGGACAGGGATGCCGGCCCCGGCGCGGCCGGTTTCCAGGACGCCGCTTTCCCGGACGAGACAGCCGCCCAGGACCGCTGGGACCGGTTCGCCGATCCCCTTGCCGATCCCGGCGACCGCCGCGGTGCGCAGCAGCAGCCGACCGGCGGTGCCGGCGGCGACCCGGGCGCGGCCTATGCGGGCCTGTCCGCCTCGGCCGGTTACGACCCGGACTCCGCCGACCTCGGCCGCTCCGCCTCCGGGGCCATGGACACCGCCGCCCTCGATGTCGGGTCCTACGGTGCAGCGGGCGCCGACCCCGGCCGGCCGGGGCAGCACGGCCACGACCCCTATGGCGCCTATGGCGACCACGGATTCTATGGGGAGCACCGCGGTTCGGCCGGCCCCGAGGCGTACGCGCCTGCGGACCACCCGCGCGACGGCCGGCCGTCCGACCCGTATGGCGCCGGCCAGTACAGTGCCGACCCCAATGGGCCCGGTGCGTATCAGGACCAGGGTGCGCCCGACGGTTACGGCGAGCAGCACGGCGCCCCCGACGACCGGGGCAGGCGCGGCCGGTCCTCGCGCGACCCCATCAGCGAGGAGTTCCCCGGGTTCGGTGCAGGACCGCCCGGTGGTGCGTCCGGCGACCCCTACCCCGGCTACGACAACATCGACCACTGGCCCGACACCGCTCCCGAGGCCACGGCAGCGCTGTGGCTGGGTATCGCCGGCCTGGTGCCGGTGATCGGCCTGTTCACGTCCATCGCGTCGCTGGTCATGGGGCCGCGCGCGCGGCGCGCCATCCGGCGTTCGCAGGGCGAGCTGGAGGGGGCCAACCTGGTCAAGCTGGGGACCGTCTTCGCCTGGGTCGGCATCATCCTGTTCGCGGCAGAGCTCGCGAGCTTCGTTGGGATTTTCGTACTTTCCTGACACCGGTTGCGGCCGACCGCAACCGGCGCATGGCACGGACCCCGGCGCAGTACGCACTGCGCCGGGGTCCGTGCTGTGTGCACGCTGCGCAGCCGGTGTGAGGCGATCGGCGGGGAAAGCCGCGCGAGCACTCGCAAAAGCCCGTACACTAGGTATAGACCTACGACAGCATGAGGCTGCGGAGCGTGGGTACCAAGGCGAGCGGTCACCATTTTGACCTGTCACTCCGCCTTCGGTACTCTGTAAATTCGTGCCCGTGAGTCGACGGGTCAGCGCGTGCGCACTTTGCGGTCGGCCTTCGCCGCACAACGCAGAGCGCGCCGCGTGACACCTCCTCCCAGAGAAACGACCGCAAGGTCGGACGTTATCCGGTTTTCCGCCACGCTTGGGTAGAGCGCGACACGCCCGGGTGCGGGGGTAGGGGAGGACGGGGAGTCACCAGGTCGCAGGGACACAGAACGGCCAAGAAGAACCGGCGTAGGTCACGAGGAAGACGGAGACGCGGTGCCCACCATCCAGCAGTTGGTCCGAAAGGGCCGAAAGGACAAGGTCGCGAAGAACAAGACTCCGGCGCTGAAGGGGAGTCCGCAGCGTCGTGGTGTGTGCACGCGTGTCTACACCACTACGCCGAAGAAGCCGAACTCCGCCCTTCGCAAGGTCGCACGTGTGCGGCTGAGTAGCCAGATCGAGGTCACGGCCTACATCCCCGGAATCGGACACAACCTGCAGGAGCACTCGATCGTGCTCGTGCGCGGCGGTCGTGTCAAGGACCTGCCCGGTGTTCGCTACCGGATCGTCCGCGGCTCCCTCGACACCCAGGGTGTGCGCAACCGCAAGCAGGCGCGCAGCCGGTACGGCGCTAAGAAGGAGAAGTAAGCATGCCGCGCAAAGGCCCGGCGCCGAAGCGCCAGCTCATTACCGACCCGGTCTACGGATCGCCGCTCGTCACCTCGCTGATCAACAAGGTGCTGCTCGACGGCAAGCGTTCGATCGCCCAGGGCATCGTGTACAAGGCGCTCGAAGGTGCGAACGAGAAGACCGGCCAGGACCCCCTCGTGGTGCTCAAGCGTGCGCTGGACAACGTGAAGCCCGCCCTTGAGGTGCGCAGCCGCCGCGTCGGCGGTGCCACCTACCAGGTGCCGGTCGAGGTCCGTTCGTCCCGCAGTACGACCCTTGCTCTTCGCTGGCTCGTCACCTACTCGCGGAAGCGCCGCGAGACCACCATGACGGATCGGCTGATGAACGAGCTGGTCGACGCCAGCAACGGACTCGGCGCCAGCGTCAAGCGCCGCGAGGACACCCACAAGATGGCGGAGTCCAACAAGGCCTTCGCCCACTACCGCTGGTAATCCCGCGGCATTATCGATACGAGAGACCGAGAGAAGACGAGCCCTCATGGCTACCACTGCTCTTGACCTTGCCAAGGTCCGCAACATCGGGATCATGGCGCACATCGACGCGGGCAAGACCACGACCACCGAGCGCATCCTCTACTACACCGGCGTGAACTACAAGCTGGGCGAGGTCCATGACGGCGCAGCCACCATGGACTGGATGAAAGAGGAGCAGCAGCGGGGCATCACGATCACGTCCGCGGCAACGACCACCCACTGGAAAGACCACACGGTCAACATCATCGACACGCCCGGGCACGTCGACTTCACGGTCGAGGTCGAGCGGTCGCTGCGTGTGCTTGACGGTGCCGTCGCGGTGTTCGACGCCAAGGAGGGTGTCGAGCCCCAGTCGGAGCAGGTGTGGCGCCAGGCCGACCGGTACGGCGTTCCGCGGATCTGCTTCATCAACAAGATGGACAAGATCGGCGCGGAGTTCCAGCGCTGTGTCGACATGTTCAGCGACCGCCTCAACACCACCCCGCTGCCGGTGCAGCTCCCCATTGGAGCCGAGTCCGACTTCAAGGGCGTCATCGACCTGGTGCACATGAAGGCGCTGGTCTGGAGCGAAGAGACCAAGCTGGGCGAGATGTACGACACCGTCGACATCCCCGACAGCCACGCCGAGGCCGCCCGCGAGGCACACGACAAGATGATCGAGACGCTGGCCGAGGCCGACGACGAGATCATGGAGCTGTACCTCGAGGGCGTCGAGCCCACGATCGAGCAGATCCAGCCGGCCATCCGGCGGGCGACGATCGCCGGTACCGCCATTCCGGTGCTGTGCGGCACCGCGTTCAAGAACAAGGGCGTGCAGCCGCTGCTCGACGCGGTCGTCGAGTACCTGCCCGCGCCCCTGGACGTCGAGGCCATCCAGGGCCACGACCCCAAGGACGAGGGCGAGAAGGCCGAACTGCTCCGGCGCCCGGACGAGTCGGAGCCGTTCTCGGCACTGGTCTTCAAGATCATGAGCGACCCCCACCTGGGCAAGCTCACCTACATCCGGGTGTACTCCGGCGTGCTGGAAACCGGAACGCAGGTGCTCAACGGCGTGAAGGGGCGCAAGGAGCGCATCGGCAAGATCTACCGGATGCACTCCAACAAGCGCGAGGAGATCCAGCGCGTGGGCGCCGGCGACATCGTGGCCGTGATGGGTCTGAAGGACACCACCACGGGCGAGACGCTGTGCGACTCCCAGTCGCCGATCGTCCTGGAGTCGATGACCTTCCCGGCCCCGGTCATCGAGGTCGCCATCGAGCCCAAGAGCAAGAGCGACCAGGAGAAGCTGGGTGTCGCCATCCAGCGGCTCGTCGAGGAGGACCCCTCTTTCCGGGTGTCCACCGACGACGAGACCGGCCAGACGGTCATCTCGGGCATGGGTGAACTGCACCTTGAGGTGTTCGTCCACCGCATGCGCGACGATTTCAAGGTCGAGGCGAACATCGGCCGCCCGCAGGTCGCCTACCGCGAGACCATTCGCAAGAAGGTCGAGAAGGTCGACTACACCCACAAGAAGCAGACGGGTGGCCAGGGCCAGTTCGGCCGCGTGGTTATCGACCTGGAGCCGCTGCTGGCCGACGGCGACGGCGACAGTGCGGGCTACGAGTTCGTCAACAACATCACCGGCGGACGCATCCCGCGGGAGTACATCCCCTCGGTCGATGCGGGCTGCCAGGAGACCGCCGAATTCGGCATTCTCGCCGGATACCCCTTGGTGGGGATCAAGGTGACGCTGCAGGACGGCGCGTACCACGACGTCGACTCCTCGGAGCTCGCCTTCAAGGTCGCCGGTTCCATGGCTTTCAAGGAAGCGGCGCGCAAGGCCAAGCCGGTTCTGCTGGAGCCGGTCATGGCGGTGGAGGTCACGACGCCCGAGGACTACATGGGCGAAGTGATCGGTGATCTGAACAGCCGGCGCGGTCAGATCCAGTCGATGGAGGAGCGTTCGGGCGCCCGCGTGGTCCAAGCCCAGGTGCCCCTGTCGGAGATGTTCGGCTACGTGGGAGACCTGCGCAGCCGTACGCAGGGTCGAGCCACGTACACGATGGTGTTCGACTCCTACGCGGAGGTCCCGTCCAGCGTCGCAGAAGAGATTGTGGCGAAGGCGCGCGGCGAGTAACCGCGACACGTATCCAGTCAGCTAGCAACCCTGTACGTCTAGGAGAAATCCAGTGGCGAAGGCCAAGTTCGAGCGGAGCAAGCCGCACGTAAACATCGGCACCATCGGTCACATCGACCACGGTAAGACCACCCTTACCGCCGCCATCACCAAGGTTCTGCACGACTCGTACCCGGAGCTGAACCCGTTCACGCCGTTCGAGGACATCGACAACGCTCCTGAGGAGCGCGAGCGCGGAATCACGATCTCCGTCGCGCACGTCGAGTACGAGACCGAGCAGCGCCACTACGCGCACGTGGACTGCCCCGGTCACGCCGACTACGTGAAGAACATGATCACCGGTGCGGCGCAGATGGACGGTGCCATTCTCGTCGTGGCCGCCACTGATGGCCCGATGCCGCAGACCAAGGAGCACGTGCTCCTGGCCCGCCAGGTCGGCGTGCCCTACATCGTCGTCGCGCTGAACAAGGCCGACATGGTCGACGACGACGAGATCTTCGACCTGGTCGAGCTCGAGGTCCGCGAACTGCTCAACGAGTACGAGTTCCCCGGCGACGACGTTCCGGTGGTCAAGGTCTCCGCGCTCAAGGCGATGGAGGGCGACCCGGAGTGGAGCCAGAACATCCTTGAGCTGATGAACGGTGTCGACGAGAAGATTCCGAACCCGGAGCGCGACGTCGACAAGCCGTTCCTGATGCCGATCGAGGACGTCTTCTCGATTACCGGCCGCGGGACCGTTGTCACCGGCCGTGTCGAGCGGGGCATCATCAAGGTCAACGAGACCGTCGACATCGTCGGCATCAAGGACGAGAAGCAGACCACCACCGTCACCGGTGTTGAGATGTTCCGCAAGCTGCTCGACCAGGGCCAGGCCGGCGACAACGTCGGTCTGCTGCTGCGGGGCACCAAGCGCGAGGACGTCGAGCGCGGCCAGGTTGTCATCAAGCCGGGCACGACCACCCCGCACACTGAGTTCGAGGCGCAGGTCGTCATCCTGTCCAAGGACGAGGGTGGCCGCCACACGCCCTTCTTCAACAACTACCGTCCGCAGTTCTACTTCCGCACGACCGACGTCACCGGCGTCGTCACGCTGCCGGAGGGCACGGACATGGTCATGCCCGGTGACAACACCGAGATGTCCGTCCAGCTCATCCAGCCGGTCGCGATGGAAGACGGCCTGCGGTTCGCCATCCGCGAGGGCGGCCGGACCGTCGGCGCGGGCCGAGTGACCAAGATCATCAAGTAGCACGCACGTGCGGGGGCGGCCCCGGCGGAAACGCCGGATCCGCCCTCGGGGGCGGCCGGTCGACCCGGTCCGGCCGCCCCCGACATGAACGACGTCATCGGGCTCTGTAGCGGTGATGCGCCTCAGGGGAAAGCCCTGTTGCAGATTCTCAGGTGAATAGAGCCAACCAGGGCGAAAAACCCCCTGTTGGGCACGTGTCGGCATGCCGGCACCGCGCCACTACGGACACTAAGCGAAGGACGAAAAGGCCACCATGGCGGGACAGAAGATCCGCATTCGGCTCAAAGCCTATGACCATGAGGTCATCGACAGCTCGGCTCGAAAGATCGTCGAGACCGTGACGCGGACCGGCGCAAGCGTTGCCGGCCCGGTGCCGTTGCCGACGGAGAAGAACGTTTACTGTGTCATCCGCTCGCCGCACAAGTACAAGGACTCGCGCGAGCACTTCGAGATGCGCACACACAAGCGGCTGATCGACATCATCGACCCGACGCCGAAGACCGTCGACTCGCTTATGCGACTCGATCTCCCGGCCGGCGTCGACATCGAGATCAAGCTTTAAAGGACGCACAGACATGGCCACCAAGCAGATCACGGGAGTACTGGGCGAGAAGCTCGGCATGACCCAGGTCTTCGACGACGCGGGCAAGATCGTGCCCGTGACGGTTCTGAAGGCCGGTCCGTGCGTCGTTTCGCGCGTCCGTACTCCGGAGACCGATGGCTACTCCGCCATCCAGATCGGTTACGGGAAGATCAACCCGCGCAAGGTCAACAAGCCGCTCGGCGACTACCTGCGCAAGCACGATCTCACCCCGCGCCGCAACTACGTCGAGGTCCGCACCAGCGACGCTGCCGAGTACGAGCTCGGCCAGGAGCTCACCGCCGACTCCTTCGAGGTCGGCGAGCTCGTCGACGTCACGGGTAAGAGCAAGGGCAAGGGCTTCGCCGGCGGGATGAAGCGCCACGGCTTCCGCGGCCTCAGCGCCACGCACGGCACCCAGCGCAAGCACCGCTCCCCGGGCGCGATCGGCGGCTGCGCCACGCCCGGGCGCGTGTTCAAGGGCACCCGGATGGCCGGGCGCATGGGCAACGTGCGCAAGACCGTTCAGAACCTCATCGTCCACTCGGTGGACGCTGAGAAGGGCCTGATCCTGGTCAAGGGCGCTGTTCCCGGCCCCAACGGCGGGCTGGTGCTCGTCCGCACCGCCGTGAAGGGGGCAAAGTAAGCCATGGCAACCATCCAGGTGAAGGATTCCGAGGGCAAAGCCGGCCGTAGCGTCGAGCTGCCCGCGGAGATCTTCGACCGGCAGGCGAACATTCCGCTGATGCACCAGGTCGTCCTGGGCCAGGAGGCGGCTGCCCGGCAGGGCACCCACGCCACCAAGACCCGGGGCATGGTCCGCGGCGGCGGCAAGAAGCCGTACCGCCAGAAGGGCACCGGCCGCGCCCGCCAGGGCTCGACCCGCGCCCCGCAGTTCGCCGGCGGCGGCACGGTCCACGGGCCCCAGCCGCGTGACTACAGCCAGCGGACCCCCAAGAAGATGAAGGCCGCTGCGGTCCGTTCGGCGCTGTCCGACCGCGCCCGGCACGGCCGGCTGCACATCGTCAGCGAGTTCGTCGGCGAGGACGTCGCAGCCAAGCGCACCCAGACCGCGCTGAAGGCGCTGCGCCGGGTCACCGAGTCGAACAAGGTGCTCGTCGTGCTGGACCGCGAGGACAGCCGCAACCGGCTGGCCCTGCGCAACCTGCCCGAGGTGCACATCCTCGACGCGGACCAGGTGAACACCCGCGACGTGCTGTACTCCGACGACGTGGTCTTCACCGAGCGCGGTTACGAGGAGTTCCTCGCCCACGCTCAGGGCACCGCCAAGGCGGCGCGCGGAGAGCAGGAGGAGGACCAGTGAGGATCCCCGACCCTCGGGACGTGATCATCGAGCCGGTGATCTCCGAGAAGAGCTACGGGCTGATGGACCGCAACCAGTACACGTTCCTGGTGCAGCCGTCGGCCAACAAGACGCAGATCAAGATCGCGGTCGAGAAGATCTTCGATGTGAAGGTCGACAGCGTGAACACGATCAACCGCACCGGCAAGCGCAAGCGGACCCGGTTCGGGTACGGCAAGCGCCCCGACACCAAGCGGGCGATCGTGAGTCTGCGCGAAGGCGACCGGATCGACATCTTCGGCGTGTGACCGATCCGCCGCCAAGGCGGGCCGGACACCCGAGCGATCGCAATACGTAACACGTAAAGGAATGCGCGAAGAAGATGGGCATTCGTAAGTACAAGCCGACCTCAGCGGGTCGCCGCGAGTCGAGCGTGGCCGACTTTGTCGAGATCACGCGCGACCACCCGGAGAAGTCGCTGGTGCGGCCGCTGCACTCCAAGGGCGGACGCAACCGGCAGGGCCGCATCACGGCCCGGCACCAGGGCGGCGGCCACAAGCGGGCGTACCGCGTGATCGACTTCCGTCGCCACGACAAGGACGGCGTTCCCGCCAAGGTCGCCCACATCGAGTACGACCCGAACCGCACCGCGCGGATCGCGCTGCTGCACTACGTTGACGGCGAGAAGCGCTACATCCTGGCGCCCGCCGGCCTCAAGCAGGGCGACCGGGTCGAGAACGGTCCCGGCTCGGACATCAAGCCGGGCAACTGCCTCCCGCTGCGCAACATCCCCACGGGTACCTTCGTGCACGCGGTCGAACTGAAGCCGGGCGGCGGCTCCAAGCTGGGCCGCTCCGCCGGCACGCAGATCCAGCTGCTGGCCAAGGAGGGCAAGTACGCCACGCTGCGTATGCCCTCCGGTGAAATGCGCCAGGTCGAAGTGACCTGCCGCGCCACCGTCGGCCAGGTGGGCAACGCCGAGCAGTCCAACATCCGGTGGGGCAAGGCCGGCCGCAACCGCTGGCGCGGCAAGCGCCCCACGGTCCGCGGTGTCGCCATGAACCCGGTGGACCACCCGCTCGGCGGTGGCGAGGGCAAGAGCTCGGGCGGCCGGCACCCGGTCAGCCCTTGGGGGCAGCCCGAGGGCCGTACCCGCAAGCCGAACAAGCCCAGTGACCGGCTCATCGTGCGTCGGCGTAGCAAGAAGAAGCGGTAAGGAGCACGTCGGATGCCACGTAGCCTGAAGAAAGGTCCCTTCGTCGACGACCACCTCATCAAGAAGGTGGAAGTTCAGAACGAGAAGGGTTCCAAGAACGTCATCAAGACGTGGTCGCGGCGGTCCATGGTCGTCCCCGAGATGATCGGGCACACCATCGCCGTACACGACGGCCGCAAGCACGTCCCGGTGTTCGTTTCCGAGTCGATGGTCGGTCACAAGCTCGGCGAGTTCGCTCCAACGCGCACTTTCCGCAGCCACGTCAAGGAAGACCGCCGTAGCCGCCGCTAGCGGTTGCAGTTGGAGTAAGAACCGTTATTTACCCCACGGTGCGTGGGGGTGATTTCCGTGAGCGAGGGAAAAGCGATGGGAACGAGGGCACAGGCACGGTTCATCCGTGTTACGCCCCGAAAGGCCCGCCGGGTGGTGGACCTTATTCGCGGGTTGCCCGCTGACGAGGCACAGGCGGTGCTCCGGTTCGCGCCGCAAGCGGCGAGCGAACCGGTGGGCAAGGTGCTCGCGAGCGCCATCGCCAATGCCGAGCACAACGACAAGCTGGACCGCGAGACGCTGGTGGTTGGTGGCGCGTGGGTCGACGAAGGTCCGACCCTGAAGCGCATCATGCCGCGCGGCTTCGGCCGTGCGTTCCGGGTCACCAAGCGGACGAGCCACATCACTGTGGTCGTTGAGCCGCGGGAGACCGCGAGCGCCTCGTCGACCAAGACGAAGGAGAGGACCCGATAGTGGGGCAGAAGGTCAACCCGCACGGGTTCCGACTCGGGATTACCACCGACTACAAGACCCGGTGGTATGCCGACAAGCTGTACAAGGACTACGTCAAGGAAGACGTGGCCATCCGCCGGATGCTGAACCGCGGCATGGAGCGCGCCGGGATCTCCAAGGTTGAGATCGAGCGCACCCGTGAGCGTGTCCGCGTCGACATCCACACCGCCCGGCCGGGCATCGTCATCGGCCGCCGCGGTTCGGAGGCCGACCGCATCCGCGCCGACCTCGAGAAGCTGACCAACAAGAAGCAGGTCCAGCTCAACATTCTTGAGGTCAAGAACCCCGAGACCGACGCTCAGCTCGTCGCCCAGGGTGTTGCGGAGCAGCTGTCCAGCCGAGTCGCGTTCCGCCGGGCAATGCGCAAGGCCATGCAGAGTGCAATGAAGAGCGGTGCCAAGGGCATCCGCATCCAGTGCGGCGGGCGCCTCGGTGGCGCTGAGATGTCGCGTTCGGAGTTCTACCGCGAGGGCCGCGTGCCCCTGCACACGCTCCGCGCCGACATCGACTACGGCTTCTTCGAGGCCCGCACCACCTTCGGCCGTATCGGCGTGAAGGTCTGGATCTACAAGGGCGACGCCCCCGCGACCCGGGCCGAGCGCGAGGCCGCACAGGCCGCGCAGCGCGCCCCTGGCGGCAGCGGTGGCGGCGGTGGCGGCGGTGGAGCCGCTCAGCGCCGCGAGCGTCCGCAGCGCCGCCGTCGCGGCGGTACAGCAGGCGGCCAGGGCGGTGCCCAGGGCGGCGAGGCCAAGGCCGGAGCTTCGGCCGAGGCCGGCGGCCAGGGCGCCGAGAAGTCCGGGAACGAGGGGAGCTGACCGATGCTGATTCCCCGCAAGATCAAGTACCGCAAGCAGCACCACCCCGATCTCAAGGGGCGGGCCAAGGGCGGCACAAAGGTCAACTTCGGTGAGTACGGCATCCAGGCACTGGACTCCGCCTACGTCACCAACCGGCAGATCGAAGCCGCTCGTATCGCCATGACGCGGCACATCCGCCGTGGCGGCAAGGTGTGGATCAACATCTTCCCGGACCGCCCGATCACCAAGAAGCCGGCCGAGACCCGCATGGGTTCCGGTAAGGGTTCCCCCGAGTGGTGGGTGGCGCCGGTCAAGCCTGGGCGCATCATGTTCGAGCTGTCGGGCGTGCCGGAGCCCATCGCCAAAGAGGCCATGCGCCGGGCGATGCACAAGCTCCCTATGAAGTGCAAGTTCGTGAAGCGCGAAGTGGAGGCGTGATGGCAAAGTCCCTGACCGCCCAGGAGCTGCGCAGCGAGTCCGCAGAGGACTTGGTGGGCAAGCTCAAAGAGGCGAAGGAAGAGCTGTTCAACCTCCGCTTCCAGGCCGCCACCGGCCAGCTCGACAACCACAGTCGGCTGCGCACTGTGAAACGTGAGATCGCTCGTATCTACACGGTCATGCGCGAGCACGAGCTCGGAATCATGCCGCTGGCCGGTGAGTCGGCTGAGAAGACGAAGGAAGCAGCCGAATGAGCGAGACCACGCAGAGCTCGGTGCGCAACTACCGGAAGGTGCGCGAGGGCTACGTCGTCAGCGACAAAATGTCGAAGACGGTCGTCGTGGAGGTGGAGGACCGCGTGAAGCACGCGCTTTACGGCAAGGTCATCCGCCGCACGACCAAATACAAGGCCCACGACGAGGCGGAGACCTGCGGCGTCGGCGACCGGGTGCGCCTGATGGAGACCCGGCCGATGTCCGCGACCAAGCGCTGGCGCGTCGTGGAGATCCTGGAGAAGGCGAAGTAACCCCTGACTGGCGGCCGGTTCGTGGAGATCGGCCGCCCCAGGGGTGTGACCACCTAGCAGCGCGGGCCCTTGCGGGTTACGCGCGCACATATCAGGAGCAGACGTGATTCAGCAGGAGTCGCGACTCAAGGTCGCCGACAACACGGGGGCCAAGGAAATCTTGACCATCCGTGTCCTCGGCGGCTCGGGTCGGCGCTACGCGGGCATCGGCGACACCATCGTGGCGACAGTCAAGGACGCCCTCCCCGCCGCGGGCGTGAAGAAGGGCGATGTCGTCAAGGCCGTGATCGTGCGCACCTCCAAGGAGCGCCGCCGGCCCGACGGCTCCTACATCCGCTTCGATGAGAACGCCGCCGTACTCATCAAGGACGGTGGGGACCCGCGCGGCACCCGCATCTTCGGCCCGGTCGGGCGCGAGCTGCGGGACAAGAGGTACATGCGCATCATCTCGCTAGCGCCGGAGGTGCTCTAGGCGATGAAGATCAAGAAGGACGACGAGGTCGTCGTCATCGCCGGCAAGGACAAGGGTGCCACCGGGAAGGTCATCAAGGCCCTTCCTAAGGAGCAGCGTGTCGTCGTCGAGGGCGTCAACCTCATTAAGAAGCACAAGAGGGCGAACCCGGCGGGCGGCCAGCAGGGCGAGGTCGTCACCAAAGAGGCGCCGATCCACGTCAGCAACGTTTCTGTCGTGGAAGACGGACAGCCGACTCGCGTCGGTTACCGCTTTGAGGATGACGGGACCAAAGTCCGGATCTCCCGCCGCAGTGGTAAGGACATCTGATGACGGTCGAGACTGACACCTCCGCCCCGGCGATGCCGCGGCTCAAGGAGAAGTACCGCTCGGAGATCACCCAGGCTCTGCGCGAGGAGTTCGGGATCGGCAACATCATGCAGATCCCCGGTCTTACCAAGATCGTGGTGAACATGGGTGTGGGCGACGCCGCGCGCGACGCCAAGCTGATCCAGGGCGCGGTGACCGACCTTACGGCGATCACCGGCCAGAAGCCCCGCATCAACCGGGCGAAGAACTCCATCGCCCAGTTCAAGCTGCGTGAGGGCATGCCCATCGGCGCCAGCGTGACTCTGCGCGGCGACCGCATGTGGGAGTTCCTCGACCGGCTGCTCTCGCTGGCGCTGCCGCGCATCCGCGACTTCCGCGGGCTCTCGCCCAAGCAGTTCGACGGGCGCGGGAACTACACGTTCGGGCTGACCGAGCAGGTCATGTTCCACGAGATCGACCCGGACCGGGTCGACCGCCAGCGCGGCATGGACATCACGGTCGTCACCTCGGCGACCAACGACGACGAGGGGCGCAGCCTGCTTAAGCGGCTCGGCTTCCCCTTCAAGGAGTCCTAGGGGAGAGCATGGCTAAGAAGGCACTGATCGCCAAGGCGAACCGTAAGCAGAAGTTCAACGTTCGCGCATATACTCGGTGCTCGCGGTGCGGTCGGCCGCGTGCCGTCTTCAAGAAGTTCGGCCTGTGCCGTATCTGCTTCCGCGAGATGGCCCACCGCGGCGAGCTTCCCGGTATCGCCAAGGCGAGCTGGTAACCCCTCCTCCCGCCTCCGCCCGGGGATCGGCGCCGCTGCGGCGCGCCCGACCCCGGGCACCGGCGCGGCCGTTGGAAACAACGGCCCTGCGGCGAAGCGGATTGTAGGAAAACGTAGGAAACGCCGCCCCGGCCCCGCCGGCGGCTGCGTGTATGAGACGCACAAAACAACGAACCGGCAGGGCGCTGCATCCGACCAGAGCGGAGCGGTGCCCGCGACCACGCCGTAGGTCCTAGAGGAGCCCGCGTCCGGCGCGGGAACAGGTCCGCAAAGGGACGGGCCTGTCCTTGGGGAAACCGCGGTGAGGAAGGGCCTATCGGCCATGACGATGACCGACCCGATCGCAGACATGCTAACGCGTCTGCGCAATGCGAATTCGGCTTACCACGACACCGTGGCGATGCCGTATTCCAAGATCAAGGCGCACATCGCCGACATCCTCCAGCAGGAGGGCTTTGTGCAGACGTGGCGCACCGAGGAGGCGACCGTCGGCAAGACGCTGGTGGTCGACCTCAAGTACGGCCCCACGCGTGAGCGCTCCATCGCCGGCGTGCGGCGGGTTTCCAAGCCCGGTCTGCGCGTCTACGCGAAGAAGGACAACCTTCCGCGCGTGCTGGGCGGCCTCGGTGTCGCCATTATTTCGACGTCCGGTGGCCTGATGACCGACAAGCAGGCCAAAAAGCGCGGCGTGGGCGGCGAAGTCCTCGCCTACGTCTGGTAGAGGGAGGGATTTCGCCATGTCGCGTATTGGTCGACTGCCGATCTCGGTTCCCAAGGGCGTCGAGATCACCATCGACGGTCAGGACGTCACGGTCAAAGGGCCCAAGGGCGAACTGAGCCACACGATCGCCGAGCCGATCACCATCGCCTGGGACGAGGACGTGCTGCGCGTGTCCCGTCCCGACGACAAGCCGGACAACCGCTCGCTGCACGGGTTGACGCGGGCGCTGCTCTCCAACCTCATCGAGGGTGTCTCCAACGGTTACACCAAGACGCTGGAGATCCACGGTGTCGGCTACCGCGTGCAGGCCAGGGGCTCCAACCTGGAGTTCTCCCTGGGCTACAGCCACTCGGTTGTCGTAGAGCCGCCCGAGGGCATCAGCTTCCGTGTCGAGCGTCCCACCCTGCTGCACGTCGATGGCATCGACAAGCAGCTCGTGGGCCAGGTCGCCGCGAACATCCGCAACTTGCGTAGGCCCGACCCCTACAAGGCGAAGGGCGTGCGCTACCAAGGCGAGCGCATTCGCCGCAAGGCCGGAAAGGCTGGTAAGTAGTCATGGGCAAGAGCACGACGCTGGCCCGCACCAAGACGGCCAAGCGCGCGACTTCCCGTGCGCGGCGCCACCTGCGGGTCCGGAAGAAGGTCTCGGGCACCACGGCGCGTCCGCGCCTGGTGGTGTACCGCTCGTCCAAGCACATCGTCGCGCAGATCGTGGACGACACCCAGGGCCACACGCTGGTTGCCGCCTCCACGCACGACCGCGACCTCCGCAGCGGCGAGGGCACGAAGTCCGAGAAGTCGCACCAGGTCGGCGAGCTGCTGGCGCAGCGCGCGCAGGCCGCCGGCATCTCGGCCGTCGTGTTCGACCGCGGTGGCTACCGCTACCACGGCCGTGTCGCCGCGCTGGCCGAGGGCGCGCGGTCCGGCGGACTGGAGTTCTGATGAACCCGGTCGCAAGCATCATCACCAACGGGAAGAGGAACCACTGATGGCTGCAGCTCCGCGGCGCGGCGCCGGTGGCGAGCGGCGAGACCGCCGTGACGATCGCCGCGGCGGCGCCGCAGACAAGGGTGTCTCCTACATCGAAAAAGTCGTGACCATCAACCGGGTCGCCAAGGTGGTCAAGGGCGGTCGGCGCTTCAGCTTCACCGCCCTGGTCGTCGTCGGTGACGGCAACGGCATGGTGGGCGTCGGCTACGGGAAGGCCAAAGAGGTCCCCGCAGCCATCGCCAAGGGCGTCGAGACCGCGAAGAAGAACTTCTTCCGAGTCCCGCGCGTCCAGGGCACGATCACGCACCGCGTGCAGGGCGAGGACGCCGCCGGCGTCGTGCTGCTGCGCCCGGCCGCGCCCGGTACCGGTGTTATCGCCGGCGGTCCGGTCCGCGCTGTGCTGGAGTGCGCCGGGATCCACGACGTGCTGAGCAAGTCGCTCGGTTCGTCCAACCCGCTGAACATCGTGCACGCCACCGTTGCGGCGCTCAAGGGCCTTAACCAGCCCGAGGAGATCGCAGCCCGGCGCGGCCTGCCGCTGGAGGACGTTGCTCCGGCCGCCATGCTGCGCGCCCGTGCTGAGGCGAAGGCGGGTACCTGACCATGGCCGGCAAGCTGAAGATCACCCAGGTCCGCTCCAAGATCGGCGGCAAGCAGAAGCAGCGCGACAGCCTGCGTACGCTCGGGCTGCGTAAGATCGGCTCGACCGTGGTGCGCGAGGACTCTCCCTCCGTCCGCGGGCAGGTCAACATCGTCGCGCACCTCGTGACTGTCGAGGAGGTCGACGCATGAGCGACTACACGCCCGACGAGCCGCTGAAACTGCATCACCTGCGGCCCGCACCGGGTTCCAACAAGGCCAAGATCCGCAAGGGCCGCGGCGAGGCGTCCAAGGGTAAGACCGCGGGTCGCGGCACCAAGGGCACGAAGGCACGCTCCACGGTCCCGGTCGGGTTCGAGGGCGGCCAGATGCCGCTGATCCGGCGGCTGCCCAAGCTGAAGGGCTTCAGCAACGCCCGGTTCAAGACCACGTATCAGGTGGTCAACCTGGACAAGCTGAACGAGCTTTACCCCGAGGGCGGCGAGGTCACCGTCGAGAGCCTGGTCGCCAACGGGGCGGTTCGCAAGAACCAGCTCGTGAAGGTGCTGGGCGAAGGCGAGATCCAGGTCGCCGTGCACGTGAGTGTCGACGCGGTCTCCGCATCGGCTCGGGAGAAGATCACCGCGGCCGGCGGCAGCGTCGCCGAGCGGTAGGAATGACGCTCGCAGCGCGCTCAGGGGCGCCCGCCGGAGGATCCCACGGGAACCGGCGGGCGCCCCTGCGCGTTGTGTGGCGGGGTGAGATAGGTTCGGGGGCACCGCCCGCGTGCCACCATTCGAACACAGGGTGTAACACCGTGTGACCTGGGCGCTCTTTATCCCCCGCGATTGGCTGTTACAGTGCGATACTGCTTGACCGATGACCCCAGAGCCCCGGGGCGCCTCCCGGGGTCGACCCTCTACGACGATTCAGGATCGGCCGCGATGTCTGGAACCGGTTCCGCCGCCGAAACCTCGCAGGAGGAGACGTGCTAGGTGCGTTCATCCGTGCGTTCCGCACGCCTGACCTGCGCAACAAGCTGCTGTTCACGCTGCTCATCCTGACCGTCTTCCGGTTGGGGGCGGTCATTCCGGCACCGGGCATCAACTCGGCGGCCATCCGCGAGCAGTTGGAGGCGGTCCAGCAGCAGGACACCACGGGTGTCTTCACGCTGCTCAACGTGTTCAGCGGTGGTGCGCTGTTCCAACTGGCGGTGTTCGCGCTGGGCATCATGCCCTACATCACCGCCAGCATCATCATCAACCTGCTTACGGTGGTGGTCCCGCGGCTTGAGGCCCTGAAGAAGGAGGGCCAGTCCGGGCAGACCAAGATCACCCAGTACACCAGGTATCTGACCTTGCTGCTGGCGGTCCTGCAGTCGTCCAGCATCGTCGCCATGGCGCGTACCGGGCAGCTGTTCCAAGGCCAGATCCCGGTGAGTAGCTACATGCCCAACCAGGACCCGCTGACCCTGGTCACCATCGTTGTCGTCATGACCGCGGGCACCGGCATCATCATGTGGTTCGGCGAGCTCATCACCGAACGCGGCGTCGGCAACGGCATGTCGCTGCTGATCTTCACCACGGTCGTCGCGGGCTTCCCCTCGGCGCTGACCACCATGTTCCAGGAGCAGGAGCCCTGGATGTTCGGGCTCATCTGCGTCGCGGGGCTCTTCCTGATCGCGGGCGTGGTCTTCATCGAGCAGGCGCAGCGCCGCATCCCGGTGCAGTACGCCAAGCGCATGGTCGGCCGGCGGATGTACGGGGGCAGCTCCACCTACATCCCGCTCAAGGTGAACCAGGCCGGCATCATCCCGGTCATCTTCGCTTCGTCGCTGCTGTACCTGCCGCAGTTGGCCATCGGCCTGATGGGCCAGAACGCCGACAACCCGGTTGCCGACTTCATCAACACGTACTTCGCCTCGGGCACGCACCCGGTGTACATGGCAACGTTCTTCCTGCTGATCATCGGCTTCGCGTTCTTCTACGTGGCGATCACCTTCAACCCCGCTGAAGTCGCCGACAACATGAAGAAGTACGGTGGGTTCATCCCGGGTATCCGGCCTGGGCGTCCGACCGCCGAGTACCTCGATTACGTGTTGACCCGGCTGACGACTCCCGGATCGCTTTACCTCGGGCTGATCGCTCTGCTGCCGATGATCGCGCTGGGAGCCTCCGGCGCGACCCAGAACTTCCCGTTCGGTGGTACGAGCATCCTGATCATGGTCGGTGTCGGGCTGGACACGGTGAAGCAGATCGAGAGTCACCTCCAGCAGCGGAACTACGAAGGTTTCTTGCGATAGTGCGTGCCGTATTGGTGGGACCCCCGGGAGCCGGAAAAGGCACCCAGGCCCAGATCTTGGCGTCCGAATTGTCGATCCCGAAGGTGTCCACTGGCGACATCTTCCGTGCCAACGTGAGCGGTGGTACTGAGCTCGGAAAGCAGGCAAAGTCCTACATGGACCGGGGTGATCTCGTGCCCGACGAGATCACCAACGCGATGGTCCGCGACCGGTTGGCACAGCAGGATGCCCAGGGCGGCTTCCTGCTCGACGGATTTCCGCGCAACGTGGCCCAGGCCGAGGTGCTGAACAAGATCCTCGACGATCTCGGCGTGCGGCTCGATGCGGTGCTGGAGCTCAAGGTCGACCAAGAAGAGGTCGTCAAGCGGCTCTCCGGGCGCCGGCAGTGCCGGAACTGCAACAACGTCCACCACGTCGAGTACGAGCCGCCCGCGGCCGAAGGCGTGTGCGACTCCTGCGGCGGCGAACTGTTCCAGCGCGAGGACGACCGCGAGGACGTCGTCCGCCACCGCATGGACGTCTACCGCGAGCAGACCGAGCCGCTGGTGGCGTTCTACCAAGGCGAGGGCATCCTGGTGGCCATCGAGGCCACCGGTTCCGTCGACCAGGTGACCGAACGGGCCAAGGCCGCGCTGCGTGACGGCGCCTGATGTTCCGTAAGGCGGAGCCGCCTGTACAGCTCAAGACCGCGACCGAAATCGCGAAGATGCGCGAGGCGGGCAAGGTGGTGGCGCGCACGCTCGATGAGCTGCGCGCCGCCGTCAAACCCGGCATGAGCACGCTCGACCTCGACTCCATCGCCGACCGCCGCATCCGCGACGCGGGTGCGGTGCCGTCGTTCAAGGGTTATTTCGGGTTCACCGGGTCCATTTGCGCCTCGGTGAACGAGGAGGTCGTGCACGGCATCCCGCGCGCCTCCAAGGTGTTGGCCGATGGCGACATCATCTCCATCGACTGCGGCGCGATCCTGGACGGCTGGCACGGCGACTCCGCCATCACGGTGGTGGTCGGCGAGCCCAGGCCCGAGGACCTGCGGCTGATGGAGGTCTGCGAGGAGTCCATGTGGCGCGGAATCGCCGAGCTGCGGCCCGGCAGGCGCCTGGGTGACATCGGGGCCGCCATCGACGGCTACATGCGCTCCCAGGGGCGTTTCGGCAACGTCCAGGAGTACGGCGGGCACGGCATCGGCACCGAGATGCACATGGACCCGCACGTGCTCAACTACGGCAAGCGCGGCAAGGGCCAGGAGCTGGTCGAGGGCATGTGCCTGGCGATCGAGCCGATGGCCAACGCCGGCAGTCGGCATGTCCTGGAGCTGGAGGACGGCTGGACGGTCGTCACCCGCGATGGCCGGCGGTCCACGCACTTCGAGCACTCGGTCGCCATTACCGCTGAGGGGCCGTTGGTGCTCACCGCCCGCGAGGAGAACCGCGAACGCATCGCCGAACTCGGGTTCCCCGACCCCGGCTTCTGATCCGGCCGGCCGCCGCGGCGGCCGGCCGGGCCGCCCATTCGGCGCAGGCATGGCGATCGCCGGTGCGGGCGGGGTCGCCTACTATGGGCGTGCGGGCGCCGCCCGCGGGATTGCCAGACGCCGAAGGAGAGTGGCGATGTCGGAGTCCTCACCGCAGATTCGGGCTTCGGACGCCGACCGCGACCGGGTTGCCAAACTGCTGCAAGAGCATTTCGCCGACGGCCGCCTCGAAAGCGACGAGTTCAACAACCGGCTCGAAAACGCCTACAGCGCCCGCACCCGCGGGGAGTTGGTGCCGCTCACTGCGGATCTGCCCGAACGAGACCTCGCCCGGCTTGAGGCCGAGCCGCCGAAACCGCCGCCGCCCCCGTTGGGCGCCGAGTCCGGGCTGCTGCGCGATCCCGCGCTGGCGGTGCCGTGGGCGGTGTGGGCGGCGGTCAACCTGCTGTGCTTCACGATTTGGCTGATCCTGTTCCTCACTGGAGCCAGCGACGGCTACCCCTGGTTCCTGTGGGTGCTGGCGCCGTGGGGTATCGTGATGGCGTTCATCACGCTGGCGATGGCGGCGGTCAACCGCGGCGGGCGCCAGAGCGGGGCCGGTTAGGCCTGCATCGCCCGCACGCCGCAGGGCGTGTGCCTGCGGGTGCGCGCCTGCGGGGCCGGTGCCCGCTGCGCGGTGCTGGTGTCGGCATTGTCCCCAGCACCTGCATAAGCGGGGTAGAATGGTCATGCCCACACTCGGGCTGTTGGGTCGGGCTGCCTGCCTTCGTTCACGCGTGCGTGCTGCTGTCGCACTCGACCTGATCTCTCAGTGTTCGCTATTGCTTCAGCTAGTGCCCGGGCGCAGCGCCCGGGTCATTCCGTATGTTCCCCGTCTTCGGCGGGGATGTTCCCGGTGGAGGATATGGCTAAGAAAGACGGCGCCATCGAAATCGAGGGCTCCGTTATCGAGTCCCTACCCAACGCAATGTTCCGAGTGGAGCTCGACAACGGGCATAAGGTCCTTGCCCACATCAGCGGCAAGATGCGCATGCACTACATCCGCATCCTTCCCGACGACCGCGTCGTCGTGGAACTGAGCCCGTACGACCTGACGCGCGGGCGCATCGTTTACCGATACAAGTAGTCCGCCACCGTCGCCGGGGCGCCCCGGCGGTCGCGGTGACGCACGAGTTCCATCAGTTCGGAGCCACCATGAAGGTCAAGCCGAGCGTCAAGAAGATCTGCGCGAAGTGCCGGGTGATTCGTCGTCACGGCACGATCATGGTCATCTGCTCGGACCCGCGCCACAAGCAGCGCCAGGGCTGAACCGGCCCGGCCGCTTCGCGCAGGTTTTTGCGCGCAGTGCATTCTGACGAAGTCTCCGGTCCCGCGGAATCCCGCGGCGGCCGCCAAGCGAAGATCCTGTCCCGATCCCCTCACAGCGAGGGGAGCACCCCCGGTCGGAGGCCGGGGCCTCGTCGATTTGGGCGACGAGAGGGTGGGGCGGGTACAACCTCCGCAGAGCAATTGAGGAGTTCGCCCATATGGCACGCATCGCCGGCGTCGACCTCCCCCGCGAGAAGCGGGTGGAGATCGCTCTCACCTACATCTACGGGATCGGCCGCACCCGTGCCGTCGAGACCCTGCAGAACACCGGCGTCAACGCCGATGCCCGCGTCCACGAGCTGAGCGAGGACGCGCTCATCCAGTTGCGCGAGTGGATCGACGGCAACTACCAGGTCGAAGGCGACCTCCGCCGCGAGGTCCAGGCCGACATCCGCCGCAAGATGGAAATCGGCAGTTACCAGGGCCTGCGCCACCGCCGCGGCCTGCCGGTGCACGGTCAGCGCACACAGACCAACGCGCGCACCCGCAAGGGCAAGAAGAAGACCGTGGCCGGTAAGAAGAAGGTCGGCAAGAAGTAAGTAGTCCGTCCACTCTGTCCGCACCGCCCGGCAGCCGCGAGGCGCCGGACCCGGACGCTGCAAACGGATCGATGATCTTGGGAGTTTTTTGGTATGCCGCCTAAGGGCCGTCAGAACACTGCACGCAAGGTGCGTCGCAAGGAAAAGAAGAATATTTCCCATGGACATGCTCACATCAAGAGCACGTTCAACAACACGATCGTGAGCATCACCGACCCCAACGGTGCGGTGATCTCGTGGGCCAGCTCCGGCCAGGTCGGGTTCAAGGGATCGCGCAAGTCGACCCCCTTCGCCGCGCAGATGGCCGCCGAGGCCGCCGGGCGCCGCGCCCAGGAGCACGGGGTGCGCAAGGTCGACGTTTTCGTCAAGGGCCCCGGCTCCGGCCGCGAGACCGCCATCCGCTCCCTCACGGCCACCGGCCTTGAGGTCGGCTCCATCCAGGACGTCACGCCGGTGCCGCACAACGGCTGCCGTCCGCCGAAGCGCCGCCGGGTCTGACAACCGGCGCGTAGCCGCGCTGCCGCCGCGCGCCTGTTTGGCGCCGGCTGCGGCGGGGCACAGATCGGGTCCCGCAACCGCGGGGCCATCCAGTGGCCGTCAAATAGCGGGCGGCCCGGTGAAAGGAATCATCCACCATGTTGATCGCTCAGCGTCCGTCGCTCTCCGAGGAGTCCCTCGGCGAGTTCCGGTCCAAGTTCGTCGTCGAACCGCTGGAGCCGGGATTCGGTTACACGATCGGTAACTCGCTGCGCCGCACCCTGCTGTCCTCCATTCCGGGGGCAGCGGTCACCAGCATCCGCATCGAGGGCGTCGAGCACGAGTTCACCACCGTGCCCGGCGTCAAAGAGGACGTCACCGAACTCATCCTCAACCTCAAGGGCCTTGTCGTCAGCTCCGAGCACGACGAGCCCGTGCTGATGTACCTGCGCAAGCAGGGCCCCGGCGTGGTCACCGCCGCTGACATCGCTCCGCCGGCGGGTGTCGAGGTGCACAACCCCGAGCTGCACATGGCGACCCTCAACGGCAAGGGCAAGCTGGAGATGGAGCTCACGGTCGAGCGCGGCCGCGGTTACGTCTCGGCGACACAGAACAAGCAGCAGGGTCAGGAGATCGGGCGCATCCCGGTCGACTCGATCTACTCGCCGGTTCTGCGTGTCACCTACAAGGTCGAGGCCACCCGCGTCGAGCAGCGCACCGACTTCGACCGGCTCATCGTCGACATCGAGAGCAAGCCGAGCATCCGCCCGCGCGACGCCGTCGCCAGCGCGGGCAAGACCCTGGTTGAGCTGTTCGGCCTGGCTCGCGAGCTCAACGTCGACGCCGAGGGCATCGACATGGGCCCTTCGCCAACGGATGCGGCCCTGGCCGCCGATCTGGCCCTGCCGATCGAGGACCTCAACCTGACGGTCCGGTCCTACAACTGCCTCAAGCGCGAGGGCATCCACAGTGTCGGCGAGCTCGTCGCGCGCTCCGAGCAGGACCTTCTCGATATAAGGAATTTCGGCGCGAAGTCGATCGAAGAGGTCAAGCAGAAGCTCATCGACATGGGGCTGTCCCTGAAGGACTCCCCTCCCGGGTTCGATCCGAGCAGCGCGGCCGACTCCTACGGCGAGGACGAGGACGACGCCTTCGTCGAGACCGAGCAGTACTAGAAGGTGGAAGGCGGCGCTCCGCGCCGCAGTAATTCCAAGCCGTCGCAATGGTCCCCCGCCCGCCGCACCGCGGTCGGCGGGGGACCGCACCACTAGGAGAACGACACCATGCCCACGCCGACCAAGGGGCCCCGTCTCGGGGCCGGCCCGGCACATGAGCGGCACATGCTGGCGAATCTGGCGAGCTCGCTGTTCCAGCACGGCCGGATCAAGACCACCGAGGCCAAGGCCAAGCGGCTGCGCCCCTATGCCGAGAAGCTCATCACCCTGGGCAAGCGCGGCGACCTGCACGCCCGCCGCCAAGTGCTGGCCAAGATCACCGACAAGTCGGTCGTGCACGAGCTGTTCACCGAGATCAGCCCGCGTTACGAGAACCGGCCCGGTGGCTACACCCGTATCACCAAGATCGGTCCGCGCCGGGGCGACAACGCCCCCATGGCGGTGATCGAGCTGGTCGAGGCCGGACCGGCGACCCCGCCGGTGACCACGGTCGGCGGTGCGCAGGCCGCGCAGCCGGCCGAGGACACCGCGGCTCCCGCCGAGGAGACCGCTCCCGCCGAGGAGCCGGCGCAGGCCGAGCAGGCGTCTGCTGCCGAGCAGGCCGAAGGCGCCGAGACGGCTGAGCCCGCCGCGGACACGCCCGAGGGCAAGTCCGAAGAGAAGTAGCCGCGGACTGCGGCGGGCTCCGGTCGGCCGCGGTACGTATGGGCAGCGAGGTGCCCGGTCCCCGAGCGGGATCGGGCACTGCGTGTTTTGCAGAGTTTCCACAGGGAGGCGAGCGACGTGGCGACCGGCGAGCCCGCGCGGGTCCGGCTGCGGTTGGACATCGCCTATGACGGGACCGACTTCTCCGGCTGGGCCGAGCAACCCGGTCGGCGCACCGTCCAGGGCGAGCTGCAGGCGGCGCTGGGCCGGGTGCTGCGCCTGGAGCCGGAGGCGGTGCGGCTGACCGTCGCCGGACGCACCGACGCTGGAGTGCACGCCCGCGGCCAAGTGGCGCACCTCGACGTCCCGGAGCCGCTGTGGGCGACTGAGGGTGCCGACAAGCTGCTGCGCCGCCTGGCAGGGGTGCTCGCACCCGATGTGCGCGTGCAGGCCGTCAGCGTGGCTCCTGAGGGCTTCGACGCCCGTTTCTCCCCGCTGTTCCGCCGTTACGCCTACCGGGTGAGCGACGCCCCCGGCGGTGTCGACCCGCTGCGCCGGCGCGACGTGCTGTGGAACCGCCGCCCGCTGGATGTGGCGGCCATGAACCGCGCCGCCGCCGGGCTGGTGGGCGAGCACGACTTCGCCGCCTACTGCCGCAAGCGCGAGGGTGCCACCACGATCCGCGAACTGCTTCGGTTGGAGTGGCGCACCGAGGCCGAACGGCTCTATGCCGCAACCGTGCAGGCCGACGCGTTCTGCCACAACATGGTGCGCGCGCTGATCGGGGCGCTGCTGGCGGTCGGTGAGGGCCGCCGGGCCGCCGACTGGCCGGCCCGGGTACTCGGCGCCGGAATCCGCGACTCGGGCGTGCACGTGGTCGCGCCGCACGGCCTCACCCTGGAGGAGATCCGCTACCCCGCCGCCGCGGAAATGGCGGCCCGGGCCACCGCCACCCGCAGGGTCCGCACGCTGCCGGGCACGCCGGCGAGCTGAAGCCTGGCAAGGATTGATCCGCCGTTCCACCAGCGCACCGATGATCATGCAGGAATGCCCGGATTAAAGCCGGGACGGGCATTCCCGCATGATCGCCACCGGCCTCAGACGCTTTCGCCCAGCGAGTTCAGCGGGGTCTCCAGGAAGCCCTCGCTGGTCTCGGTCATCTCGTCGGCGCGGTTCTCATTGACGCGGCCGTCAGCGCCCGCCGCCAGGGAGAACACCAGGTACGGGCCCCAGCGCGCGCCGGAGCCGTGCCCGCCTGCGACGTCCATCCGCTCGGCGCCGCTGCCGCCCTCGCCCTGCAGCCCGGCGAACCACTTCGCCGCGCCGAGGTCCTGGGCCTGCTCGGCGGTCTGCGCCTCTTCAGGACTGCCCATGGCGGCGATCCCGACCGTGACAGCGGTCGACTTCTCCTCGTCGACGTAGGTCGCCCGGACGATCTGCTGGCAGTTGTTCTCGGTGAGGACCTTGCCGTAGTCGCCGTGGGCGGCGGTCGGGCACTCGTCGGTGTCGTCGGTGGTGCTCAGCGTGTAGGCCCGGCCGGCGACATCGACCGAGTTGGGGAACAGGTCGCTGGTCTCCAGGGCGTCGGGGGTATCGGGGGCGGCACCGGACGCCAGGCCGGCCTCCGACGAAGAGCCGCTGGTGGCGATGTAGAACGCACCGCCGCCCCCGAGCAGCAGGATCGCCACAAAGCCCGCGGCCAGCAGCAGCGTGCGCGGGACCGGTCTGCGCCCGCCTCCGCCCGCGCCGCCGCCGAAGCGGCCGTAACCGCCGCCGTCGCCCTCCATTTCGGACAGATCGATTTCAGCGGTGTTGGAGCCGCCCGCTTTCGGCCGGGACTGTTCGCGGAACATCGGCCGCCCGCCGAATTCGTCCTCGACCCGGTTGATCGCTTGGGTCGAGCCTTCATCGTCGGTGACAGCGTTGATGTTCTGGGTGGAAGCACCGGCATCCGGGGGGAACATCGGTTCCTCCTCCACGCCTTCGGGCGTGGGGGTGCCGGGGGTCATGACGCGGCCCTGGAGCGGCTGATTGGGGTTGGGCGGCTGCTGGGCAGCGCCGGGTGCCCCCGGTGCCCCGGGCGCTCCCGGGTGGTGATGGGGCGGCGGCTGGTGCGGCGGGTGCTGGCCCTGGCCGCCGGGCATGCCGCCCATCGGCGCCTGGCCGCCGGAGTGCGGCTGCTGCGGGTACCCGGCCTGCTGCATGCCGGGCATCGGCGGCTGCTGGCCGCCGGTGGGGGCACCGGTACCCGGCGGCTGCTGGTGCGGGTGCGGTTGCTGCGGTCCCGAACCCGGCGCCGCCGGCAGGCCGAGCGGTTGCTGCCCCTGCGGGGGCCGCGGACCGCCTGCGGGTTGCTGCGGTGCGTGCGGCGGGCCTTGCGGCGCGGCGCCTGGAGGCCCGAAGGGCGCCTGGCCCGGCTGTGCCTGCTGCCCCGGGTGTTGGTGTCCTGGTTGCCCCGGCTGTCCGGGCGGGCCGCCGGGCTGTCCCGGCTGCGTCTGGTTCGGTCCGGGGCCGGGCTGTTGGTGCGCCGGCCCGTGCGGTGCGGGGCCCGGTTGCTGGGGCTGGGCACCCTGCGGCGCTTGCGGCGGCCGTCCGGGCTGCTGCTGCCACCCGTGCTGGGGCTGTTGGGCACCCTGGGGCCCCGCACCCGGTGCCAGCGGGGGTTGCTGGCCGCCGCTGGGCTGCTGCGGGCCGGCCTGCGGGCGGTGTTGCGGTGTTTGGGGTCCGCTCATGGGGTGTTGTTGGCCGGGTGCGCCCGGGCGGGGCGGGGCCTGTGGCGGGCCGCCGGCGGGTGGTTGCGGCTGCGGTTGCCCGCCGCCCGGAGGCAGTTGCCCCGGTGCCATCGGGGGTTGCTGGCCCCCGCTGGGCTGCTGCGGGCCCGCCGGATGCGGGTGCTGCCCCGGGCCCTGCCCCTGCCCCCGGTAGGGCTGCTGGCCGCCGGAAGCGGCATGGTCCGGGAGCGGCTGCTGCGGTCCCGGTCCCGCGGGCCCGCCCGCCGCGCCCGGCTGGATCGGTTGGCCGGGCTGTTGGCCCGGTTGGCCGGGTTGGGCAGGTTGCTGTGCGGCGGCCGGCGGGTGCGGAAACGGACCTGCGGAACCATCGGCCGGCGGCCGGTTGTGCGCGGGCGGCCCGCCCGGGTTCGGAGCGGCCGGCGCTGCGAACGGCTCGGTCTGCGGCTCGGGCTGCGGCGCGCCGGCCGGGGAAGCGGCGGCGTGGCCGTGCTGGGGCCCCGACGCGGCATGGGACGGATGGTGCGGTCCGCCCGGCAGCTGCGGACCGTGCCCGGTCACCGCCCCGCCGCTGAGGAGGTCGCCGCCGTCCGCGGGCGCGGCCGGATGCTGCTGCGGCTGACCGAACGGCGCGGCCGGCGGCTCCGCGGAGTCCGGGTGCGTGGGGGCGTGCCACGGCTCGGATCGGCTGTCAGGGCCGTCGCGGCCGTCGGTCGGCTCATTCGGATGCGGTGCGATGGCGGTACTCCGAAGACTTGTCCTGGGGATGCGGATGGGGTCGGGGCGAAGTGGCGGGCCTTCGCGGTCGGCGCCGGCGGGGCCGGTGACGGCGGCCGCGCGCTCCTGGCGGCCGGCGGGCCGTTGGCTGCGGCGCCGGGGGGGGCAGGACGCCGCTCCTATCGGCGGTTCCGGTGGCTGCCGCGGTGGGGCGGCGGCGCGCGGGCGCTGCGCGCGCGGCCGGTCTTATCGACGGTGCGGGCCTGAGGATAGCTCCTTGCGGCCTCGGCGGGTCGCGGCGGCCGCAACGTCGCCGGCGCCACGTACCGTGACCGCACACCGCGATCCGGGGCCGGACCCCGCTGGCGGGGCGCCGGAGGCAAGGCGGCGCGGTGCGCGCACCAGTGCCCCGCACGGGCCGACCACTGTAGCGGTGCCCGGTCCCCGGGCGGGCGGGGCCTGCCGCGGGTGTTGGAGCGGTGCCTGCTGGTGGTGCGTCCAAAGCACTCGTTCGGCAAGGCATAATGGGAACGGAGTATTCACGTGTCGCCGTGCCGCTGCGGGTCTGTGCATGACTCGGCAGTGTATGATCTCCGGTCGTTTTGACCAGCAGTGCGTCCGGGCGGTAGTATACTCCGTTGTTGTGCGTTGAGTTGCCGTGGGCTCCTGCATTCTTTCGTGGGTGCCGACCACGCATCATCGTCCGCACCCACCCGGCGGCTGAACGCCCCGCGATAGGGCGCCGCAGCCGGACCAGTAATTACGAGTTCTCCATCTCCGTCCGCGGAGATGGGCCCCGCCGACTGAGACGAAGGCTTACGATCGTGCGCACATACAGCCCTAAGCCCAACGATGTCCAGCGTCAGTGGCACGTCATCGACGCCAGCGATGTCGTGCTGGGACGGCTGGGCAGCCACGTCGCCACTCTGCTCCGAGGCAAGCACAAGACCTACTACGCTCCGCACATCGACACCGGTGACTTCGTGATCGTCATCAATGCCGGCAAGGTGGCGCTGACCGGCAACAAGCGGGAGCAGAAGCGGGCCTACCGGCACTCCGGCTACCCCGGCGGTCTGAGCTCGGTCTCCTATGGCGAGCTGCTGGACAAGCACCCGGAGCGGGCCATCGAGAAGGCCGTCAAGGGCATGCTGCCCAAGGGTTCCCTCGGCCGCAAGATGGCCAAGAAGCTCAAGGTGTACGCCGGCGCGGAGCACCCGCACCAGGCGCAGCAGCCGGTGCCCTACGAGTTGAAGAAGATCGACCAGCCCGCCTAGGCGTTCGCGAGACTGAAGGAAGTACGAGGAAAACCGTGGTCGAGCCGACCGGTATCGAAGACGTCGCAACTGATCTCGAGGAGAACTCCGAGGAGTTCCCTGCCGAGTACACCAGCGAAACCCCCGAAGAGGCCGCCGCCGGGTACGTCCCCACGGCTTCCGGCCCAGGTGCCGGCACCGGCCGCCGCAAGAAGGCGATCGCCCGTGTCCGTATCACCCCGGGCACGGGGGAGTGGAAGGTCAACGGCAAGTCGCTGGAGGACTACTTCCCCGACAAGGTGCACCAGCAGGTCATCAAGGACCCGCTGGTCGCGCTGGGCTTCGAGGGTGGTTACGACGTCTTCGCGCGGCTCAGCGGCGGTGGCCCCAGCGGCCAGGCCGGCGCGCTGCGCCACGGCCTTGCCCGCGCGCTCGCCGGGCTGGACGCCGATAACAACCGCCCGGCGCTGAAGAAGAACGGCTACCTCACCCGCGACGACCGCAAGGTCGAGCGGAAGAAGGCCGGTCTGAAGAAGGCCCGCAAGGCTCCGCAGTACTCCAAGCGCTAAGCGCTCGGCCGCGGCGCGCCGACTCTGCTCGGCGCGCCCGGTCACGGCCCGCCTCTCCCCGGATATCCGGTGGTTTGTGCGGGCCGTACGTATTTCGTCGGTTCCATCCGGTCCGGCGCAGGCGCGGGCAGCTCGGCGGTAGAGCCTTCGTCCCGTTCCAGTTCTGCTGCGTGGGATCGCGATCCGGCATCGCTACTACTTGAGACGAAGGGGCGATTGGTTCGTGACTCGGCTGTTCGGTACTGACGGAGTCCGGGGGGTCGCGGGCCGCGACCTGACCGCCGCGCTGGCGCTGGAGCTGTCCGTTGCCGCTGCGCGGGTGCTGCCCGGCGATGAGCGCCCCGCGGGCGAGCGTCCCAAGGCGGTCGTGGGCAGAGATCCCCGGGCCTCGGGCGAGTTCCTGGAGGCGGCTGTTGTCGCCGGGCTCGCGAGCGCGGGTGTGGACGTGGTGCGGCTGGGCGTGCTGCCGACGCCCGCTGTCGCCTTTCTCACCGGCGAGCTGGACGCCGACTTCGGGGTGATGCTTTCGGCCAGCCACAACCCGGCTCCCGATAACGGCATCAAGTTCTTCGGGCGCGGCGGGCACAAGCTGCCCGACGCCGTCGAGGACGAGATCGCCGCGGCGCTGGAGGAACCGGCAGAGGGTGCCGTGGGCGCGGCCGTGGGCCGGGTCAGCGACGCAGCCGACAGCGCCGAACGCTACATCCGGCACGTGGTCGAGACCCTGCCGCACCGGCTCGACGGCCTGCGGGTCGTGGTCGACTGCGCCAAGGGCGCCTCCGCAGCGGTCGCCCCCGAGGCGCTGCGCCGTGCGGGCGCCGAGGTCATCGCGATCCACGACGACCCCAACGGGCTGAACATCAACGAGGGCTGCGGGTCGACGCACCTGGACGACCTGCGCGCGGCCGTGAGCCACCACGGCGCCGACGCGGGCATCGCCCACGATGGCGACGCCGACCGCTGCCTGGCGGTGGCCGCCGACGGTTCGGTAGTCGACGGCGACCAGATCCTGGGCATCCTCGCCCTGGAACTGCACGAATCCGACCGGCTGGCCCAGGACACCCTGGTGGTCACGGTGATGTCCAACCTGGGCCTGAAACTGGCCATGCAAGCGGCAGGGATCACTGTGGTCGAGACCCCCGTTGGCGACCGCTATGTGCTGGAGGCCATGCGCGAGGGCGGGTTCTCGCTGGGCGGCGAGCAGTCCGGCCATGTGGTGATCACCAACCACGCCACTACCGGCGACGGCCTGCTGACCGGGCTGCACCTGCTCGGTGCGGTGAGCCGGCGCGGTCTCGCGCTGGACGAGTTGGCCAAGGTGATGACCAGGCTGCCGCAGGTGCTGATCAACGTGCGGGGCGTGGACAAGACCCGGGCGAAGTCCTCTGCGGCGCTGTCCGAGGCGGTGGCCCGCGCCGAGTCCGAGTTGGGCGACACCGGCCGGGTGCTGATCCGCCCCAGCGGGACCGAGCCGATGGTCCGCGTCATGGTCGAGGCCGCCGCCGAGGTCCACGCCAAAGAGGTCGCCGAGCGCTTGGCGGACGTGGTCCGCGCGGATCTGGCGATCAGCTAAGCACTGCAAGCAGGGCGGTAAACCGTCCGCTGGAACCGCGGACGGCCGCCAACAGGAACGGGGCGGATCGCGCGGGATGCGCGGTCCGCCCCGTTCCGTTCGTCCGGGTGCCGAGCGCCGGGTACCGGATCGGTCGCCCGGCTGTCGGCGGCCCTACTCGACGGTCACGCTTTTGGCCAGGTTGCGCGGCTGGTCGACGTCGTTGCCCTTGGCCAGAGCCAGCTCGCAGGCGAACACCTGCATCGGGATGGTCGAGACCACCGGCTGCAGCAGGGTCGGCACCGCCGGGATCTCGATCAGGTCGTCGGCGAAGGGGCGCACGGCTTCGTCGCCCTCGGCGGCGATGACGATGGTGCGTGCGCCGCGCGCGCGGATCTCCTGGATGTTGGACACGATCTTGTCGTGCAGCACCCCGCGCCCCTCGGGAGACGGCACCACCACGACAACCGGCAGCCCTTCCTCGATCAGCGCGATCGGCCCGTGCTTCAGCTCGCCGGCGGCAAAGGCCTCGGCGTGCATGTAGGCCAGCTCCTTGAGCTTGAGCGCCCCTTCGAGCGCCACGGGGTAGCCCACGTGGCGGCCGAGGAACAGCACGGTGTCCGAGCCCGCCAGCGACCGCGCCAGGTCGCGCACCGGCGAAACCGTGTCCAGCACCTTCTCGACCTGCTGGGGCATGTTGGCGAGCTGCTCGATGACGGCGTTGATCTCGTCGCCGAACTTGAGGCTGCGGGTCTGGGCCAGATACAGCCCGACCAGATAGCAGGCCACCAGCTGGGTGAGGAACGTCTTCGTGGCCGCCACGCCGACCTCGGGCCCGGCGTGGGTGTAGAGGACGCCGTCGGACTCGCGCGGGATGGTGGAGCCGTTGACGTTGCAGATGGCCAGCACGCGGGCGCGCTGCTCGCGGGCGTAGCGCACCGCCATGAGCGTGTCCATGCTCTCGCCCGACTGGGAGATCGCGATGACCATGGTCTGCCGGTTCAGGATGGGGTCGCGGTAGCGGAACTCGCTGGCGACCTCGACCTCGCAGGGGATGCGGCACCAGTGCTCGATCGCGTACTTGGCGATCAGGCCCGCGTGGTAGGAGGTGCCGCAGGCGATGACGACGATCTTCTCGATGTCGCGCAGTTCGGAGGGCGCCAGCCGCATCTCGTCCAGCATGAGCGTGCCGTCGACGCCGACGCGGCCCAGCAGGGTGTCGGCCACCGCCTGCGGCTGCTCGACGATCTCCTTGAGCATGAAGTACTCGTAGCCGCCCTTTTCGGCGGCCGAGGCGTCCCAGTCGACGTGGTACTCGCGCACCGGAGCGGGGTTGCCGTCGTAGTCGGTGATGGTCACCGAGTCGCGGCGGAGCTCGACCACCTGGTCCTGGCCCAGTTCGACGGCGTCGCGGGTGTGCGCGATGAAGGCGGCGACGTCGCTGGCGAGGAAGTTCTCGCCCTCGCCGCGGCCGACCACGAGCGGCGAGTTGCGCCGTGCCGCCACGACGAGGTCGGGGTCGCCGACGAACATCGCGACCAGCGTGAAGGCGCCGTCCAGCCGCCGGCAGACCGCGCGCATGGCCGCGGAGAGGTCCTCGTTCTGCTCCTTCAGTTCCTCGCCGAGCAGGTGGGCGACGACCTCGGTGTCGGTCTCGGAGCTGAACTTGCAGCCGCGCTCCTCCAGTTCCAGGCGCAGCGCGGTGAAGTTCTCGATGATGCCGTTGTGGATGACCGCCACCCGGTTGTCGTTGTCGACGTGGGGGTGGGCGTTGACGTCGTTGGGCGCACCGTGGGTCGCCCAGCGGGTGTGCCCGATACCGATCCCGTCGGCCGAGCGCGGGGTTTCGGCCAGGGCCGCCTTGAGGTTGGCGAGCTTGCCGGCGCGCTTCTCGGTATCCATCCGGCCATCGGCCAGGACGGCGATGCCCGCGGAGTCGTATCCGCGGTACTCCAACCTTTTGAGGCCGTCGACGACCACCTCAAGCGCCGGTTGCGGCCCGACGTAGCCAACGATTCCGCACATGAGGGCCAGCGTAACCAATGAACGGCGGCAACCCGACCACCCAGTCGCCATACCAATAAGAGTTTGCGCAGGTAAGGGTATAGACCATTGGCCGAATCCGTTAAGACCGCGCACGTCAGCGGGCCACGTGCCGCTCCGCGTACCGGACGGGTGCCGCCGAGTGAACGGCAGGAGAATTATCCCTCGTTGCGGGATTTTGCCGGTTGAGCCTGTCCGAGCGTGCAGCGCGGGTCAAGTTCCGGGCAAGAAACCCCCGCCTCCGCCCGCGTCGCCGTGTCCGTCCTTGGGTGCCCAACCGCTTTCCGTGAGCATCGGAACCCACCGATACTGCGGGGGCGGACATGCACAGGACGTTGGGAGCCGGAGCGATCCGTGCTGCCAGGGCGATGGCGGTGATCGTCGTGGTCGGCGGGTGGCCGCTCAGCGGCCAAGCCGCCGCGGGGACCGCCGGACAGGAGCGCCTCGGCGCGCCGGGAGCGGCTCAGGCGCCCGCGTTGGAAATCACCAAGTCGGCCGCACCCGATCCGATGGTCATCGGCGCCGAGGCCTCCTACACGGTGACCGTCACCAACAACGGCGACGAGACCGCCGAGGGCGTCACGGTGACAGACACCCTGGACCCGAACGTCGGCTTCGTCTCGTCCCCGGACTGCACCGCCGCCGGGCAGGTGGTGACCTGCGGCGGAGCCGGGACGTCCCTGGCGGCGGGTGACTCGCTCACCTACACGGTCAATGTGGCGGTGGACCCGGGCGTCGCCGACGGCACCAACGTGGTGAACCAGGCATCGGTCGATGCCGACAACGCCGCCGGTGCCTCCACGCAGCACATCGCGCAGACCCGGACCATGGCCGATGTGGAGGTCACCAAGACCGCCGATCCGGCCACGGTGAATCCCGACGGCAGCATCACGTACACGGTCGCCGTCACCAACCACGGCCCGTCCGAGGCCGCGGACGTGTTTGTGCAGGACCCCACGGACGGCAACCTGACGACCATCACCGCACTGCCGGAGCAGTGCCCGCCCAGCGGGCTCACCGTCACCTGCGACCTGGGCACCCTCCAGCCGGGGGAGACGGTCGAACTGGAGGTCACCGTCACGGTGAATCCGGACGTCGCGGCCGGAACCGAGATCGTGAACTGCGCGACCGTCTACACCGGCTCCCGTGAGTCCGACACGGGCAACAACCAGTCCTGCGCGAGTACCGACGTCGAGCCGCCGTCCCCGGCCGCAACCGATATCGAGGTGGAGAAGACGGGGCCGGCCACAGTGAGCCCGGACGGCACGATGACCTACACGGTGCGTATAACCAACAACGGGCCGGGGACGGCCGAGGACGTGCGCGCCGAGGACACGGTCGACTCCGACCACATCGAGGTCGATCAGCTTCCGGACGGATGCGAGGTGGCCGGGTCTGCGGTCGACTGCAACGCCGGCGACCTCGAAGCGGGTGAGGCGGCCGAACTCGTCTTCGTCGTGCGGGTGGACGGCGATGCCGAGCCGGGCACGATCATCAACAACTGCGCTGAGGCGAACACCGACACGGCGGAGAGCACGACCGGCAACAACGCGTCGTGCGTGCAGACGGAGGTCGAAGGGCCGTCCCCGACACCGTCTCCCACGCCGACACCGTCTCCCACGCCCACGCCCACGCCGACGCCGACGGACGACCCGTCACCCACCCCCACGCCGACCCCGACGGACGGCCCAGGACCCGGCCCGACCCCGACGGACGGGCCCGGCAACGGTGGGAACGGCCACGGCAACGGAGGTATCCCGGAGTTGCCGGTGACCGGGGCCGGCGTGGCCGTGCTCGGCGGTGCCGGCCTCCTGACCGCCGTCTGCGGGCTTTTCCTGTACTCCGTGTCCCGCGGTACCAAGGCCCGCTGAGGCCCGGGAAGCCCGGCGAACGACCGGAAGCCGTCCGGTGCCGTCCGGTGCCGTCCACTGCCGGACGGCGCCGGACGGGGGCGCTCCGGCGGTGGTGCGGCGGGCGGGTTCCCCGCTCCACCGCAGGCCCGTTGCAGCGGCGCTTCCGGTTCTCCCGTGGGGGAGGGCGCATTCGCGCAGTTGGCCTCGTCTAGTGTGGGCAGGCGTGGCTTCGACGAAGAACGGCTTTTCAACGCCGTATGTGGAACTCGACCGGTCGGCGTGGGCAGCGCTGCGCGACTCGACACCGCTGCCGCTGACCGAGAAGGACCTCGAAGTCCTGCGCGGCACGACCGATCCCACGTCGCTCGACGACGTGCGCGACATCTACCTGCCGCTGTCCCGGCTGCTCAACCTGTACGTCAGCGCGACCCGCCAGCGCCACGCGGCGGTGCGCGGCTTCCTCGGTGAGGGCGACCAGCCGATGCCGTTCGTCATCGGCGTGGCAGGCAGCGTCGCCGTCGGCAAGTCCACGACAGCCCGCCTGCTGCGCACCCTGCTGGCGCAGTGGCCCGACCACCCCAATGTCGAACTGGTCAGCACCGACAACTTCCTCTACCCCAACGCGGTCCTGCAAGAGCGGGGCATCATGAACCGCAAGGGGTTCCCGGAGAGCTACGACCGGCGGGCACTGGTCCGGTTCGTCTCAGAGATGAAGTCCGGCGCGCCGCGCATGGAAATCCCGGTCTACTCGCACTTGGCCTACGACCTGGTCCCCGGCGAAACCCAGGTGGTGCAGCGCCCGGACATCCTCATCGTCGAGGGCATCAACGTGCTGCAGCCGCCGCTGCCCGGCCGTCTCGCGGTCGCCGACTTCTTCGACTTCTCGATCTACGTCGACGCCAAGGCCGAGCACATCCGGTCGTGGTACCTGGACCGCTTCCAGGAGCTGCGGCGCACGGCCTTCGCCGATCCGCGCTCGTATTTCCATGCGATGGCCAGCGAAATGGACGAGCAGCAGGCCGTGGAGTTCGCGTCAGGCGTGTGGCGCAGCATCAACGAGGTCAACCTGGTCGAGAACATCCGGCCCACGCGCGGCAGGGCCACGCTCGTGCTGCACAAGGGTGCCGACCACACCATCCGGCGGGTGCGGCTGCGCAAGACCTGACCGGCGGCCGCGCCGGCCTGGAGCCGATCGGAGCCGGCCTGAGCCGGCCGGGTCCGACCCGCATCCGGCGGCTCCGGCCGGTGGTCAGCGGTCGGCGGGTCGGCGCCCGGTAGCCGCGGTCAGGCCGACTCCGAGCGCGTGCGCGACCGGTGCCCCATCGTCGCCGAGCACGCCGCAAAGGGGCCTTCGGGCGAGCGCAGCCGGTCCAGTGCAGGGTCGAGATGGTCGCGGTGCCACACCGCGGGGCCGGAAGGGCCCGACACCCGTGTGTCGGCCAGTTCCTCATAGGCCAGCCGCAGCGCGTGCAGCCGGCCGACCGCCTCGTGGTGTTCCCACCACACCGGGCACCAGGGCGCGGGGCCGGCCCCGCTGCTGCCGCCCTCAAGCGGGCCCGCGTACACCGGCACCAGAAAGTCGTTCACCCAGGTGACCAGCGCGGCCAGCTCGCCTTTGTAAGCGTCGCGCGACATGTTGAAAATGAACGGGGTCGGGCCGCCGTCCTCCTCCTGCGCGGGTTCGGGCGTTGCGGCCAGGTCGGTGAGCTGAGTCTGCAACCGGATGACGTCCGCGCCGAGCCGGTGCATGGCGTTCTGCAGGTGCGCCACGCGGTCGGAGAGTCCGTCCTCGGTCAGCCCGCCGTCAGTGGCGATGCGGTCGTCTGTGGAGGTCATGCGGCAAGTCCCGTGCTGCTGTCCGTGGCCGGGAGCGGCTCCCCCGGTCGAGTGGTCGGAGAGGGTCGGTTGCCGACACCCGGTTGCCGGCGCGTGCGGAGGCACCCCGGTGCGGTGATAAGGGCTGCATCCGACCGTATGCCACACCGGACGCCGACCGGTCCGAGCGGGGCCGTTCCGCGCTTCCGCGCCGCAGGCAACGGCCCCGCCTGGTTTCGGCAGGATTGCCGGAAATCTGGGAAAAAACTGGCAATCTATGGTGATTCGGCTGCTAAGGCGCTTCCCTGTGCGCGATCGCCGGTCATAGGTTTGTCGCGTCGGACCGCCGGTGGGGGGTGGGAACCCGGGGGCCGCGGCACGCCAAGGCTGCAATGCGCGAAGGAAAACTCCATGGACTACGTCCTCGTACACGGAACCACGCAATCGCCCCAGGGGTGGGAGCGACTTGCCGGTGCCCTGGCCCGGCGGGGCCACCGGGCGGTGCCGGTCGACTTGCTGCCCGGCGGTTCGGAACTCGACGCCGAGGGCTACGCGGAACTCGCCGCCGAGCAGGTTGCGGCGCAGACCGGCGAGCAGCCCGCGCCGTGGACGGCCGAGGACGAAGAGCGGGCCGAGCGCTCCGCCGGGCACCGCGCGGCGCCCGGCGCTCTGGGCGGCGCCGCCGAGAACCAGGGCGCGGGCGCCGCCCGAGGGCCCGTAGTTGTCGTGCACTCCGGCGCCGGCGCGCTGGCACCGGCCATCAGCACCCGGTTGGGCGCGAGCCGGGTGGTGTGGCTGGCGGCCTTCGTGCCGGACACCATCGGCAGCCGCAGCCTGCTCAGCGAGACCCGGGCATCGGCCGATGAGATGTTCAACCACGAATGGACCCGGCTGTCGGCCCCACCCACCGAGGACCCGGTGGCCGCGGGCTACTTCCTCTTCCACGACGGCGACCTGGCCACCCTGCGCTGGGGCCTGGAAACCGTCCGCCTGTTCGAGCCGGCCCGGATTTACACCGAACCGCCCCGCGCCCTGCCGCGCGGAGTCGCCTCCACCTACGTCCTACCGGTCCGCGACCGCACCCTGCGCCCGCAGTGGATGCGCACGGCAGCCGAGCTGCGCCTGAACATCAAGGCGATCGAAGTCGACGCGGGCCACTGCCCGCACGTCTCGGCCCCGGAAGAGGTCGCGGGGATCATCGCGGGGTAGGTGTTCGGCTTTCCCCGGTTCGCGGGGAGCCGTCATGCGGCCCACTGGAGTGCAGCGTGTGGAAAACCCGTCGCGCCGGTCCGCGTTCGATTACTTTGGGTGTCCGGTTCCGCAATCCGGATCAGGAGGCCGCCCATGGACATGGCCGACAGCGTCGACGAGTCCGAGCTTCCGCAGAACTGGTTCGGCGATCCCGATCCGCAGCGGCTGTTCTCGCCGTGGGACTGGCCGGTGCCGCCCCCCTGCGGGATCACCGCGCACGACCTCGACCTCATCCCCGGTCTGCCGCACCACGTCGAGCTCATCGACGGCGCCCTGGTCTTCGCCGGTCCGCAGAGCCTGTTCCACACCTGCGCGCTCACGGTGCTGCAGCGCGGGCTCGCGCAACAGGCGCCCGAGCGCCTGCGGGTCCTGCGCCGGATGAGCGTGATCCTTGCGCCGCGGCAACGCCCCAATCCCGACCTTGCGGTCGTCACCACCGCCGCCGACCGCGGGCTCGACCAGACGTACTACCCGGCCGATTCGGTCTCCCTGGTCGCCGAGGTCGTCTCGCCCGACTCCGAGATCCGCGACCGCGAACGCAAACCGCAGTTGTACGCACAGGCGGGCATTGCGCAATTCTGGCGGGTCGAGCGCGAGGGCGGCGATCCCGTCGTCCACGTCCACCGCCTCGACCCTGCCACCGGTTCCTACACGGCCACGGGCATACATCGCACGCGCCTAACCCTCGATGCGCCCTTCCACATCGATATCGACCTGCTGCAGACCCGGTTGGAGTGACACCGCCCCAAGCATCTGGCCCCCGTTCCCGGCGGGCCGGGTTTGTTGCGGGAGGTCGGTTGCGGCATGCTCGCGGGCAGGTGCGCCGGCTCCTGGCGCGCCCCCAGCCGATCCGGCTACGACCTCTGAGGAGGGCCCCGTGCGCAACGCACACTCCGTCGACACGGTGCGCAAGGCCGAAGGCGGGCTGATGGCCAGGCTGCCCGAGGGCACGTTGATGCAGCGGGCCGCCGCCGGGCTTGCGGCGGTGTGTGCGCGGGTCCTGCCGCGTACTTATGGGGCGCGGGTGGTGCTCCTGGTCGGCAGCGGCGACAACGGCGGCGACGCGCTGTACGCGGGCACATTGCTGGCGCGCCGCGGCGCATCGGTGCGGGCGGTGCTGGCGGGATCGCGGGTGCACGAGGGCGGGCTCGCCGCGCTGCGGCGCGCCGGCGGCCGGACCATCACCGCGCCGGGCGGCGCCGAGGGCATCGGCGACTCCGAGACCGCCGCCGAGATCGCATCGGCCGACCTGCTCGTCGACGGCCTGGTCGGCCTGGGCGGCAGCGGCGGTCTGCGCGAACCCCACGCCTCGGTCGCCGGGTTGGCCGGGGGAGCCGCGGCTCCGGTGGTCGCGGTCGACCTGCCCAGCGGTATCGACGCCGACACCGGGGCCGTCGACGGCGCGGCCGTGCGCGCCGATGTCACGGTCACCTTCGGCACCCACAAGCCCGGCCTGTTCGTCGACCCAGGCGCCGCCCGCGCGGGGGTGGTGGAACTCGTCGACATCGGGCTGGCAACGGAGCTGCCCGGCGCGGCCGTGGAATGCCCGCAGGCCGCGGACATCGCCGCGCTGCTGCCGCACCCCGGTGCCGAGTCCGACAAATACCGGCGGGGCGTGCTGGCCATGGCGGTCGGCTCGGACCGCTACCGGGGCGCGGCCGTGCTCGCCGTGGGCGGGGCCATGCGCACCGGGGTGGGCATGGTCCGCTACGCCGGTTCCGAGGGCGTTGCCGCCGAGGTGCTCAACCACTGGCCCGAGGCCGTGATTTCGGTCCTCGACCCGATGGACCCGCTCAGCCGGCTGCCCGGCAGGGTGGCCGCGTGGGTGGTGGGGCCCGGGCGCGGGCTGCACCTGATCGCCCAGGCCGAACTGGAGGCCGTCCTGGACTTTCCGGGCCCGGTGCTGTGCGACGCCGACGCGATCACCCTGGTCTCGAAGTCCCCGGCGCTGGTTCGCGAACGCTCGGCGCCCACCCTGCTCACTCCGCACGCCGGCGAGCTCGCGCGGCTGCTCCCGGGCACCGAGCGCGCTGACATCGAGGCGCGGCGGCTGTCCTATGCTGCCCGCGCCGCCGAGGAGTACGGGTGCACCGTGCTGCTGAAAGGTTCCACCACGGTCATCGCCGAACCCGGCCATCCCGCCATCGCCAACCCAACGGGCAGCGCGCTGCTGGCCACCGCGGGCACCGGCGACGTGCTTGCCGGCATCATCGGCGCCTTCCTGTCCGCAGGACTGACCCCGCGCGAGGCGGCCATGGCCGGTGCATACGTGCACGGCCTCGCGGCCCGCCGGGCCAATGGCGGCGCCGCGATCTCGGCGTCGGACCTCTTCGCGGCCCTGCCGGACGCCCTGTCGACCCTGCGCTGACGCCGGCCCGCCGGCTCCGCCCGCCGCACCCGCAGCCCGCAGCCCGCGGGCCGGTGGCCCGGTAGGCGGCCGGTTTCAGTGCGCGGACTTGGCGCGGGCGAGGCCGCGGGCGGCCATATCGGCGACAAAGGTGTCGCCCGGGTCGCGGCTGTCGTGCAGCAAGCCCAGTTCCGCTTCGCCGATCCAGCGGAACTCGGTGTGCTTGCCGGGCTCCAAGCGGGGCGCGGCAAGGTCGCCCGCGACACGTACCAGGTAGTCGGCCTCGTGGCGCTGCACACCGTCGCCGGGTGTCCACACCAGCCGATCGAGTTCGGCCAGGACGGCGGTCAGCCGCCACCCGGTCTCCTCGGCGATCTCGCGGCCGAGCGCAGCGGGCACGGATTCGCCGGGTTCGGCGTGCCCGCCGACCAGGTCCCAGCAGCCCGGGAAGAGCCGCCGGTCGGCCGAGCGGCGCTGCACGAACACGCGCCCTTCGCCATCGGTGATCACAGCGCCCGCCACCCACCGCTCGCCGTCGCGTACGACGGGAAAGCGGATGCCGGGGGCAACGCTGATGCCGTCTGCCGAGGCCAAGACTGCGTCCTTTCTTCGCAAAGCGGGTATTGAGGGTACTGCGGCCGCTGGAGCCGGCCGGGACGCGCAGGCGGGCCCGGTCCGGGCGGTACGAATCGTTCCTGCCCCTGGCCTCGCGACACGCAGTGGTGGTACACGTGAACAGTAGGCGATGGGGCCGATGCTAGGACGGGGTGGGGACAGCCGTGGCCCGAACAATGAGCGCCGAACCCCCCGGCGGCGGTCGTCGCCCCCGCGGCGGCCTGCCCTTTTGGCGCGGCTTGGCGCCCCGGGCACTGCGCCCGGTGCGCCCCTCCGGCAGCGGCGGCGTCCGCGGCAGATGGTTGACCGCCGCGGCAGCGGGCTGCCTGCTGCCATGGGGAGTGTGGGCCGTGGTCCGCCTCACCGGCATTGAGACCGGGTTTCCCGCGGTGGCGATGATCGCGTTCACCCCCTATGTCGCGGCGACCGCCGTGGTTCCGCTGGCGTTCGCGCTGCTGTCGCGGCGCGGGTGGGTGGCGCTTGCCGCCGGTGCGGCGGCGGTCGCCTTGGCGGCGAGCGTGCTGCCGCGCGGGCTGCCGGGGCCCGAGCCGAAGCCCGAACCGCGCGGGCCGCGGCTGACCGTCCTCTCCGCGAACCTTTACTACGGGCTTGCCGACCCCGATGCGCTGGTGCGGCTGGTGCGCGAGCACGGAGTCGACGTGCTCAGCGTGCAGGAGCTGACCCCGCAATCGGCCGATGCGCTCACCCGTTCGGGCCTGCGTGTGCTGCTGCCGCACGACGTGACGCACGCGGGCACCGGGCCGGTCGGCGGCGCGATCTACTCGGCGCACCCGCTTGAGGAGGTGGGCGGCACCGGGCGCAACGAGTACTTCGCCATGCCCCGCGCCCGGGTGCGGATTCCGGGTGCGCCGCCGCTGGAGGTGGTCTCGGCGCACGCCATGCCGCCGTCCGGCGTCGCCGCCATCCCCGGCTGGCAGGATTCGCTGCGCCGGCTGCCCGGCGCGCGACCGAACGGGGACCTGCGCATCCTCGCCGGCGACTTCAACGCGACACTGGACCACGCCGAACTGCGCGGGTTGCTGGAGACCGGCTACACCGATGCGGCCGACGCCGTGGGCACCGGCTGGCACGCGACGTGGCCCGCCGATGGTTCACTGCCCGGCACCGTGATCGACCACATCCTGGTCGACCACCGCGTGGCCGTGCACCGCACCTCGGTACACAGCCTGCCCGAAACCGACCACAACGCGGTCCTGGCCGAACTGACCGTGCCCGGAAGCTGAAACGGCCCGCCGGCCGGGGGCGGCGCGGCGCAGAAGAAGGAGGCGGTCGTGGCTGCAAGCGGCCTGCGGCGTTGCGTGCGGGCCCCGGTGGCCCCCCGGTGACCGGCGGCGGGGCTCCGGAGGTTCCGGAGTGGGCCTACGAACAAGTGGCGTTGAGCCCGCACAACCCCGACTGGGCGCGGTTCGCGTTGCGCGAAGCCGCCGAGCTCGCCCGCCTGCTGGAACCGTGGCTCGCCGAGGGCCATGCCGAGGTCGAGCACGTGGGCTCGACCGCCGTGCCCGGCCTTGCCGCCAAGCCGGTGCTGGACCTGATGGCGGCGGTGGAGGACCCCGACGCCGCGGTGTCCGGCGCCGGGGGCGCGCTCGCCGCAGCGGGCTGGGTGTACGTGCCGGTCGAGCTGGACGCGCGGCCGTGGCGGCGGTTCTTCGTCAAACCCGACTCCACCGGCCGCCACCGCCGCGCCCACCTGCATCTGCTCCGGCCGAATCACCACCGCTGGCACGACCAGCTCGTGTTCCGCGACGCGCTGCGCACCGATCCGGGCCTTGCCCGCGACTACGAACGCCTCAAGCGCCGCTTGGCTGCCGCCGGCGGACACGACCGCGAGTCCTACACCGAGGCCAAGGCCGCTTTCGTCCGTGAGGTGCTGGACCGCCTGCGGCGGTGAACGGCGGGGCCGCTGCACCGGCGCCGGCCGGACCGCTGCCGCCGGCGGCGCCGGTGCGGGGGCAATGCCCGGTGCAAGCGGCGATCTGGTGAACCGGGGCGGCGGAGCGGCGGCTCTCCGCGGTAGCGTGGTCGCTCGCTGCGCCACACCTTTGTGGCGGAGGCGAATCCTCGCGACATACCGGCACGGCGGTCTCGCGCCGGCCGGGACACCGCCGTAGGGGGCGTATGGACGAGCAGGCCATGATCACCCGCGATCTCGCGCTGCGGCTGTGCGCCAATGCAACAGAGTTCGACCAGGGTTGGACCGAGGCGGACGCCAAGATCGTCGTGCCGTTCACCGCGCCCCGCGACACCGCGCTGATCGACAACGTCGTCGCCGCCGGCCGCGCCCTGGGTGTCGAGCGCCTGCTGGTGTGCCGCACCCGCGCGGAGTTCGCCTACGAGCCGGTGACCGAGGTGGCCGCCGAGGCGGGCAGCGTTGTGCACGTCATCCGGGCGTGGGGCGACGAACCCACCGACGTCCTGGTGGCGGTGGAGGACCTGTCGGCGGCCGTTCTGGTCACGGCCACGACGCTGACCGTGGCGGCCGGTCCCGAGGACTTCCTGCGGCCGCTGGTCGGCGCCGACCTGGAGTCCGCCCGCGCCGCCTTCGCCGAGGAGGCCCGCGAGAGCCGCGACCCCGAGCTGCTGCGCGCCGCCCAGCTCTACAGCTGTCTGGAGCCCGGCGCTCGGCACGCCCGCAACCCGCGCGGGCCCGGTCCGGACCTGGCCGAGCGTGCGGCCGTGCGTGCGCGGGCGCTGCGCGAGAACTCCCCCGGCGCCGCCGCTGCGCTGGGAGCGCTGCGCGGCGGCTGGGGGTGGGCGATGCTCGCGGTGCTGCTGGCGGCCCCGCTGTTCGTGCCGGCGACTGCTGCCGCCGTGCCGGTCGCGGTCGGCATGCTCTGGCTGGTGGCGCAGTTGGCCTGGCTGTCGCGCTCCCGGACGGTGGCCTTCGCCACGCTGGTGCGGATGCTGCTGCTGGGCGCGGTGCTGCTGTGGCCGCTGGCCCTGCTGGAGGAGGTGCTGACCGCGTCGCTCGGGGCGGACCCGTGGGTCGCCCACACCTACATCGCGGTGTGGGTGGAGGAAGCGGGCAAACTGCTGCCGTTGCTGCTGCTCTGGCTGCCGGCCCGGCGCCGGTTCCGGCGGCTCGCGGCTGTGGACTACCTGTTGCTTGCGGGGGCTTCGGGCGCGGGTTTCCAGCTTGCCGAAACCCTGTTGCGTGCGCTGCCGGCATCCGGCCCCGGCGGGCCCGTGGCCCTGCCCGCGCCCGCTCTGCTCACCCTGCTGCCGGGAGGCGTTTCCATCCCGGAGGCCGGGGTGCACTTCTCCGGCCACGGGGTGCTGACGGCGCTGGTCGGTGCCGCTGTCGGTATCGCGGTGGTGGGCCGCCGCCGGTTCGGCGCGTGGCTGTGGCTGCTGCCGGTGGTGGCGCTGGGCCTGGCGGTGCTGCAGCACCTGATGTTCAACGCCGCCGTCGCCGAGATCGCGCTGGGTTCGGCGCTGGACCCGCATCCGGTCACCGCGGTGCTCTACGGCCTGACCGGCAGCGGGGCGGCCGACCGGTGGCTGCTGCTGGTGCTGCTGGTCTGCGCCGTGCTGCTGGATTACGGCACCGCGCGCAGCGCCGCCGACTCGACACCCCCGTTGCCCGGGCACCCTCCGCTGGCGGGGCTGCGCCGCCGCTCCTACGGCCGGGCGATCCGGCTGGGCGTTCGGGTGCCCGGCGACATCGCTCCGCTGTTCCGCCGTGCGGCGCTGGTGTGGGCGCGAGCGCCGCTGCATCTGGCCCGGACGGCGTCGGAAATTCTGCACGAGGCCGCCGTGCTGCTGGTCGCCGCGCGGCGCGGCCCCGCCGTTGCGGCGGTCGCGTGGCGGTTCGTGCGGGAGCGGCGCGCCTACGCCATGGGCGCGGCACGGGCCGGGGAGCGGCCCTGGCGCCGGTTCCCCACCCGCGATGAGCTGCGCGCTAGTGCGCAGCGGCTCGAAGACGCGTTCGCCCCGGCGGGTGCACCCGCCGGAGCCATCGGGATCGCGGGAGCCGCCGCGGCGGTCGCGGTGGCGGCGGTGCCGTACGCCGGGCAGGGGTGGCCGTTCGGGGGCGGTGCGGCGGACGCGGTCCCGCCCGCCTATGCGGCCGAGGCGGTGCGCCACGCAGCGGACTTTTTCGCTGCGCTGCCGCCGTCGCAGGCGCCGTGGGTGTGGGTGTGGTGCGCGGCCCTGCTCACGCTGCCCGCGGCGGGCTGGTCGGTGCCGCGCGAATACCCGGACGCCGCGGCGTTCCTGCGCGGTCCCACCCGCATGGCCGGGCGGGTGCTGGGCGTGTTGGCGCCGGGCCAGGTGCCCTATGCGGCGGTGGGGCTGGCCGGGTTGCTGCTGCCGCGCAGCGTGGACAGGCTGCTGCGGCGCCGCTGACACATGCCCGGGCGGGCCCTTTCGCGGCCGGCGGGCGTGTTCGCGGTGCACCGATGATCGCGGTGACCCTGCGGAAATGCCCGGATCCAGCGCCGGATCCCGACATTTCCGCAGGGTCGTTGCCAGGTACCCGAGCTAGGCCGGATAGCAGCGCACCTCGGTGGCCTTGACCCCGGCCCACACCTGCATTCCGTCGACCAGCCGCAGTTCGGCCAGCGCCTCAGGGGTGATGTCGGCCAGCAGCGGGAACCCGCCCGCCAGGTGGACCCGCACCTGGTCGCCGAACCGTTCCACACCGTCGATGCGCAGCCGCCACAGGTTGCGCGGTGTCCCGTCGGGCCGTTCCCGGTACAGGGCCACGGCGCGCGGCGGGAACGCCGCGAACACCTCGCCGTCCCGGTGCTCGGACAGCGAGATCTCGGCGTGCGGCTGCGGTTCGCCGCCGCTGCGGCCGTCCCCGGGCCAGCCGCCGCGCACGGCGACCCGGTGCCCGCGGGCCGTGCCCCGGTACAGGTTGAGCCCGACCAGCTTCGCGACATAGCCGGTGCGCGGATGCTGGGCCACGTCGCCCGGGGTGCCCGCCTGGACGACACGGCCGGATTCGAGCACCGTGATCCGGTCGGCGAGCACCATCGCGTCCAGCGGGTCGTGGGTGACCAGGACGGTCGCGCACTCCAGGTCGGCGAGGTGCCGGCGCAGCCCGGAGCGCACAGCGGCGCGGGTGTGCACGTCCAGCGCCGCCAGCGGCTCGTCGAGCAGCAGCAGCCGCGGCCGCACCGCCAGTGCCCGCGCCAGCGCGACCCGCTGGGCCTGGCCGCCCGACAGCGCGCCGGGGCGGGCCGCGGCGTGCTCGGTCAGGCCCATCCGCTCCAGCAGCCCGGCGGCGATCGCGCGGGCCTCGGCGCGGCCGGTGCCGTTGCAGCGCGGGCCGAACGCCACGTTGTCCAGTGCGCTGAGGTGGCCGAACAGCAGGTAGTCCTGGAACACCATGCCCACCGGCCGGCTTTCGGCGGGCGCGGCGGTGATGTCGCGGCCCTCCAGCGCGATCCGGCCGGCGGAAAGGGATTCGAGCCCTGCGAGTGCGCGCAGCGCCGTCGACTTGCCCGACCCGTTGGGGCCCAGGACCGCGACGACCTCGCCGGGCCGCGCCCGCAGTTCCGCGTCGAGCCGGAACGTGCCGCGGTCGACGACCAGCCGCGCGTCCAGACCAACGCTGCCCCCGGCAGGCGCACCGGCCGCATCCGGCACAACGGGCGGTTCCGGCCGCGTGCCGCCCGCTCCCGCAGCGCTGCGCGCACCGTCCTGGCAGCGGGTTTCCGCACCGGCCGCACAACCGGAATCGTCGGATGCCATACCGGATGTCATACCGCTCCCACCCACCGGTCGCGCAGCGCCACCAGGATCACCAGCGAAACCCCCAGCAGCACCAGGCTCAGCACGATCGCCGACTCCGGGCTCTCCTGCATGGCCAGGTAGACCGCCAGCGGCATGGTCTGCGTGCGTCCGGGAAAGTTGCCGGCGAAAGTGATGGTGGCGCCGAACTCGCCCAGCGCCCGCGCCCAGGCCAGCACTGCCCCCGCGATCACCCCGGGGGCCACCATCGGCAGGGTGACCCGCCGGAACACCACCGCCCGCGACGCGCCGAGGGTGGCGGCGGCCTCCTCATAGCGCCGGTCGGCGCCGCGCAGCGCCCCCTCGACGGTGATGACCAGGAACGGCATCGCCACGAACACCTGGGCGACCACGACCGCAGCCGGAGTGAAGGGCAGCGTCAACCCGAACCACTCGTCGAGGTAACGCCCCAGGATCCCGCGCCGGCCCAGCGCCAGCAGCAGCGCGACACCGCCCACCACCGGCGGTATGACCAGGGGAACGGTCACGAGAGCCCGCACCAGCCGCCGGCCCGGGAACGCGGTGCGCGCCAGCAGCCACGCCAGCGGTACCCCCAGCACCACAGCAGCCGCGGTGGCCGCGGTGGCGGTGGTAAGTGACAGCCACAGCGCGCCGCGGACCTCGGGCATCAGCAGCCGGGTGCCCAGGCTGGCCCAGGGCGCGCGGATCAGCAGCCCCGCAAAGGGCAGCACCAGAAACGCCAGCCCCAGCAGGGCCGGAACCATGAGCAGCCACGGAAACCGCCCGGATCTGACACGGAGCCGGCGTGCGCGGGGTGCGGGCGCGGGGGAGCCGGCCGGCTCAGACCGTGGTGAAACCTGCGTCATCAAAGACCTCGTCGCCATCGCCGGAGCGGATGAAGTCCACCCACTGCTCCGCGAGACCGGGCCGGGCCGCGTCCTGCAGCACGGCGGCCGGGTAGTCGTTGGCCGCATCCTCGGCCTCGGGGAACGAGACGCCTTCGACCGCACCGCTGGCGCGGATGTCGGTGCGGTAGACCAGGGCGGCGTCGACCTCGCCCAGTTCCGTCTTTGTCAGCACCGCCTTGACGTCGCGTTCGCGCGTGACCGGGGTGACGTCCACGCCCGCGGTGTCGAGGGCCTCGGCCGCGGCGGCGCCGCAGGGGACTTCGGCGGCGCACAGGGCGACCTTGGTCGCGGGGTCGGCGAGGTCGGCCAGCCCGTCGACACCGGCGGGGTTGTCCGGGGCCACGGCGATCTGCAGGGTATTGCGGACGAACACGACGGGATCGCCCGCGGTACGGCCCTTATCGGCGACCCGGTCCATGGTGCGGGTGTCGGCCGACGCAAAGACGTCGGCGGGTGCGCCCTCGTTGATCTGGTTGGCGAGATCGGAGCTGCCGGCGAAGTTGAAGTCGACGTGTGTGCCGGGGTTGGCCCGCTGGAACCGCTGGCCCAGCTCCTGGAACGTCTCGGTGAGCGACGCCGCCGCGAACACGGTCAGGGTGCGTTCGGCGGCACCGCCGCTTCCGGCCGCGCCGCCACTGTCGTCGACCGGGGCACACGCCGCCGCGGCCGCCAGCAGCAACCCGGCGGCCCCGGCCGCCCCCAGCCGAGCCGCCCGGCGCACCCGCGCCGCCGCGGGCGCACCCGGCCGGGGTGCCGGAGCCGTTGCCGTATCCGCCTCAGCCATGGCGCTGCCCTTTCGCCGGTTCGTTCTCGACGATGACGTTGGTCGACTTCACGATCGCGGCGGCGACCGAGCCGACCTCCAGGCCCAGTTCGTCGGCCGCCTCGCGACTCATCAGCGACACCACGCGGTGCGGGCCGGCCTGGATCTCGACCTGGGCCATTACCGTGTCGCGCCGCACATCGGTGACCAGGCCGCGGAACCGGTTGCGCGCCGAGGAGGACCGGCGGGCCGGGTCGTCCTCGGGTTCGGCGCGCAGGAATTCGGCGAGGTCGGCGCCGCCGACCGTGCGGTGGCCATGGGTATCGCGCGCGGCGGGCAACCGCCCGGAGTCGATCCAGCGGCGGACCGTGTCGCCGCTGACACCCACGAGTCCGGCGACCTCACTGATTCGGAACATCGGCACGCCCCAGAATGTACACCTCGCAGAAGCGGAGCAAAACACCGCACTGGCATGCTTCTGCCAACGTTTTCCGCCGCAATCCTTCTCGATTGCGATCGCGGGTTCCGGGTTCGCAGGCGGCCTTGGGGCGGTGGGGGTAGCACTACCGGCGCGCGGTGTGGTGCCGTCATGGCCGCCGGCCCCGCCGCCCCATACCGTGGCAAGTGCGATAGGACACGACCGGACGTATCGGCGCGCAGGTTGCACGGCGGAAAGGGGGTGGCGCGGTGCGCACCTTCGCGGCCGCGGGCACCGCGGGTCCGCCGTGGCCCGGCGACCCCGACGCCGGATCCCTCCGGGGCCGGCTGTACGGCCTGCTGCATCTGCTGACCTCCTTCGCGCTGTCCCTGGGCTTCCTCGTCCCCGCTCTGCTGGTGGTCTTTTTGGGCACCGCACTGGTGCTCACCTTCTTCGGCCGGCTCATCGACGCCCTGCCGCAGGGCAGCCCGCCCACGGTGCCGGTGCTGATCGGCTTCGCCGCCGCCATGCTCACCGCCGCGCCCCTGCTCGCCCGGGTGGCCTGCCGCATCCAGCGCAGCCGCCTGGAGGACGTCTTCGGCATTGTCGAGACCCGCGTGCCCGAACCGGCGCCCACCAAGCCGGGCAACCCGGCGCTGCTGCTCCTGCGCGCCATCGACTACCTCTACGGCCGGTCCGCTTGGACCGCTTTCGTCTGCGCCACGCTCACCGGCATCCAAGGGGTCGTCCTCGGGGGGATCGCGCTGGGCCTGGTGGTTTACGGCGCCGCGCTGGCGCTGGGCTCCCTCATCGGTACGGGCTACGCACTGACCAACGGGGCGCTGGACGCACCGCCGCTGGTGGCGGTGGTGCTGGGCCCGGTGGGCGCGGTGCTGGGCATGTGGGCGGTGCCGTGGCTGGTGCGGCTGGAAATCGAGGTGAGCCGCCGGCTGCTGCTGGACGCGCCCGAACTGCTGATCCGCCGCCGCCTGGCCCAGGTGCAGGACAGCCGCCTGCGCATGGTCGACGCGGCCGAAGCCGAACGCCGCCGCATCGAGCGCGACCTGCACGACGGCGCCCAGCAGCGCCTGCTCGCGGTGACCATGACCCTCAGCCGCGCGCGCACCAAGCTTGAGCGCGCCTCCAACCCCGATGAAGTCCGCACCCTGGTCGACGAGGCCCGCAGCGAGGCCAAAGAGGTGATGGCCGAACTGCGCGAGGTCGCCCGCGGCCTGCACCCCCGCGCGCTCACCGACCACGGCCTTGAAGCGGCCCTGCCCGTCGCCGCCGGCCGCTGCCCGGTGCCCGTCCAGGTTCGCGTGGAACTGGCCGAACGCCCCTCCGCCCGCGCAGAGGGAGTCGCCTACTACGTGGCCTGCGAGGCCCTGACCAACGTCGCCAAGCACGCCGGTGCCGGCAGCGCCGAAGTCCGCGCCGAACGGATCGCCGACCGGTCCGGCGACCTGCTGCGCCTCACGGTCACCGACGACGGCTCCGGAGGCGCCGACCCCGATTCCGGTACGGGGCTGTACGGCCTGTGGGACCGGATCAACGCCGTCGACGGAATACTTGCCGTAAACAGCCCGGCCGGTGCGGGGACCATCCTCACCGCCGAAATCCCCTGGGAGGCGTGACCGTGCGCATCATCATCGCCGAGGACTCCGTGCTACTGCGCAGCGGTATGGTCAAGCTCCTCCAAGACTCCGGGGTCGAGGTGCTCGCCGAGGTCGGCGACGCCGACGATCTGCTCGCCGCCGTCGACGCGCACACCGATCTGGACCTGTGCCTCATCGACATCCGCATGCCGCCCGGTTACGCCGAAGAAGGGCTGCAGGCCGCTTTGGAGATCCGCCGCCGCCGGCCCGGCGCCGCCGTGCTGCTGCTGTCCCAGCATGTTGTCAGCCGCTACGCCGCAGAGTTGCTGGGCGGCGACACCGGCGGAGTCGGCTACCTGCTCAAGGACCGCGTGGCTGACATCGACGACTTCCTCGTGACATTGCGCCGGGTCGCCGACGGCGGTGCGGCCATCGACCCGGAAGTGGTGTCCCAGTTGCTCAGCCGCCGCAACGACAGCGCGATCGAGCGGCTCAGCCCCCGCGAGAGCGAGGTGCTCGGTGCGATGGCCGAAGGACTGAACAACGCCGGCATCGCCGCCCAGTTGTTCATCACCGAACGCGCCGTCGAGAAACACATCCGCGCGATCTTCACCAAGCTCGACCTCGGCCAGGACGACTACGACCACCGGCGGGTGCGCGCGGTCCTGGAGTACCTGCGCGGCACCGACCACCACCGGGCCGCGTCATGACCGAACCCCGGCGCAGGCACCCGATCCCCACCCACACGAGAGATCGAGGGGAGCACAGGCATCCCCCGGAGGGAACCAGAATGACATTCACCGGACGCGGGCTTTACGCCACATCCAGTAAGGAACCGCGTGTGCGGCGCTCCGGGTGGCTGCTCATCGGCGCGATGGTGGCGCTGGTCGTGCTGCTCGGCGGCGGGTTGACCGCCTACGGCAGCGTCGAGCTGGGCGGCTCCACCCGCAGCGACGACTTCGCGGGCGCCGATACGGTCAAGCTGCACCACGGCTCCGGCGGCGACGTCGACGTCCACCGTGCCACGGGCGACCGCGTCACCATCGAGCGCGAACTGCGCAGTACGCCGCTGACCGATCCCCGCGAGGACCTGAGCATGGACGGCGGCACCCTCGTCGCCGAGTCCGCCTGCGGCGGCGCGTGGATGTTCGGCGGGTGCGAGATCGACTACTCGATCGGCGTGCCCGAGGGCACGGAAGTGCAGATCGAGGCCGCCAGCGGCGACGTCGACCTGAACGGCGTCGCCGGCGACATCAAGGCCGAGACGAACACCGGCACGATCAGCGGCGAGAACCTGACCGGCAAGATCCACGCCGGCACGTCCACCGGCGAAATCGAGCTGAGCGGTGTCGAAGGCGATCTGGACCTGGAGTCCAACACCGGATCCATCAGCGCGTCCGGCAAGGGCGGCACCGTCAAGGCCGAGAGCAACACCGGCGAGCTGGAGCTGGGCGGTTTCGACGCCGACCGGTTCGAGCTTGAGACCACGACCGGCGACATCGACCTGGAAGCCGGGTTCTCCGTCGCCGAGGTCGAGGCCACCACCGGCTCGGTCGACATCGAGGCGCTGGAGGAGTTCAGCCGCATCGACGTCGAGACCAGCACCGGCGAGGTCGATGTGCAGGTCCCCCACGGCGCCTACCAGGTGAGCGGCGACTCCACCACCGGTGAGCGCGACATCGACGTCGAGATGGCGGGCAACGCCGAAGGGGAGATCGAGGTCACCACGACCACCGGCGGGGTCAACGTCGGCACCGACGACTAGAGACGATCAGTTGATCGCGCGCAGCGGCCGTCCCCACCGCAGGACGGCCGCCCTGCTGCCATGCCCTACAGTTTGCGCCTGAGTGCGATCGATGGGAGAGCGGCAACATGGAAGCGACAACGTTCGGAGACGTCTGGCAGGAGGTCTTCACGGTCCAGACGCCGCCGCCCACCTGGCTGATCATCGCGGCCGGGGTGGTCGCGCTGGCCGTGGTGGTCGTGAGCGGACCCTGGCGGATCGCCCGCAACGTCGTCACCATCGCCCACGAGGGCGGCCACGCTGTCGTGGCGCTGCTCAGCGGCCGCCAGCTGACCGGGATCCGGCTGCACTCCGACACGTCGGGGGTCACCGTCTCCCGCGGCAAACCGCGCGGTTTAGGGATGATCCTGACCGTGGCGGCGGGCTACATCACGCCGTCGATCGTGGGACTACTGGCGATCCTGCTGCTGGTGAGCAACCGCATCACCGCACTGCTGTGGATGAGCATCCTGGTGCTGGCCGCGATGCTGCTGCTGATCCGCAACGTCTACGGCGTGGTCTCGGTGGTGGGTACCGGCGCGGTGGTGTTCCTGGTCTCGTGGTTCACCCCCGCTGAGGTGCAGGCGGCGTTCGCCTACCTGTTCACGTGGTTCCTGCTGCTGGCCGGGATCCGGCCGGTGTTCGAACTGCAGTCGCAGCGCAGCCGCCAGCCTTCGCCGCAGTCCGACGCCGACCAGTTGCACCGGCTGACCGGGGTGCCGGGGATCGTGTGGGTGGTGTTCTTCGGCGCGGTCAACATCGCGGTCACGGCGGCGGGCATCTGGCTGCTGCTGTTCTGAACCGCCGCCGCGCCGTGCCGCTGTGCCGCCGCCCCGCCCGGCCGATCCGGAGGGACCGGGCCGGGCGGGCCGGCTACCGGGCCCGGACATGACTCAGGCGCCGCACGTTGCACGTGGGCGCCTTATCTTTCGGCCCAGCGGGCCCGGACCCGGAAAAAGCGGCAGCGCAGGCTAGCTGGTGCTGGAGCTCTCCTGGGGAGCCGCGAGGGCGGCTTCGACGGTGGGGAAGACCGGGATGCGGGTGTCGATCGCGGTCACGTGCAGGATGCGGGCGATGCGCTCGGACGCGGCCGCGATGGAGAGGGAACCTCCGGTGCTTTTGGCGGCCTTGTGCGCCTGGATGAGGACCCGCAGCCCGCTGGAATCGATGAAGGACAGGCGCCCGAAGTCGAGGATGAGGCGGCCTTGGGGCCGGGCTTCGACCGCATCGCGTGCGGCGCGGTGGAACTGGTCCTCGGTGGCCATGTCGATTTCACCGCTGAGCGAGAGGACGATGCCGTCGTCGCCGTTGCGGCGGGTGATCTTCAGCGCGGCCATGTTCGCTCCGGGGTGTTGCGCCGATACCGTTGCCCTGGCGGTCGGCGCGGCGCCTCCGTCGCCTCCAGGGCGAAGGCTTTTTCCGAACGTGCCGGCCAGCACGTTGGTCGACGCGCCGCATAGGCGAGGCTGGTTGTTCAAGTCGGTTACCCCCATGCTGACAACCGATGTGTCAGGCATATGTGGATCTACGCTGCTTGCCGTGCCGTAGTGCCGCGGGCGCGAAGTCGGCAGGAGGCGGTCGGCGGCAGATGGCTGTGGCCTGTTCGGCCTGCTGGGCGGCTCGCGATGCGCGAACGCCGCTCCCCCTCATTCCTAAGATGCTTAGAATCAAGCATTCGTCCGGGACAATACCATAGCGCCGTGGCCTTATCGTGACGTGAGTGACGCACTTGTGTGTCCCCTTATGCGCTTGCGCGGCGTTTACCTGCGGATTCTCCTGTCAGCTGACGAGGGGCCGCTGAAGCGACATGTGCCACACCCGCAACGGGCACTACGGCGGTCAGGTGTCCGAACCGGCGCGGCCGGGGTAGTGGGGGGTACACGCGGGCCGCCGACCTCGCGGCCCGCACCGCACCGCTGCTGCGCGCCGCACGCCCGGCCATCGGCGGTGCTGCGCGTACCCGGTCGCCACTGTGGGGGTTGCGATGAACGAGAGAGGTGCCGCGGCCGCCGCGGCGGACACCGCGGCCACGGCCTACGTGCTGCGGTTGGGCGACGATGCGCTCGTGGCGGGCCACCGGCTGGCCGAGTCCGCCACCGCCGGGCTGTGGCCGGGCCGCTCGGGCGCCGCGGCCCACGACTCCGCCACCGAAGCCACCCGCATCGCGCAGGGCCAGCTGCGGCTGGCCCGCTTCCTGCTGGGCTGCGCCGGGCGGATGGAGGAGCAGCTCACCGGCGTGCTGCGCACGGAGGACGACCTCGTGCTGGGCCGCGACGCCGACCAGTTCCTCAACCTGCGGCTGGTCGAGGTGCCCAACACCGACCTCGCCCACGCGGTCGTGCGCCAACTGCTGTTCTCGACCTACGCGCTGGAGCTGTACTCCGCGCTGACCGTCTCGGCCGATCCGGCCCTGGCCGGCATCGCCCGCACGGCAGTGAGCGAGCTGCCGTTCCACCGCGACCACGCCGTGCGCTGGACATTGCGGCTGGCGGCGGCCGACCGCGACCGGCGGCGGCTTGACGACGCGCTGGGCGGGGTGTGGCCGTGCACGGGCGAGCTGTTCGCCTCCGACGACGTCTCCCGCACCGCCGCCGAGGCCGGTATCGGGACCGACCCGGCGGGTTTGCGCCCCGCCTGGGAGGCGTGTGTCGGCGGGGTCCTGCGCGACGCGCACCTGGCCCGGCCCGACCCGGTTCCGCCGGTGGGTTCCATGGAGATGTGCGGTCGCGGCGGGGTGCATACCGAGACGTTCGCCCGCACGCTGGCCGATATCCGCCGCGACCGCGCCGCCCCGGGCTGAGGCGCGCGGCCGGTGCGGCGCGCGCGGCAGCGGCCGGGCCCGGCCCCCGCGGGGGACCGGGCCCGGCCGCACATCATCGGGCGGCCCGCAGGCCGCGGCACCTCACTCGCGCTGCATGCGCGTGGTGCTGTCGGGGTCGTAGGGATCGCCGGAGCCGCGGTGGCGGCCGCCGTAGCGGCGGTTGGGCGCCCCGGTGACGGCGTCGCGGTAGCCGCTGGTGTAGCCGGAGTCGTCGAACTCGCCGCCTTCGGGCACGTCGCGGTCTACCGCTGTGCGCCGGCGGCGGCGCCGGCGCACAGCGGTCGCGCCCACGCTGCTCAGCAGGGACACGATCGCGCCGCCGGTGACGGCGTTGATGAGGGCGGTGGCGATCTGGCTGGACAGCGGGGCCTCCTGGGTGAACGGGCTCACCGCCGCGACCACGGTGGCCAGCCCCACGATCCATCCGAAGAACGTGCTGGCGCGCGGTGCGCTGACCAGCAGCAGGTGCAGCAGGGCCGTGGCCACCAGCGCGGCCACACCCGCCATGACGGCGTAGACCGCGGTGCCGACCCCGCCGACGTAGCCCGCTTCCTCGGGCGCGAGGATCGGGATACCCAGGACGCCGCGCACCACCAGGGCGCCTACCAGGATGATCAGTGCCGCGACCACGGCCGTGGCGAGACCGCCCGACCAGAGTCTGGTGGTGTTCACGCGCCGCTCGTTGCCATATTCGCTCATGCCGATCCCCCCGATACGGCCTGAACACGGTTGCCTGCCACATACCCGGCCGACACTCGCGAAAACCACGGCCGACTCGTCGGTGCAGGTCAGCGCGCCGGATGCGGTACGGGGACGGGCAAGGGCGCATCGGGCACGGGGCCGGGCGCGGTCCGGCACCGCTACACCGGAGGGCCGCCCGTCCGCACCGCGGCGGCGATGTCGGCGGCCAGCCCGGGGGTCTCCCCGGTGTCGAGGGCCGAGATCGTCACCCGGATGCCCGGCGGGGAGTCCAGCCGGAAACGCCGCCCCGGCGCCACCGCCCAGTTGCGGGCGCGCAGGGCGGTGACCGCGGCGGCCTCGTCGTCGACCGGGACCCACACGTTGACGCCGCTGCGCCCCCGGCCGCTGATGCCGTGGCCGGCCAGGTGGGAGATGAGCGCCTCGCGCCGCTCGTCGTAGGAGCGGGCGGTGCGCGCCCGGTCCACGGCGCCGCTGCGCCACAGTTCGACGAACGCCTCCTGCAGCACGGTGCTGACCCAGCCCGGTCCCGCCTGCTGCTGGGCCCGGACCCGCTCGATGGTCACCGTGTCGCCGGCCAGCACGGCCAGCCGCAGGTCGGGGCCGTAGGTTTTGGCCATCGAGCGCACCAGCACCCACCGGCCGGCGGCCGCGGCCAGGCTGTGGAAGGGCGCCGAGACGAACCCGAACCCGTGGTCGTCGTCGATGGTGAGGACGTCGGGATGCTCGGCGATGACCGCGCGCAGGGCCGCCGCCCGTTCGGGGCTCAGCGCGGAGCCGGCCGGGTTCTGCGCCCGGTCGGTCACCACGACGGCGCGGGCGCCGCCGCGCAGCGCCGCGCGCAGCGGGCCGGGCAGCATCCCCTCGTCGTCGACGCCGGCGGGTACCGCCCGCAACCCGAGCGCCGTGAGCAGTTGCAGGGTGCTCGACCAGCCGGGGTCCTCGACCACGACGGTGTCGCCGGGCCGCAGTGAGGAGCGCAGGACCCGGTCGATGCCGTCGAGGGCGCCGGAGGTGGCCGCCAGCCGTTCGGCGGGCACACCGTCGGCGGCGAAGATCTCGCGGGCGACAGCGGCGGTTTCGGGGCGTATCGGCGGCTCGCCGTAGAGCGCGTGGCGGCCCGAGCGCCGCCGGGCCACCGCGGCCAGGGCGTCGGCGAGGTCGGGCAGCAGGCGCGGATCGGGGTTGCCGGTGGCGGCGTCGCGGGTGCCCGGAGGCAGGCCGCCGGACTCGGTCTCGCGCGGGGCTCCGGGCGGGTGCGAGCGCACGTGGGTGCCGCGGCGCCCCGCCGTCTCGACCAGGCCGCGCTCGCGCAGCACCCGGTAGGCGGCCGCCACTGTGTTCGGATTCACACCGAGCTCGCCGGCGAGGTCGCGGATGGGGGGCAGTGCGGCACCGGCCCCGAGGTCACCGTGGGTGATCGCGCGTTCAACGCTGTCGGCGATCTCATTGGATCGGCGTCCGGTGATGGCCATGCCCGCATTATCCAGTAGCGGAGCGGGTTGCGGGCGGATGCGGGGCGCGCGGACAGCGGGGCGCAGGGGGCGGATGCGCGCAGGTGCCGCGATGGCCGCGGACGTTGCGCGGGTTCGGGCGGCGCGGCCCCAACAACTCTCCGTCAATGTCGCCGATGGTCGGAGAGAGAAGTATAGCCTATTGGGAATTCCGCCTTGATTCCTGGTCGCTCTTTCTTTTTCCAAGGGTGCGCCTTGCGCAATGCGTTGCGTAGTGCGATTCGTTGTCGGGTCTGAATGGGGGCGTTGGGGCGGGCTGTTGTGCCGCGATGGTGACCCGGGGTGAATTTTTACGCTCTGACCTGCGAAGACACCCGAAAAATGCCTTCTGCCACTTGAACTATGGTGGGGGTCATGGCGTTCAATGTATAGGCGCGAAGTTTTACCCTCGGCGTCGTGTGTGTCTGGTGAGAGGGTTTTTCGAGTGTGAGGAGTCGAACAATTAAAGGACAGGATCAGCAGCATTTCGGTGACGACCCGCTGGCCGTTCGCGACACCGACCACTACAAAGCCGAGTACGTGACGGGGTTCGTCGACAAGTGGGACGAGCTGATCGACTGGAAGAAGCGCTCCGCCAGCGAGGGCCGCTTCTTCATCGAGCAGCTCAAGGCCCGCGGCGTCGAGAAGGTCCTCGACGTGGCGACCGGAACCGGGTTCCACTCGGTCCGCCTCGTCGAAGAGGGCTTTGAGACCGTCAGCGCTGACGGCAGTGCGGAGATGCTGGCTCAGGCCTTCGCCAACGGCCAAACCTGGGGCGGGCACATCCTGCGCATCGTCCAGGCCGACTGGCGGTTCCTGAACCGGGACGTCCACGGGACCTACGATGCGATCATCTGCCTGGGCAACTCGTTCACGCACCTGTTCTCGGAGCGCGACCGCCGCAAGGCGCTCGCCGAGTTCTATGCGATGCTCAAGCACGACGGCGTGCTCATCCTGGATCAGCGCAACTACGACAGCCTGCTCGACGGCGACTACGGCAACAGCCACACCTACTACTACTGCGGTGACGAGGTCTCGGCCGAGCCCGAGCACGTAGACGAGGGCCTGGCCCGGTTCGTCTACCGCTTCCCCGACGAGTCCAAGTACCACCTGAACATGTTCCCGCTGCGCAAGAACTACGTGCGGCGGCTCATGCGCGAGGTGGGCTTCCAGAAGATCGACACCTACGGCGACTTCCAGGAGACCTACCGCGCCAACGAGCCGGACTTCTTCATCCACATCGCGGAGAAGTCCTACTACACCGACGACGAGCTCAGCGACGCGTACTCGACCGCGGTGCAGACGGCGCGCGACTACTACAACTCCAGTGACGCCGACACCTTCTACCACACGATCTGGGGCGGCACCGACATCCACGTCGGCCTCTACGAGTCCGACAACGATGACATCGGCGCGGCCAGTGCGCGCACCGTCGAGCGCATGGCCGGCAAGGTCGACGTCACCGCCGACACCCAGGTGATCGACATCGGCGCGGGTTACGGCGGCTCCGCCCGCTACCTGGCCGCCACCTACGGTTGCCAGGTGACCTGCCTGAACCTCAGTGAGGTCGAGAACGAGCGCAACCGCGAGAAGAACCGCGAGGCGGGGCTGGACCACCTCATCACCGTCATCGACGGGTCGTTCGAGGACATCCCGGTCCAGGACAACGGGTTCGACGTCGTGTGGTCGCAGGACGCCTTCCTGCACAGCGGTGACCGCTCGCGTGTCATGGAAGAGGTCGTCCGCGTGCTGCGCAAGGGCGGCCACTTCGTGTTCACCGACCCCATGGCGACCGACAGCGCCTCCTCGGAGACGCTGCAGCCGATCCTGCAGCGGCTGCACCTGGACACCATGGGCACCCCCGGTTTCTACGACCGCGAGGCCGCACGGCTGGGGATGAGCAAGGTCGGGTTCGAGGACCTTAGCGAGCAGCTGCCCAACCACTACGGCCGCGTGCTCGCCGAGACCGAGCGCCGCGAGCCGGAGCTGAGCGGCAAGATCAGCAACGAGTACCTGGAGCACATGAAGACCGGCCTGCGCAACTGGGTCAACGGCGGTCGGTCGGGCTCTCTCGCCTGGGGCATCCTGCACTACCGCGCCTGATCGCGGCGCCTACCCCCCGGCGACTCACCAGCGGCCCCGCGGCTCGTCCGCGGGGCCGCTGGTGTCTGCGGGCGGCGTGTCGCCGGCGGCACTTCGGGTAGGCACCGGCCAGGACACCGCTGCGGTTCCGGGCGGTTTCCACCGGCGCCGGCTCCGGGTACCACGACCGCGAGTACTCTGCGCTGCGGATACCGTGCGGCCGCCGCGGTCGGACCCGCCCGGAGAACCCGGCCGGCCCCAGCGCCGCGTGGCCGCGCCGGCCGCGGCGCCCGGACGAGGCCGCGTCGGCAGGAGGAGGAGCGCGAGATGAACGGCACGTCCGAGAAACTGTGGGTGGTCGTCGGCGTCGACGGCTCCGAGTCCAGCCGCTATGCGCTGGAATGGTCGGCCAACCAGGCGGCGCTGCGCGGGCGCGGGATCACCATCGTCACAGCGGTCGGCCCGCCCGACTCCGCTGGAGCCTTCCGCGAGATCGTGCCGCGCGGCGGCGAACAGGAGACCTCCGACCGGCTGCGCGATGCCCAGGCGCTGCTCGACTACGCCCGCGACTGGATCCTGCGGCTGTTTCCCGAGCTATCGGTGCGCACCCGGATGCCCACCTCCCGCCCCGCCGAGGCGCTGCTCGACGAAGCCAAGCAGTCCGACACCTCGGCCGTGGTCGTGGGCTCGCGGGGCCTGGGCGGCCTGGCTTCGGCGTTCGTGGGCTCGGTCGGCATCGAGCTGGCCGCGCACTCGCCGGTGCCGGTCGTGGTGCTGCCGAAGAAGCACGAGGCCGCCCACGGGGCCAAGGGCCGCATCATCACCGGTGTCGACGGCTCGGAGTCCAGCCGCCGGGCGGTGGAATTCGCTTTCGCGCAGGCGCGGTGGACCGACAGCGAACTGCTGGGGGTGTGCGCCTGGCAGCCCATGGCGGCGTTCGTGTCGGCGATGGGACCCGTGCCGCCCGAGGCGTTCGACGACGACGCCGTCGAGGCCACGGCGCGCCGCACCGCCGAGGCCGAACTGGAGGACATCCGCGCCGAGTACCCGGGTGTTTCGGTCGACCTGCGCACGGTGCGCGCCCACCCGGTGGTGGCCATCCTGGACGAGGCCACGCCGGCGGATCTGATCGTGGTCGGCTCGCGCGGCCGCGGGGGATTCCGCGGCCTGATGCTGGGCTCGGTCAGCCAGTCCGTGCTGCACGGCGCACACGGCCCGGTCGCCGTCGTGCGCTGAGCCGGCCGGAGTCCCGGGCGCCCGGGACCTCCCGTGCACGCGGACCCTTGACGCGCAGCCGCGGGCCGCGGTTGACTGCTACGGACCGACCGGTTGGTATCTGACCGACCGGTATCCGAGTGCGGAGTCTGCGGAGGCGGCCAGTGAGAGCGTTGCGGGTGCACGAGACCGGCGAGCCGGCAGCGGTCCTGCGGCCGGAGGAAACCGCGGTTCCGAGTCCGGGCCCCGGCCAGGTCCTGGTGCGGGTCCGCGCCGCCGCGGTGAACTTCCCCGACGCCCTGCTGTGCCGCGGCACCTACCAGGTCAAGCCGCCGCTGCCCTTCACGCCCGGCGTGGAGCTGTGCGGCGACGTCGCCGAAGTGGGCGAGGGGGTCTCCGGCATCGGCGCCCAGGCCGGCACCCGCGTGATCGGCAGCGCCGACCTGCCTGCCGGCGCCTTTGCCGACTACGCACTGATGAGCGCCGACTCGGTGTTCCCGGCCCCCGCGGCGCTCACCGACGACGAGGCGGCCTCGCTGTTCATCGGCTACCAGACGGGCTGGTTCGCCCTGCACCGCCGCGCCCGCCTGCGCGAAGGCGAGACCGTGCTGGTGCACGCCGCCGCGGGCGGGGTAGGCAGCGCCGCTGTGCAGCTGGCCAAGGCCGCCGGCGCGCACGTGGTGGGAGTCGTCGGCGGGCCGCAGAAGGCGGCGACGGCCGCCGCATTGGGCGCCGACGCGGTGGTGGACCGCCGCGCCGACGACTTCGTCGCCGCGGTCAAGGACTTCACCGGCGGGCGGGGCGCCGACGTGGTCTTCGACCCGGTCGGCGGCGAGTCCTACGAGCGCTCCACCAAATGCATCGCCTTCGAGGGGCGCATCGTCGTCGTCGGGTTCGCCGGCGGCACCATCCCCGCGCCCCGGCTGAACCACGCGCTGATCAAGAACTACTCCATCCTCGGCCTGCACTGGGGCCTGTACCGCCAGCGGGTGCCCGAGGCCATCGCCGAGGCCCACGACCGCCTCACCGAACTCGCCGCAAAGGGGCTGGCCAAGCCGCTGGTCAGCGAGCGCCTCGGCGCCGCGGAACTGGCCGCGGGCGTGCAGCGGCTCGCCGAGGGCGACACGGTCGGCCGGCTGGTCTTCGCCCCCTGAGCACCTGAACACCCCGATCGGCCCCGGCCGCGGTGCCGGTGCCGCCGTCCCCAGAGCCGCCCGGAATGTTGAGGAGCCGCGCCATGGCCGAACCGTTCTCCATCCCCGGGACGACGGCCGTCGTCACCGGCGCCGCCGGCGGGATCGGCCGGGCCCTGGCCCAGCGGCTGCTGAACGAGGGCGCGGCGCGGGTGGTGGTCACCGACCGCGACGGCGACCGCGCCGCCGCGGCGGCCGCGCAGCTCGGCGAGCGCGCCCACTCGCTGGCCTTCGACGTCTCCGACGAGGCGGCGGTCGCCGATGCCGTCGCCCGCATCGAGCACGACCACGCGCCCATCGACCTGTGGTGCTCCAACGCCGGTGTCGCGTCAGGGCCCGGTCTGGGCACGGACGCCGACTGGGAACTGTCCTGGCGGGTGCACGTCATGGCGCACGTCTACACTGCGCGGGCACTGTTCCCGCGCATGGCCGGGCGCGGCGGCGGGCACCTGATCGTCACGGCCTCGGCCGCCGGCCTGCTCACCCAGCTCGACTCCGCACCCTACTCGGCCACCAAGCACGGCGCCGTCGCGCTGGCGGAATGGCTGGCCATCCGGCACGCCGACGAGAACATCTCCGTCTCCTGCCTGTGCCCGCAGGGCGTGAACACGGCGATGACCGCCGGCGACGGCGACGCTGCGGCGACCCGCCTCGGGGGCTCCTACATCGAGCCCGAGGACGTTGCCGAGTCGGTGGTGGCGGCGCTGCACGAGGGCCGGTTCCTCATCCTGCCCCACCCCGAGGCGGCGGGTTTCGAACAGCGCCGCGCCGCCGACCGCGACCGCTGGATCGAGGGCATGCGCCGCGCATGGGCCAGGATCCGCCCGAGCACCGCGGCCCGACCGGAGTAGCGGACGGCAGGAGCGGGGCGGCGGGGCGCGGCGGTCACGTCACGACCCGGGCCGCAACCCTGGCCGCAATCCCGGAAAAGCCGACAAGCTGGGGATAGCGGACAACCGGAAGCAGGCACGGGTTGCGGCTCCGCGAGGTGGCGGCGCCACCCCGCAATCGCCGCCCCGCCGGCCGCGCGGCTCGCCTCCTTGCCTGCCGCAGCCGCCGCTTCCGGCGGAGGTGTCCCGGGACCCAACGCCCTCCGGGGCCGGCACCGCCCGCATACCGGCACCCGGTTACGGACCCCAAATCCCGCTCAAATCACGGACATACTTCGGTGAAGTCGTTTCCGGAGCGCGTTCGCACCGATACGTTCGGTTGCGCGGCAACACAGCGGAAGGGGTGTGACCGTGGAGGCTTTCAGCGCCATGAAGCGCCGGCGGGCCGGCGCCGCCGCGCTGCCGGCGGCTGTCCTGGTGGCGGTGCTGGCGCCGGTGTCCGGCTGCGGGGCGGGTTTTCCCGGCGGCGAATCCGGCTCGGCCGATCTGCCCGGCGAGTCGGCCGAGGATGCCGCGGCCACCGTCAACGTCGCCGATGAGACTCCGGTCGGCCCCGTGGTCACCGACGCCGAGGGCTATACGCTCTACGTCTACACCGCCGACAGCGCCGACCCTTCGGAGTCCACCTGCACTGACGACTGCGCGGAGCAGTGGCCGCCTGCGCTGGTCGAGGGCGAGGTGACCACGGACGGGCTCGACAAGAGCGCGGTCGACCGGATCGAGCACGACGAGGGCGGTTCGCAGCTCACCTTGGCGGGCTGGCCGCTGTACCGGTTCTCCGGCGATGTGAATCCCGGCGACGTCAACGGCCAGGGCGCCGACGGCACCTGGTTCGCGATGACACCCAGCGGAGAACGGGCCGACGAACTTCCCTACGGCCAGGAGGAAGGCACCGGCGGGCTGCGCAGCAGCCTGAGGCCGTCCTGAGGCCGTCCGGACGCTCCGAGCCACCCGGGGCCGCCGCGAGCGGGCCGGAGGGCGCTGAGCCGGCTTGAGCGGGCCGAGTGGGCGCGCCGGCTCCGCGCGCCTGTCCGCGCGACTCGCGCAACGGGCGGGCGCGGTGCGCCAGTGGTGTGACACGGATCATGCCCGGTTCTCCGCACGATGCGCGTCCGGCGGCGCCGACGCCTGCCCTCGGGTGCCAGGGCAATCGTTTTCCGCGTGCACCGATACGGACGTGCCGCACCTTCGCCACCGGACTGCCCGGAAGCCATTTATCCGCCTTGACCAGTGGAAACTCTTATCGGAGCGGTGCGGCTGCACCCGCGTTGGCGCGTCCGGGCCGCCGCCCGCGGCCCGCACGCCGCAGCCGCCGGCACCGAAGCGGTCCGC
>NZ_BAAGYZ010000127.1:0-13305 GCF_054778995.1 Streptomonospora sediminis
CACTGATCGCCTACGACCACTGACCGGTACACACAACAACTCCCATCAACGATCTAGGCCGCGTTTGGTGGGTCGCTGTCCTACTGCGCGGCGCCCCAGCACCACTCTCGCGGCGTTCTCGTCAGTCGACAGGGGCCCACCCTGGCTCCCTCCTCGGCCTTGCGAGAGCGGCACTGGTGCCTACCGCAGCGCCCCGCGCCGCAACGGCGCTTCGCGCATCGGGCGCGGGGCGCACACGAGTGCGCCGCTCGCTACGGACGGACCCACCAAACACGACCTAAGCCCGCGAATACCGCGATCGAAGGTTGCAGGCGAGGGCCGCGGCGGCCCGGTGATGACGCGCGGGCTCTGGCGTGTAACCGGACGTACCGGTAGAACGGTTGCATGTCCTCCACAGCCGCGGATCCCATCGCCTGGTCGCGGACCGACGTATCGGCCGGGCTCGGGGTAGGCACCCTGCTGGCCGAGCCCGGGGGCTTCCGCTTCGAGGCCGGCCAGACCGTCGCCGACTCCCTGGGCCGTTTCTCCAGCAGGGTGACCGTACGCGCGGATCTCGCCTGGGCGAGCCGGCAGGCCAGGGTCGAGGTGCTCTCCGGCGCGGGTCCGAGCGCGGTCGAGCTGGAGCGGGAGGCCGGCGGCTGGACGATCGACGGGCGGCGCGTACCCGAGCTCGACGGCTGCCTGGACGTGGACGTCGCCGCCACCCCGATGACCAGTACGCTGCCGATCCGCAGGCTCGGGCTGCGCAAGGGCGAGTACCGCGACATCCCCGTTGTGTGGATCGATGTCCCGACCCTGCGGGTGCGGCGGGTGAGCCAGCGCTATACCCGCCTGTGCCCCGCAGAAGGCCGCGAACGCTACGAACGCAGCGAGTCCGGTGCCGCGGCCTGCGTGCTGACCGTGGACCGCGACGGCCTCGTGGTCGATTACGAGGGCTTGGCCCGCCGCGTGGACTGAGCGGGCGCCCGCGTGCCCCACCCGCCCCCGCCGCGTCCGTCCGCTGCCGCCCGGCGGCAGCGGACGGACGCGAGGTGCCTACCGGCTCGGCGCCAGACCCGTTATGGGGCGCTGCGGAGCCACGGGCTGGGCGAGGATGCCCTTCAGGTGGTCGAAGAAGCCCTGCGCGTCGATGTCCTCAACGACCGTCGCGTTGGGTTCCAGGCCGTGCACACCCCAGGACATCGCCGCATACCCGCGGGTGATCTCGCCGCTGGTCTCGATGTCGACGTTGTAGCGGCCGGTGGCACGCAGCAGTTCGGGGTGCAGCACCAGCGCCGCGGTCAGCGAGTCGGGGTGGGTGGTGCCGTCGATACCCACGGTGCGGTCGAATTCCAGGGTTGCCGCGCAGATGCGGTCGAAGAAGCGCGCCAGCGGCGTGTCCAGGGCGGAGATCTCCGCCAGCGCGGTGGGTCCGAACACCGCGCGCTCCAGGGTCAGCGGGTGCCAGGGAACCACCACGATGTTGAAACCGGCGGCAAAGACCGCCTTGGCGGCCTCAGGGTCGACGTAGAAGTTGAACTCCGCCGCCGGGGTGATGTTGCCGCGCCCGTTGTTCGAGCCGCCCATGATGTAGAGCGTCTTGACGTTCGCCGCGAAGCCGGGGTCCTTGAGAGCGGCGGAGGCGATGTTGGTCAGCGGGCCGATCGCCGCGATCGAGAGTTCGCCCCGGTGCCGGGCCGCCAGGCGCACCAGGGCGTCCACGGCGTGCTCGGGCTCGGCCGCCTGGTCGCCGTCGTCCATGGACAGGCCGCCGACCCCGTCGCCGTGCACGTTTTCCGCGCTGACCCAGGGGCGCATCAGCGGACGCCGGCAGCCGGCGTACACCGGCACCCCGCCCAGGCGGCCGGCCGCGTTGAGAGTAAGGAAGGCATTGCGCAGTTGCCGCTCGAATCCGACATTGCCCGCCACCATGGTGATGGCGCGCAGATCGGCGGCTGGATCGAGCAGTCCGGTGAGCAGGGCGACGCAGTCGTCCTGCGCGGTGTCGGTATCAATGACCATGGGGACGGGCACGCGGTTCTCGCTTTCTGTATACAATCTGCGGGAAGGTTGTCGAAGAGCCGCGGTTGCGGCAGAATTCGGCGTTGGATGGTGGTTCTTCTGGAGCGGGTGCGGCCAGGTCGCCGCCCAAGGTCAGAGCGAGCGCGGGTCTGTTCCGGGCTTAGCGGTGCGACGGTTCCGCGGCCTTGTCGCCTTTGGTGCGGCGCCCCGCCCGGGGATCGACAAGCACCCTAAGGCGGTGGCCCGACATGGCCCAGTGCGACGGAGTCGACAACGACGTCGGAATCTACACGCTGCAGGCGTGCCGCGATTTCGCCGGGACACCCGGTGAATGCCGCGAGGCCCGGCTCTGGGCGCGCACGCACCTGCGCCCGTTCCCCGATGTCGCCGATGCGGCCGAGCTCGTCGTCAGCGAGTTCTTCGGCAACGCCATTCGCCACAGCGCCTCCGGCGAGACCGGCGGTATGGTCTTTGTCAGCCTGGTGGGGCTGGTCTCGGGCACCCTGCACCTTGAGGTACACGACGACGGCCCGCGCAGCGATTTACCGCGCACCGCGGTGCGTGTGGCAGCGCCCGACCTCGAACGCCCCGATGGCCGCGGGCTGTTTCTGGCCGCGGCCCTCACCAAGGAGTGGGGGCGGCTGCCCGGCAAGGGCGGCCCCGGCTACGCCGAACGCGGCTACACCAGCATTTTCGATGCCGCGTGGGACCACGACGGCGGCGAGTACCGCGGGCCCATGATCACCTGGGCCGACTTCGCCACCTCGGTACGCACGCCGGCGCCCTGTTAGCCCCGGCGCCGGGGCTACGGCTGCCGGAGCCCTTGCACCAGCAGCTCGACCAACCGGCGGGGCTCGTAGCGGGGATCGGTGTCGCCGATGCACAGGTTGCCGATACCGCGCAGTAGTTCGTACGCGCCCGTACCGCCTCTGATCTCGCCCGAGTCGACCGCTGCGCCGAGCAACTGCTCGCCGACCGGTAGCAGGCGGTCGATGAAGTAGGTGTGCAGCGTTTCGAAACCGCTGCTGTCGGACTGCAGCGCGTTGGCGAGCCCGTGCTTGGTGACCAGGAAATCGACGAAGAGGTCGATCCACTGGCGCAGGGCCTCGAACGGGGAGTCGGCACTGGCCAGCAGGTTCGGGCCGGCCTCGGCGCAGGCTTCGACCTGGTGGCGGAAGACGGCGGCGACCAGATCCGCCCGTGTGGGGAAGTGGCGGTAGATGGTGCCCATCCCGACCCCCGCTTTGGCGGCGATCTCGCGGACGGGTGCGTCGACGCCGGAGGTGACGAACACCGCAGCGGCGGCGGCGAGCAGCGTCTGCTCGTTGCGTTGCGCGTCGGCCCGCTTCGTTCGGGCCGGGCTGCCATCGGCCCGGTCGGGGGTGGCCACTGCACGCTCCTTCCGAACGGCGGCGCCGGCAGCGCGGCACGCCCGCCGAACACTAATCGGAACAAGGGTCCGATTCAGCGTAGCCGAAGCCGGACACGCCCGTCGGCAAGGCCCCGCCCCGCCCTGCAGCCGCCACCGGCTGCCGAACGGCGGGCAACAGCGGAAGCGGCCCGGGGAGCGACTCGCGCGCAACGTGCACTCAGGCACCGGCGAGGTCGCCTCGCTGGTGGAAGTGCGGTGGGGAGTCCGTTCGGGATCCGTAGCCTGCGACTTGGGCCAGCGCCCGGGTGAACCCGCCGGGATGGCGGGTGGCGATGTCCAACGGGCGGTCATGGCGGGTGCCGATCTGCAGGCGGACCGCGCCGATCGGGGTCCGGGCACCGGGCGGGCGGCCGCCCAGCGGGACCGGTTCGACCGCCAACTCCGCCGGTACGCCCGGCGGTGCTCCCCATCCACCCGGGCCGGGGGCGGCGCCGAAGTGCCCGGCGGGCGGGTGCGGTGCCTGGGCGTTGCGCACCGAAGCGGGATCGAGCGCGGCCACCGGTACCCGGTCGCGGCCCACCCGGAGCGTGTCGCGGGTGAGGCGGATCGGTGCGCTGTGCTTGATCCGGCGCGGCGGCGCGAGCGCCGGCGCGGCAAAGAGCGGCAGGAAGAGGGCGGAGACCTGCGCCCACGCGGCGGTTTCGCCGGTCGACACCGCCCACAGCCCGGCGATGCCCGCAACGTAGGCGCAGGCCCAGGCAAGCGTCCACCATTTCCAGAGCCCGCGCTCGCGGTAGAGCACCGTATCGCCCAGCCGGATGCGGCGGGCGTGGGCTGCCAGCGCCTTGAGCAGCCGCGCGTCGTCCCTGCGCTGTTGGTCCGCGGCGCGCGCGGTCGCGGGGTCGCGGTACTGCACGGTGAACACGGCCAGGGGCGGGGCGAGGAACAGCATGCCCAGGAGGCATATCGCCACGCCTTCGAGCGGGGTGGTCCGGGCGGCGTAAACCGCGCCCCCGCCCGCCATGAGCAGGGCGAGCAGCAAGATGGCGGCGGGCACCCGGTGCAGGCCGATGAGCCGGCCGCCGAGTCGGCCCAGCAGGCTCAGCGGCATGACCGGGACCAGCACGACAACGGGTCCAGCGGCGATCGCGGCGACCACCAGGGTGCCGACCGCTCCGGGGTCGACGTAGCCGCTGCCGGTCACCAGTGCGGATGCACCCAGCACTGCGGCCAGGAGCAGCATCTCGGCCCACCACACCAGCACCGTCGTGCCGAACCGGGTTCCCACCGTTTGGAGGAAGTCGGCGCAGCCGCCCCCGGCATGCGCAGCGTCGCCGACGTCGATGTCGGGCAGGTCAAAGTCCACCGTGCGCCGGCCTCTCGTTCTTGCCCGATTTCTGGCAAATCATCTGATTCTAGAGCAGGGCGGGCCGGGCGGCCAGGGCAGGCGGCACGGTCTGGGCGGTCGCCCGTTAAGTGGTGATCTCCGGACTCCGGGGTTGCCGGCAGTCGTATGTCAGGGCCCGCACCAGCGCGACCATCATCAAAAAGCCCATCACGAAGAACGGCAGCCCCACCACGATGATCACCTCGGACAGGGCGTCCAGACCGTTCTGCCCGGTGGCCGCCAGCAGGGTTGCCGCCACCACGCCTTCGGTAACGCCCCAGAACACGCGCGAGCGCACCGGGCCGGCCTCTTCGCGGCCCGAGCAGAGCATGTCGACCACCAGGGACGCGGAGTCGGACGAGGTGGTGAAGAAGATGGCCACGATCACCACGGCGAGGCCGGACACCAGGGTGGTCAGCGGATAGTTCTCCAGGAACGCGAAGAGCGCGCCGGGGATGTCGCGTTCGACCACCACCGCCTGCACGAGCCCGCCGTCGCCGTTCATCTGGATGTTGAAGGCCGAGAGCCCGAAGACGCTGAACCAGATGATGGTGAAGGCCGTGGGCAGGCCGAGCACACCGACGATGAACTGGCGGATCGTGCGGCCTTTGGAGATCCGTGCGATGAAGATGCCCACGAACGGCGCCCAGGTGATGGTCCAGGCCCAATAGAACACGGTCCATTCGCCCTGCCACCCGCTGTGGCCGAACGTGTCGTTCCAGAACGACAGCGGCACCAGCCAGCTTGCGTAGGTGCCGACACTCTCGATGATGCCGCGCACCAGGAACAGCGGCGATCCGGTGGCCATGATGAACAGCAGCAGGCCGACGGCCAGGACGATGTTGATGTTGGAAAGCCGCCGCACACCCCGGTCCAGGCCCAAGGAGACCGAGGTGACGGCGATGACGGTGATGGCCGCGATGATGGCGACCTGGGCGGGCTTGGAGACCGGCACGCCGAAGAGGGCGGCGAGCCCGCTGTTGATCTGCAGGGTGCCCAGGCCGAGCGACACCGCGACGCCGAACAGGGTGCCCATCACCGCGGTGATGTCGATGACGCGGCCGATGGGCCCGTTGATCTGGTCGCCGAGGAACGGGTGGAAGATCGAGCTGACCCGCACCGGCAGTCCGCGCTTGTAGATGAAGTAGGCGAACGCCAGCGCCGGCAGGCAGAAGATCGTCCAGGTGTGCAGGCCGAAGTGGTACAGCGTGTAGCCCATGGCCTCCTCTGCCGCGGCCACGGACTGCGGTTCGACGTCGCCCTGCGGGGGCTTGGCGAAGTGGCTGATGGGTTCGGCGACGCCCCAGAACATCAGGATGGTGCCGATGCCCGCGGCGAAGAGCATGGCGAACCACGACATGGTGCTGTACTCGGGGCGTTCGTCCTTGCCGCCCAGTCGCACCCGGCCGTAGCGGGTGCAGGCCAGCACGATGAGGAATACGAGGAACGTGGTGACACCGAGAATGTAGAACCAGCCGAGCTTGGTGAGGATCCACGACGAGGCGGCACCGAAAAGGGCGTCGATGGTGTCGGTGAATACGATCGAGGCGACCACGAACACCACGGTCAAGCCCGCGGATACCGAAAAGATGACCGGGTTGGTGCCGAGCCCGAGCCTGCTGGCGAGATTCTGCAGCATCGGAGTTTCCTTTCAGCGGGCCGCAGGAGGGCGCCGCCGTTGCCGAGCCCGGGGCCAGGGCGTTCGGGCCGTCGGGGTGAGCTGCGCCGGCCGATTGGCGCCGATCATCGCGTGCTTGCGGTTGAGATCATGGCATATCAGAGACAGGTCCGGTCGGGCCTGCTCACAACCCCGCGCGTCGGTACCGCAAGCGATATGCACGGCGAATCATAAGACACGCTGGTTCCTGCCCGACTGCGAATTAGGTGCGGGTCGCATTCGCCGGGATGTTCGGTTTTTCGTGCTATGTACGGATGCCCGGGACCGACCGCCGAATAACTCCGTAATGGAAATAAATTGCTGTTTCAGGCTTGTTCGGCTGGTTCATCCGGGTTCGGCCGTATGTCCGGTGGTATGTCGCCGCCGGCGGCCGCCGGGGCGGGATGGGACGGGGCCGGGCCGTCTGGTGCCGTTTCCCTGACGGCGGGCCGGTCGGAGCCGACCTGGGCGGGCTCCGGTCGGTCGGCAGCCGGTCCACTGTGCCCGCCACCCTCCGTGCTCGGGGCCGGTGGCCGTTCGATCCCGAGCGCGGTTCGGCGGGCAACCGGGTTTTTGTGGCAAATCGGGCAATACAGTCGTCTCCCCGCCACACCGATACTTCCGGTCAAGCCGAATCAGTCGCTGAATCGACCGGATGCGCCCGATTCGCCCCAGTGCCGAGGGCCGGATTTTCGGCAGTCGCGGCAAGTATCCGGTGCGACCGCCGGAGCCCTCCGAGGTGCCGGGCAGGGTGGGTCGGCCCCCCTTAAGCAACCAAGGTCCCAAATCGGGACGAAGCGTCGCATAACAGGATCAAGTCTGCTGGTCGCGGCAAACCCCGTGAAGACGTCGAAAACACTCCTGAACTGGGAAAACACCCGCAATCGTCTCGGGTTTTGACGATTCGGTAACGGCGTCTGTAGTGTTCACCACCGAGTTCTCTCGCGCATCTCCATTCCCTCCCCACTCTTCCCTTGAGGTGCCAACCGTGGCGAACGAATCCGCTAGCATCTACGAGCGCATTGGCGGGCACGACGCCATTGCCGCCGTAGTCGACGACCTGTACGTACGTATTCTGGACGATCCCGAACTCGCAGGCTTCTTTACGGGAACCAACCTGCCCAAGCTCAAAGGCCGCCAGGTCGAGTTCTTCGCCGCCGCGCTCGGCGGCCCCTCCGCCTACGACGGCGGTCCGATGGACAGTGTCCACCGCGGCCGCGGCATCGAGCAGGAGCACTTCGACATGGTGGCGGGCCACCTGATCGAGGCGCTCAAGGGGGCCGGTGTCCCCGGCGAGATCGTCGACGAGATCATTGCGGTCGTCGCTCCCCTCTCCGACGACATCGTCGGCGGGTCCGGCGAGACCGCCACCGCTGCGGCGGACTGAATCACCCCTGCACTAACACGAACACGGGCGCGGGCAACGGCCCGGAAACCGTCCGGCGACCCCGGAGCGCCAATGCCGCAGTAGCCCCTGCGGAAATCCGGGTACCTGCCGCGCACCGCCGGCCCGCCGCCGTGCCCGCGGGTCCGCGGTCCGCGCACCGGCGGTGCCGCCGCCGGCCGGCGCGCTGCCGGCTGCTTCTGCCACATGCCCCGGCCGCCGGGTTCCAGTCCCGCATGGACGCCCAGCGGTCCGGGAGCACCCTTTAAGGATCTGATACGTGGATGTCACGCGGCTGAAGGACAGTTGGAAGAAGGTCGCGGCCTACGGCGATGAGGTACCGCTGTTCTTCTACTCCACACTGTTTCTCACCCACCCTGAGACCAGAGCGCTGTTCCCGGTGAGCATGTCGGCCCAGCGCGACCGCCTCGTCGGTGCGCTCGGCCGGATCGTCTCCGACGTCGACCGGGTCGACGAACTGGTGCCGTTCCTCCAGTCGCTCGGGCGCGACCACCGCAAGTTCGCCGTGGTCGCCGAGCATTACCCGGCCGTCGGCCAGGCGCTGCTGCACACGCTCGCGCACTTCTTGGGCCCGGAGTGGAAACCCGACCTGGCCGAGGACTGGAGCGAGGCCTACGGCCTGGTCGCCAAAGTGATGCAGGAGGCCGCCGACGAGGCCGCTCACACCAGCCCGCCGTGGTGGGAGGCGCGCGTCATCAAGCACGAGCGCCGCACCGCCGATGTCGCGGTCCTCAGTGTGCAACCGGAATACGAGTTGGACTTCGTTCCGGGCCAGAGCGTGGCGGTGGAGTCGCGGGTGCGGCCCAACGTGTGGCGCTACTTCACCCCGGCCAACGCACCGCGGCGCAACGGGACCATCGATTTTCACGTGCGCCTGGTCGGCGGCGGCCCGCTCAGCACCGCGCTGGTGCAGGGTGTGCAGCCGGGCGACAGCCTGCGTCTGGGGGCGCCGGTGGGCGACAAACTGGTCCTGCGGCCGGGCAGCGACGTGCTGATGATCGCCGGCGGTACCGGACTGGCCCCGTTCAAGGCGATGCTGGAGCAGATGCGCAACGACGCGGCCCGCGGCGCCGGCCGCCGAGCGCACCTGTTCGTCGGGGCGCCCTACGCCCGCGACCACTACGACTACCCAGCGCTGCATGAGATGACCAGGTCGTGTCCATGGCTGCGCGTCGTGCCGTGCGTCTCCCGCGAGGACCCCCGCCCCGGGGTCGAGGCGGGCGACGCCGTCGACGTGGCGCTGCGCTACGGCACCTGGCCCCAGGACGACGTCTACGTGTGCGGTTCGCCGGAGATGGTCACCGGCACGCTGCGGCGCCTGGCCGAAGCGGGAATCGCACGGGAGCGAACCAGGTACGAGGACTTCGACAGCACCAGCACGAGCGGAGGAAATCCGTGACCGCAGGCGAGGACATAGGGTCGATGAGCCGGTCCCAGCAGCAACGACTGAGTCCAGAACGCGTCCGTGCCCAGGATTTCTCGCGGACCTCCCTGGGACGGCGCGGCTACAACGAGGACGAAGTGCGAATGTTCATGGGCCGGGTGGCCGAGGACATCGCCGCCAGCGACGCCGAGAAGGCCAGTCTGCGGGCCGAAATCGACCGGCTGCGCAGGCGCTACCGCGAGCAGAACAGTTCGGCCGCCGAAACCGAGGGGCCTTCGGCCGACGCGGTCAACCTGCTGTCGGCCGCCCAGCAGCAGGCCGACTCCTACGTCGCCCAGGCCCAGGAGTACTGCCGCCAACTCACCAGCCAGGCACGCCAACAGGCCGAGGACATCCTGGTCGAGGCCAGGGACCAAGCCGGCGCCGCCGCCGAGGAGGCCGCACGCGGCTACCGGGCCGATGCGGGACCGTCCTACAACGCCGACCTGGAGGAGATGGAACGCCGCATGGCGTGGATCCAGACCTTCTGCCGGGCGGTGCAGATACAGATGCAGGCGGCCAGCGACGCCTTCTCTCAGGAGATCTCCCGGCTCAGCGACTTCACCGCCGAGGCCGCCACCAACGGGGACCGGGGCGAACGGAGTGAACACGGCCGCGGCGCCGCGCAGGAGCCGCCGCTTCCCACCCGCGCCCAGCAGCCGGCCTCCGGCACCGGGATCGGCCCCGAACCCGAGGCGGTCCCCTATCCGAGCCGGCACGCGGGGCCCGGCGATCCGGAATGGAGCGGCGCCTACGCCGACGGCCCGGCGGCCTGGCCGCAACGGGGTTGACCCCGCCGGCCGGCCGAGCCGCGCAGCGCCGTAGTGGCGCGGCGGCGGCCGGCCGCCGGCAGGAAAGCGCCGTGCCCCCGGATGGCACCGACCGGGGGCACGGCTTGCTGTGCGAACAGCGTTGTTGCGTTACGTCCGGACCGGTCCGGCCCGGTGGCCTGTCACGCGGCCTGCCGGATGGCCGGCCGCCCGGCCAGTGTGCGTGTTCCGAATACGCATCATCCTCTCGTTACACCGGGGGGTGGGCGTTGGCCAGCAGCTCCTGGAACTGGGCCGAGAACCAGTGGCCGGAGAGCGGGGCGTCGGCCAGCGCGCCGCTGTCGTTGTAGCCGTTGCGTATGTTGCCGCCGTAGGTGGGGTCGCACATGCGGTCGAAGCCCTTGCCCTCGTCGTTGGGGATCTCCTCGCTGGAGCCGTCGGACTCGCCGGGCGGCTTGACCCAGACGTAGGCGTCGATCCCCGACTCCGGGTTCACCTGCGGACGCTCGCCGAGTCCTGCGCCGGACTGGTTGCACCAGTTGCCGACGTGGATGCGCCGGTCGACCCGGCTCTCCTCGATGAACGTGTTCACGTTGGTGGAGGAACTGGGGCCGCTCGGCCGATCGGGGCCGCCCCAGCCGTTGCGGGACGTGTCGATCAGCATGCCGATGTCGGAGTTGAAGCCTTGCGACACGGCCTCTTGGCGCAGCGCCTGCGCGAACGGGATCTCGCCGACGTACTGGTTCCAGTCGATGAAGTCGGACTGGCGCACCTGCTGGCCGCCCACCGTGTCGTTGACGTCGAAGTGCGGCTCCTCCAGCACCGAGTAGTTGGCGGTGTTGGTGATGAAGCCGTGCACGTCGTCGACACTGGCGCCGCCCGTGGTGGCCGCTTCGTGGAACACCTCGACCGAGGGGGCGAGGTTGTTGTCCCAGCCCAGCCAGCCGTGGTGGCCTGCGTCGACGTAGTTGTACACGTTGGGAATGGCGCCCAGGGTCTCCAGGGCATAGCCCACGCCTTCGACGTAGTTGCCGTTCTCCAGCATCGTGTCGCAGTTCTCGGTGACGGTCTCGCGGCCGCTGACGTTGGTCACCAGGTTCGGCAGCGAGTCCGGCTCGATGGTGGTGACGATACGCAGGTCGGAGTACTTTTCATCGTCGAGGATCCCGGCGATGACGTCGATGTACTCCTCCTTGTACCGGCCGATCTCCTCCTGGCCGAGTTCGCCGTTGGAGGCGAGTGCGGCGCAGTCGCGGCCCGGCAGGTTGTAGATGACGACCTGGAAGACCATTGGGCTGCCGCCCGCCTGGGCCACCGCCTCGTCGAGGTGGTCGCGCAGGCCCATGCTGCCGGTGGTCGGGCTGTCGTTGCCCTCGATCGCACCGATCCGGTCCAGCCACACGGCCGTCGGTTCATCGGCGATCGCGTCGCCGCCGGGTTCGGCGGCGGCCTTCTCCGACCACACCGGATTGACGTACACGTCGGCGCCCTCGTACGGGTTGTCGACACGTGCCTGCTGTGCCTGAGCAGGCGATACGGCGGCGAGCATGGCCGCGCCGACGGCGAGCGCCGCTGCGCTCGCCGCGACCCGCGCCGGCCTCCATCGGCCGCGTCCGCGATGGGGCTGTCCTTGCATTTGCTCCTCCTTGGCTGCTGACCCGCCGACCCGATCGGATCGGGACGGTGCGGCGGGCCGAATGGGGGTTGTGGAGGGGGTGCCGGGACCCGGGGAAGGGCCCCGGCACGAATGGCAACCGGACGTTCGGTGCCCGGCCGCCGGTCCGGGCCGGGTTCAGCACTCCGCCGCGAGGTGCGGCGCCGAGCACGAGGTCCCCGGACCGGAAGCGGGGTCGGGTGGATGACGGCGGGCGGTGGGCCCCGCCGCGCAGAGGGCGGGGCCTTACTGGGGGTGGGGGATGGGGATTGCGGAGGGGGATGGAGATGGGGAAGCGGGGTGGGGGATGTTCCGGTCGGCGACCGGAGGCGGGGGAGTCGGTTTGGGACCTGGGAGCGCTCCCAGGATCGCCTTGGTGTACCCGGGGGGATTTCCGCCGACCGGTCGTCTTCGGTTGTCATGATCTTCGGATGATCTGGATCACACTTGGGAGCGCTCCCAGTAACTGTAACCAGCCGGTCTCTCCATGTAAACCGTCCGTGCCGATTTCGCATGTACACGCGTCGGCGGCGCCGACCGGGCGGCGCGCCGGCCGCGCCGCGCGTTCCCGCTGTCAGGTCCGGTCGGCGTAGGACGCGATGCGGCGGGCGAACGCGGTGACGAGGCCGCGCAGTTCGTCCGGGCGTTCGATGGCGAACGGCCGGTCGAGCGCGGCGAGTACCGGCGGCAACCAGTCGAGCCGCTCCGCCCGCAGTTCGACGCGCAGCCAGCGCTCGCCCTCGGGGCCCGCATCGGCCGCGGGGCCGGGTTCCGTTATGGTCGCGACGCTGGCGGGCAGCCGGACGCGGATCTGCTCGGCCGTCCCGTGGATCCGCAGCGCGACCTGATGCCGGTACTCCGCCGCGGCGAACCCGGACAGCACGCGCTGCGCCGGATCGGGGACCGCGGGCGCCTCGAACGAGCCGGGCAGTGTCCTGGCGTCGGCGATGCGGTCGATCCGGAAGGTGCGTTCGGCGCCGATCCCGGGGTCGGCGCCCGTGACATACCACCGCCCCGAATGGGCGACGATCCCGTACGGGTGCACCCTGCGTTCGCTGCGCCGGCCGTCGCGGGCGGTGTACCTGATCGAGACCGGGCGGCGGTGGTGCACCGCGTCGGCGAGGGTGAGCAGGACTCCGGAGTCCGGGGCGGCGAATGCGCCGGGCGGATCCGTGAAGGCGAGGGATTCCAGGACCGCGTCGAGCCGGCGGGCGAGGCGCGCGGGCAGCACCCGCCGGATTTTGGCCGTTGCGGTCTCGCTCGCGGTCGCCGCCGCCGTCATCGCGCCTGCTCGGCGGCCGGCGGCCAGGCCGAGCAGCACGGCGATCGCCTCGTCATCGCCGAGCATGAGCGGAGGCAGGCGGTAGCCGGGGGCCAGCCGGTAGCCCCCGTAGCGCCCGCGTACCGCCTCGACGGGCACGTCGAGGTCGACCAGCTGGTCCACATACCGCCGCACGGTGCGTGGGTCGACCCCGAGCCGGTCGGCGAGTTCGCCCATGGACCGGGTGCCGCCCGACTGCAGCAGCTCCAGCAGGGTGAGTACGCGGCCGGTGGGTCGTGGCATGTGCCGACCTTAACCTCGGGCTTTCACGGCGGGCGTGACCGCAGACCCCTCTGGACATGCGAAAGGTGCTTC
>NZ_BAAGYZ010000128.1:0-126914 GCF_054778995.1 Streptomonospora sediminis
AGGGGCCGGTCAGCCCGCGGCCGGCTCCGCTGCCGCCGCATGGGCGGTGCTGGACGCGCCGGGTGGCCCCGCAGCCCCGGGCGCCGCCGGTGCCGCGGGGCTTTGCGGGCCCGGCGAGGCGTTCTCGCCCACAACGGGCGGGGGCTGCTCGGGGGTGACCGTGTTCACGGGGTCGCCCGGCCCCTGCTCGCGCTGGTCGTTGATGGCCTGCTGCGCGTCGAAGGCCCCGGCGACCACGATGATGCCCGCCGTGATGGCGGCGAGGATGCCGCCGGCGATCGCCGCGGGCCACACGCGCTGCCGGCGCCGCCAGTAGCGGCTGGAGCCGTACAGCAGTGCGGCGCGCAGCTGCCGCCGCCGCAGCGCGTCGGCCTGCAGCACGTAGCTTTCGGCGTTGGGCGTGGTCTGGAAGGCGTCGGGCAGCGGCGGCTGCGCCGCAGCGCCGGGCCGGGCCGGGGGCGGCGGCGCGGAAGCGGGATCGGACACGGTGCGGTTCGGCTGTTCGGGGCGGTTCAGGTGAACAGGTCGTTCAGGTAGTTCCGGGTCTGGCTCCAGCCGTCGACGGCGCCGTCGGTGGCATCGATCATCTTCGCGAAGCCGCGGTTGGCCATCTCGAACGCGGCGTTGAACTCGTTGGCGCGGGCCTGGTACTCCTCGTTGCCGCCCTCCCAGCGCGTGACCAGGTCGTTGGCCTGCTGGTGGAGCTCGCCCATGATGCTGCGGAACCGGGCGAGGTACTGCTGCTGGTCGGAGCTCAGCTGCTGGAGCTGGGAGATGTTCGCCCCGACCTCGAATTCACTGGCGGACATGTGGCGGGCCTCGCTTAGGCGTTGGGAGAGCGGGAGAGCGTGAAGGAGGACAGTTCCGAGCGGGCCTCGGAGTACTCCTGCGCGCTGTCGACATCGGTCTGGTCGAGCCGGGCATTGCCCAGTTCGAGGTTGACGCCGTACCTGCTGCACCAGTCGGTCAGCGTGTTCATGGCGGCGACGAGTTCGGCCTGGCCGTCGCGGAACGCCTTGAGCGCGTTGCCCTGCAGCGCGCCCTGGTCCTGTTCGAGGTCGCCGAGCAGCGCCTGGACCCGGTCCCTGATGCCCTGGCCGCCTTGGGACACCTGTTCGGCGCCGGTGTGGAGAGCATTGCGTTGTTCTGCACCGACCTGGTCTGCCATACGCCCGTCCTCTCCTGTTGCCCCGACCGCCGTCCTGCGTTGTGCGCCGGCCGAGCGGCGGCGCCCCGCATGTGGTGGGTGCCGTCAGGGCGGTTCGACTGGTTCGACCGTTTCGGACGATTCAGCTTGCAAAAGCTAGTTAACCACGCACACGGGTGTCAACGGCGGCGGGGTACTTGCCGCAGCAGTCCCGCAGCGGATTCCCGGTGCCGTGTCCGGGGCTGTTCTGCAGGCGCTTTTCCGGGCTGAATCACAATCGGCCGGAAACGGCCGCGAAGCCGGTCCCGGAAGCGCCGACGCGCGGGCCCGGCCGGGATTCCGCGGAACGCCCGGTGGCGCACGCTCCGCCGTGTGCACCGGCGATGCGGCCCGGAGCAGCGGACCGCGGAACCCGACCGAAATCGCGCCGGAGCGGGATTCGGGCACGTGCAGGGGGCAAACGAGCGGACGGGAGATGGTCGGCTACCCTCAGAACACTGAAAACGCTGATCGGCGGAGATGAAAACCTATCCCGGTTATTCACATCCGCCGGAATGCCGAAAGGAAGTTCCCATGGGGGACAGCGACGACGTCGCGGCGAATGCCAACGACGCGGGCAGCAAGGGCGGCGAGGCGGTCACCGTCGCCGAGACGTTCCAGGGCCTGCGGCACAGCTTCACGACGGCGGTCGACTTCCTGAACACGGTGGCCGCGGACGAGGGCATCAAGGGCGCGTTCTCCGCCTTCGGCGAGGCCCACATCGCGCAGATGCAGGAACTGCAGACCCACGGCGAACGCATGGGCGGCAACATCCAGGCCGGGGCGACCCGCGTCTCCATTACCGACATCGACAACCACAACCGGTACAACGCCGCCTCTACGGATGGCGATACCGCCGCGGACCGCCTACTCAGCCGCTTTGTCAACGACAGCAGCGACCGGTACGTCCCCTGACTCGCGGCGCACCCGCACCAGAACCCCGCCGGACCAGGAGTGGAGCACCATGGGACTGCCCGATCAAGAGTCGGCGTCGCACCCGCTGTTCAACCCGCCCGAGCCTGAGACCGATGTCGGCTCCCTGCGCGAGGGCACCAACTGGCTCTGGGACCTGACCGGGCGGATCATCGGCCGCTCCGGCAACATGCGCACGGTTATCACCGGCGCTGCCGTCGAGTTCACCGAACTGGTCACTTCGGACATCACCGACGGCGGTCACTACAACGACACGCTGTGGCGCGAGACCTGCATGAACATCGCGTTCGCCGCCGGGGTGGGCGACCAGTGGGCCGATGATGTCATCGACTACAAGAGCGACCGGGCCAAACTCATCGCCGACTTCAAGACAGCGCTGGACGCGGGCAGGTCCGTGTCCGGTGAGGTCGCCACCACGGTCGCGGAGTCCAAGCGCAGGGCCAACCTCATCCGCCAGTACGAAACCATGGCCCAGACCCGCCTGGACGAGCTCCACGAGACCGGCCGCGAGCGCAAGCGGATGCTCAAGGACGGCCCTGAGCCCGTGCACGTGAAAAAACTCGTCGACGCCGGGATACTCGGCTGGACCGCCTACAACATCATGGGGCCGGGCAGCAACCCCCCGCTACCGGTCGATCCCCGCGAGGCCGACGACCTCGCCGACGCCCTGAACCGCTTCGTGCACAGCGGCACCGAGCCCGACCAGCGGTATATGGAGATCATCACCGCTCTGAGCGCCATCACCAACAAGGCGTTGGCACTGCAGGGACGCGGCACGCCCAACTCGGGCGAAAAACTCCGCGCCGAGGAAATCGAGTTCCTTAAACGGTTCTATGCGCGTCTGGACGACACGAACACCAAGGGATGGGGGCACGGCAGCCTCCTCTACTTGCCCAAGGCCATGGACGACAACAAATTGGTCCCCTGGGACGACCAGGAAAAGGAGGAACTGCTCGGCGCCCTCGGAAACGGCCTGCTCGTACTCTCCAATCCCGAGGTCGGCGGATCCTCCGAGGCCCTGCCGCCGAGCATGCGCCGGTTTGCTGAGGGCCATCCGTCCTCCGCCCGGGGGGCCGACGGGGTCCACATCGGCGACGACGCCGAGGACTGGATGGCCGATGCCGAACAGATGGCGCGCTTCTTCGGACCGGAGTCCGCCTCCCATCTGCGCGGCGGCGAAAAGTTCTCGGCCAACATCGCCACGAGTGCCGGTCACCACCTCAACGGCATCGACAACGACCGCGGCACCTGGAACGACCCGCTCTCCACCCTGCTCGACGTGACCGGCCGCAATGAGCAGGCGAGCCACCGCATCCTCAGCAACGAGCACGACCATCCGCGGTTCGACAAAAACGCCAACGCGCTCAAGGGCCTGTTCACCCACGAGTGGGGCGACAGCGGTGCCGCCGTCGCGAAGCTGACCGGCTGGATCCCCGATGCGGCACAGAGCGACGACGAACACATGCAGAAAATCGCCCGCGAGTCCGCGCTGGGCCTCATCGAGATGCTCACCGCCAATGACGAACGCCGCCAAGCCCTCCTTGACACAGGCATCACCGTCCACACCGACGGCAAAGAGGTGACCAATGCGGCGTTCGGCCTGGTGAATCCGCGCATCGCCGAGAGCCTGGGCGACGTCGCGCTCGCCTATCTCGGCGAACTCAGCGACCCCGAACCGCAGCGGGGCGGCGGGTTCCGCATCGACGACGATGACGACCGCATGGAGATGCCTTACGAGAACCGCCAGGATTTTTTCGAGTACATCATGGCCGACGAATCCGCGGCGACGAAGCTCTACACCGCTGCGAACTCGATGGACATGATGGGGGTGCAGAACGTCGTCCACGGACCGAAGGACGGACTCACGCCCAGTACCGTCGCCGGGCGCAACTCAACACTGCGCGCGCTACTGGACTCCGCGCTGATCGCCGAATCCTTGGACCGAACCGACGACGACCTCACCGTCCAGAAACTGGAGCAGCAGAGCCGCGACCGCTGGCTGGCGATCGTCCGCACCGCGGGTTACGCGGCCACCGGCTACGCGGGCACCACCACCCGGATCGCCACATCCTTCTTCGGCACCGGCGTCGCCTTCTCGGAGTACAACCTGCGGGTGAACCAGCAAGCCGCTGAACCCAACTACCAAGAATTGATCGACCCTCGCACCAAAGAGGGGGAAGCGGGAGTCGAGCACCCCTATGCGCCCAACGGGAAGGGGCAGACCTACCGGGACTCCAACGTCGACTACAAGTCGAAACTGGACGCGCTGGACGTACTGGTCCGCAACCGCGACGTCAAGGCGTCGACCATCGAGCAGGTCGCCCCGGACCTCATCGACGACAACGGCGACGTCATCACCTACTACAAGTATGACGCCAGCGACCGCGAGTCCGCTGGAAATACCGTCTCTACCGGGCTGTCCGAACTCGCCGAAAACAAAAACGACGAGGGAGGCGACCGGAAGACGATCCAGGACGCCTTGGGCAATGCCAAGGACTATTCCCAGGCGTACAAGTCCCGGTACGAAGAGGTGTGGGAACAGCTCTACGCGCGCGTCAACCTGCAGGACCAGAAGCAGGCCGACAGCGATTGACCCCGGTCGGCCAACCGCCCTCCTCCGCGGATTCGCCCGGCCGTCCGCGCCCGGCCCCGGCCCGGCCCCCGATCATCCCCCGATCGAAACCGAGGTCACCAGCGTGTACAGCCCCAGCGCCCAGGCCGACGCGACGCACAGGGCAACGACCGCGACCACCTCGACACCGTTGAGGATCCGGCGCAGCGATGCGCGCGGTACCTCTGCCAGCTCCACCCGGCTCACCACCGCGATGGCGACTCCCGCTGCCAGCGCCGCCGCCGGCAGCAGCGCCAGCATCCGGTCGGCGCCCGAGGCGGCGCCCACCGCGGCGGCGGCCAGGCCTGCGGCGCCGCCGGCGCGCAACGGCAGTACGTGGCGGATGCGGTCGAACAGCCGCGACCGCATCAGCAGAACGAAGGACACCAGCGCCGCCAGGACCAGGTCGGCGCGGCCGTCGCCGGCGAACACCAGCAGCAGCACCATGGCCACCGCAGCCGCCACCGCACCCAGCAGCGTGCCCAGCAGCAACCGGTCGCTGTTGGCCATGCTCTCCTCGAAGCGGGCGGTGCCGGTCTGGCCGACCTGGCGGACCTCGTAGTCCAGGCCCGACAGTCCGCCCATCGACAGCGCCATACGCGGCAGCGCGCCCACGCCCAGCACCAGCAGCACGGCCATCACCCGCGTACCCATGGGGCCGTCGACGAACAGGCCCACCGCGACCAGGGCACCGGCCGAAACCGTGACCACGCTCAGCGCCGCGAGGTAGGGCAGGGCCATGCTGTGCACCCACCAGCCCGCGGCCGCGACGGCCAGCGCGCCGGCACAGGCGAACGCCACGGGCACGACGGGCGCCGGCGGCGACCCGCTGAGCTGCAGCGCGGCCAGCGCCGCGGTAAGGGCGCCCCAGCCGCACGCGGCGGCCAGCACAGCGTGGGCGAGGCCGGCCATCGACCGCCGCGCCGCCAGCCACATGGCGGCCAGCGACACCAGCACCCCGGCGGGGGCAACAAGCAGGTCGACAGGGCTCTGGCGCACCGCGGCCAGGGCCGCGGCAAGCAGCAGGGGGCCGATTGCGGCCAACGCCAACCCGAACGCAAGGCTCGCGGACGCGTTCCAGATCCGGCCGGTGCCGTCGACCCGGTCCTCCACCGCGCCGCGGACGTCGTCGACGAAGGCAGGGCGGTCGGGTGCGGTGTCGCGGCGCAGCAGCAGTACGTCGCCGTCGAGCACCCCGGCGTGCTCCAGGGTCAGCTCCGGACGCACCGCGGCGCCGTCGACCGTGGTCACGGTCCAGCCGGCGGGTTCGAGGCCGTCGGCTTCCGGCGAGCACACCCGGACCATCTGCGGCAGCAGGGCCGCCACCGGAACCGTGCCCGGCAGGGCGAGGTCGGCCCACCGCTGCGGCCCGGTCACCGTGACCCGGCAGTATCCGCTCACCTGCTCCTCCGTTCGTGTGCCGCCGGCCGCCCGCGGCCCGGCACAGGAGCGGCCGGGCTGCGCCTCCGGGCAGGGCGGCTTCGCGGCCGCGCCCCGTGCACGGCACTGTCCACAGCCGCCCGGGCCCCGATTGTGCGATGCGGCGGCCGCACGGGATCATCACGTTAGCAACTGTTCATACTCGATCTCCCGGCCCTGCGGCGGGTGTAGAGGAGGGGTCGCCGTGTCGACCACTTTGGTTCACCGGCCCGCCCGCCACGCGGTCCCCGACCCGGGCGAATCCCCCCTGGTCATCGCCACTCCACCGCAACTGCCGGAAAACCCGCCCGCCACCAGCTCCTCGGCGATGATCATGATGCCGATCATCACCGGATCGGGATCGCTGCTGATGACCATCACCTTCGGCAACCGGCCGCTGTACGCGGTCGCCGGTGTGATGATCATGCTGGCGAGCGTCGCGGTCGGCGTCATCATGTTCATCTCCCAGCACAACGGGCCGCGCAAGCGCATCCGCGAACAGCGCGAACGCTACTTGGACTACCTCGACCACCTGCGCGGCACCGTGCGGGAGGTCGCGGGCATCCAGCGCCGGGCGGCCGCGTTCCGGCATCCCGCGCCGCACCTGCTGACCGAACCCGCCCGCCAACCCGCCCGGCGCTGGGAGCGCCGCGCCACCGACCCCGACTTCCTGCACCTGCGGGTGGGGCAGGGCACCCGCCCGCTCGCCCGGCGGCTGACCCTGAACATCGACACCTCCAACCCGCTGGTGGCTTACGACCCCGTATGCCAGGGCATCGCCGAACAGATCGTCGACCTCTACGCCCACGTGTCGGAACAACCGCTGGTGGTACCGCTGCGCGAACACGGCGTGGTGTCCATCGTCGGCGACCGCGCGGTGGGCCGGGCGGCGGCCCGGGCCATGGTGGCGCAGCTCGCCACGTTCTGCGCGCCCGAAGACGTGCGGGTGGGGGCGGTGCGCCATACCCGGCTGCTTGCCGAGTGGGACTGGCTGAAATGGCTGCCGCACGGCGCATTCGACGGCGCCGCCGACGGCCCCCTTCCGGCGCGGCTGGTGGCGGCCAACACCGTCGAGATGACCGAACTGCTTTCCGCCGAAATCGAGCAGCGCACCATCGACCTCCAGCGGCGCCGCAACCGCCCGCCGGGGCAGGGCACCCAGCGGCTGGTCATCGTCGTCGACGGCGAGTTCCAGTCCACGCTGTCGGGCCTGTCGGCCGAACCCCCCGTCTCCTCGCTCGCCGATATCGGCATCCATTTGATCGTGCTGGTCGGCAACCGGCGCGAGGAACCCGGCACCGTCGACCTGCGGCTGCGGGTCGACTCCGACGGGCAGCTGCACCAGGATTCCGGCGACCACCCGCAGGATCCGGTGCCGGGCGCCGCCGACCACCCCGACCACCCCGACCGCCCGGTCGCCGAAACCCCGCTGGCGGGGCGGGCCGACCAGGCCGGCGTCGCCGAACTCACCATGCTGGCCCGGGCGCTGTCGCCGATGCGGCTGGCGGCGGCCGACAGCGGCGACGCCCTGCACGCCACGGTCGGGCTGGGCGCCATCCTCGGCGTTCCCGACGTCGCCCACCTGGATCCGCGCTCCACTTGGCGCCCGCGCAGTGCAGGCGACTTCCTGCGGGTCCCCATCGGTGTCGATCCCTCGGGCTCCACCGTGCTGCTCGACCTCAAAGAATCCGCGTTCGGCGGCATGGGGCCGCACGGCCTGGTCGTGGGGGCCACCGGCTCGGGCAAGTCGGAGATGCTGCGCACCTTGGTGGCGTCGCTGGTCATCGGGCACCCGCCCGAACACCTGGCGCTGCTGCTGGTCGACTTCAAGGGCGGCGCCACCTTCGCCGATACCGACGCCCTGCCGCACAGCGCCGGGCTGGTCACCAACCTCGCCGACGACGACAGCCTGGTGCTGCGGTTCCGCGAGGCCATGTTCGGCGAACTGATGCGCCGCCAGCAGATCCTCAAAGACATCGGCAACCTGCCCAACCTGCACGCCTACGAGGCGTTGCGCGCCACCCGGCGCCCGGATCTGGAACCGCTGCCGCACCTGCTCGTCATCATCGACGAATTCTCCGAGCTGCTGACCGCCCACCCCGACTTCGCCGAGCTGTTCGTGGCCATCGGCCGCATCGGCCGCTCCATCGGCGTGCATCTGCTGCTGGCCACCCAGCGATTGGACTCCGGCAAGATCAAGGGGCTGGAATCGCACCTGTCCTACCGGATCGGGCTGCGCACGTTCTCCGAAGCCGAAAGCCGCGAGGCGATCGGGGTGGGCGATGCCTACCACCTGCCGCCCGAACCGGGTTCGGGCTATCTCAAGGTCGACACCTCGGTCTTCGAACGGTTCAAGGCCGCGATGGTCTCCCAGCCCTATGCGCCGCCGGCCGACGACACCGGCGGCGATTCCCCGGTGCTGCCGCTGATCTCGTTCAACGGCCTCAGCGGCCTGCTCGGCAGCGACTCCCCCGGCGGCGATACGGCGGCCGCCGAACCCGGGGCCCACGGCGGCGACCAGGCGCCCAGCACGCTGCAGATGGCGATCCGGCGGCTGGTCGCTGCCGATGCGGCGCCGGTGCGGCCGGTGTGGCTGCCGCCGCTGCCCGAACGCCTGGCGCTGGACGACCTGCTGAGGCGGTTGGACGAAGAGGGCACCGGCCCCGACGGCAGCCCCATCGAACCCGCGCCCGGCGAGGCCGCGGCGATCGTCGGCCTCACCGACATACCCCGCGAACAGCGCCAGGAGGCGGCGTCGCTGGACTTCACGGGCGGCGCCAGCAACATCATCGTGCTCGGCGGCCCGCAGTCGGGCAAGTCCACACTGATCCGCACGATGATCGCGAGCCTGGCATGGCGCTACCCGCCCGGCCGCATCGCGGTCTATGCCATCGACTTCGGCGGCGGGTCGCTGGCGCCGTTCGAGGACCTGCCGCATGTGGCGGGGATCGCGGGGCGTTCCGACCCCGAACGCGTGCAGCGGGTGCTGGCCGACCTCGGCAACCTCATGGAACAGCGCGAACGCGTGTTCCGGCGCTCCCGGCTCGACTCCCCCGCCGCGCTGCGCCGCGGACGCGCCGACGGTTCCGTGCCCGAGGGGATCTTCGCCGACGTCTTCCTGCTGATCGACGGGTGGGCGGGCGTCCGCGACGCGGTCGAGGACGCCGACGACATCCTGATCGACATCGTCTCGCGCGGGCCCTCGCTGGGCGTGCACACCGTTGTTACCGGTGCGGCCAACTCCCAGATCCGCACGAAACTGCAGGCGCTGTTCGGCGGGCGGCTCGAACTGCGCCTGTCCGACCCCTTCGACTCCCAGATCGGGCGCAAGCAGGCCGAACAGTTGCCCAAGGAGGTCCCCGGACGCGCGCTGCAGGCCGACGAAAGCGTCGTGCAGGTGGCGCTGCCGCGGCTGGACGGCTCGGTCGACGACGCCGACCTCGGCGACGGCGTACGCTACACCGTCGAGCGCATCCGCGAACGCTGGCCGCAACGGCCGGTGCCGGCGGTGCGGGTCCTGCCCAGCAGTGTCGGCCTGGACGAACTGCTCGCCACCCACCACGCCCCCGGGCTGGTGCTGGGGATGGGCGAGCGCGACCTCGCCCCCGCGGTCTACCTGCCCGGCGACGACCCGCACTTGGTGGTCTACGGCGACCCGCAGACCGGCAAGAGCACCCTGCTGCGCGCGCTGCTGCGGCAGATCACCCGGCGCCCGGCCAGCGAGGTCGGCATCGTGCTGGTCGACTACCGCCGCGCCCACCTGGGGCTGGTGGGCGACGACTACCTGCTGGCCTACAGCACCGGGCCCGACCACACCAAGGCCGTGGCCACCGAACTCGCCGCATCGGTGCGCGACCGGCTGCCCGGCCCCGATGTCACGCCGCGCCAGCTGCGCGAACGCAACTGGTGGAGCGGCCTGGAACTGTTCGTGGTGGTCGACGACCTCGACCTGGTCGCCGGCCGCAGCAACCCGCTCGCGCCCCTCGCCGAGTTCCTCACCCAGGGCGCCGACCTCGGCCTGCACCTGGTCACCGCCCGCCGCACCGGCGGCACCTCCCGCGCACTGTACGAACCCGTGGCCCAAACCCTCAACGACATGGCCACCCCCGGGGTCCTGTTCTCCGGCGACCGCATGGAGGGCCGCCTCGCCAACGGCACCGCCTCGCGCCGCCTCCCCCAGGGCCGAGCCCTACTAACCCGCCGCGGCCGCCCACCCGAACAGGTCCAAATCGCCTGGAGCGAGCCACCGGGTTGACTTCCGCTCCCCGGCACACCGGCGAGGAATCGCTCACCATATTCCCAACCGACGAACCCCGCCACCTAACACAACGGGACCGGATATCATGATTACCGAAGCAGAGGCGGTTATTGCCGCGCGAAAATATATTGAAGCGAATATTGAAAGCAGATCCGGCCAAGAAATATTCGTGGTCGAAAACGAGGCCCGCTCTCGCGGAAGCAATACGGTCGCCCCCTTCAATACCGCAAAGTACCTGGAGACAGGAAACCCAGTGGACGGATTCATTGGAAACCGCCCAGTAAAAGTCAACCGGGAGACCGCTGAATGGGGCCCCACGGAAACTCTGGCCTACTTCGAAGACCAATAAGCAATGCGAATCGGGCACACCGTTGTCGGTGCACACGAAGCGCCAGGGCGGACTCACCGAGGCCGGGCGGGGGTACCGTTGCCGAAGACACGCGCGGCGCTCGGCGCCGCCCGTGATGCGCGTGAAGCAGTGCGGCATCCACGGCACGCTCGGTCTCGGTATGAGCAACTCGCTCGGCCTGATCGACCGCAAGGCGGCCCAGCCGACCCGCCCCTGGCCGCGCTGGCGGCTACAGGGGGCCGGCAGGCGAGCGAGCAGGCCCGGCAACCAGACCGATGGCCACCGAGGCGGTACGGGGATTACCGGAAACGGGCGATTACTGGACTACTCGAACTTGAATGCCGAGATGGCCTCGTCCAGTTCTTCTTCGGACGGCCCGGCCTGCGGTGATCGGGACTCGATTTGTTGGCGGCGCTGAGCCTCGGCGAATGCATCGTCGTAGCCTTCATCGCCTGGTTGCAGGCGTTCAACGCCGTCCCACAGGGTGCCGTTGGGCAGTTCGCCGTAGGTGGGAACGAGTACGGTCACCCCGTCACTGTCCAAGCGAGCCATCACGGACCTCCCATTGTGCGTTCAAAGTAATCCCACAATATGCCAGCGACCTTATGGTCGTCAAGCGCGTGCTGAACCATTGTATCCCACCCCTTGCACCAGGATGCAAAACTTTCCGCCCACCACTCCTTGGGCGCATTGTAGTAGGAATTGAAAGTGTTTTTGGATTGCAAGGCGCCGGCGGTTTGCTGCTGGATGTTGGCCCACTCTTGGGAGGAACTCTGCCACCCGTGCGCATTATCGACAGCGTGGCCGAACTCGTGGAGAGGAACGGAAGTGCTTGCCGACCCGCGCGATGTGCTGATCAGCAGGCGGCGCGATTGCGGCTCCCAGACTCCGGCCACATCATCGAATGAGGAGCCCGCGGGCCACCCATTCGGTGTCCCCTTTGGGAGGACGTCGCCGCCGGGAAGCCGGGTGAGCGGCGCATCACCGATGGAGATGCCGCCGCTGGGTACCTGCCGCATGAAGGCGACGGTGGCGTCGCGGATGTGCGCTGGAACGTGGTTGTGCAGCTCCCATGCCGCCAGGCGGGCCGCGCGTGTTCCATCGTCCTCGTAGAAGGCCGGGTTCGATCCCTGTCCGGACGGCGGCGCGCCATCAGGGTCGCCATCGCCGCCGGGATCATCCGGTGAATCGTGCGGAGCCTCCGAGCCGTCTGCGGAGCCGTCGTTGTCCCCTGCGGGGTCGAGGTCCTGCTCAGGTTCCTCGGCCTGGTTACCGTCCTGGTCTTGGTCGGCGGTGCCATCGTGGCCCGGGGTCTCGTCGCCCTGCTCCAATGGAGTCGCCGGAACGGGACGGTCCTCCTGGGGCGTCGGCGTGTCCCTGTCACCGCCGCCCGGGCCGCCATCACCCTCAGGCTTCTCCGGCGTCTCCGGGGGGTTGCCGGGGTCGGGAGACTCGGTGGGGGTGCGGTCCCCATCCGTTGGCCGGTCGGAGCCGGGGCTTTGGTCCGGACCGTCACCACCGCTCGGGAACGACCCGGCGGGTTCGGTCGGGCTGTGGCCGCCATCGCCGCCATCGCCGGAACCGTTGGACCCCGGTTCGGGATCCAATGCACGCTGCGGCAGGTCGCTGTGGGGGCTCGGGGCGGGGTCGACGTTGTCCACCGGCGACACCTCTGGTGCGGTACTGAGAGGGTTCAGCGCCGTGGGGTCGTTGCCACCTTGGGGATCGGTATCTCCGTTGCCGGGAACATCGTGACCTGCGGGATCAACAGGAACGGGTTGCCGGTCGAACCGGGAGGCGTCGTTCAGGGTGTCGTCGATACCCTCCAGGCCGCTTTCGGGTATCTCCAGATCGTTGAGGCTGTTCTGCAGCCCGCTCGTGGAGGGCCGGTCCCCGAAGTCGTCCAACCCCCGCAGGCTGTCGGCGTTGGTGTTGTCCGGGCTGTCGCCATTTGAGCCCTCCGACCCGCTGTCACCGGAACCGCCACCCACCCGGCGCGCCCCCTGTGCCAGCGCCTTGTACACACCCGCACCACCCACGAACATGCTGCCGATGTTCAACACACTCTGGGTGATCACGTAGCCGGGCCGGTCGCCCCATTCCCGCCAGGGCACGACCGCATGGGCGAACTCGGTCCAGCCGGAGGAGAAGTTGCCCCACCACTCGCCGAAGGAGCCGACCCCCCAGCCGTTTTCCCCGTAGAGGCCGACCAGGCTGCCCAGCCCGTTGAGCGTGTCGCCCCAGTTGTTCTTGAGGTTGTTGCCCCACTCGCCCCAGGAGCCGACACCCCACCCGTCCTCGCCGTAAAGGCCGACCATCGCGCCCAGGTCCTCGGCGATGCCCACGCCGAAGTCCTTCACGCCGTCCCAGACATCCTCGTACCAGGGGGCGTCGTGCTCCTGCGGGGTCGCCCACGGCGTCTCGACGTCCTTCAGGGCCTCGGTGTAGCCGTGGGCCTGCTCGCCCGCGCCGACCGAGCCCTCCTCGCCCGGCGCGGTGGCGACGAACGTGGTCCCACCGAATATGGCGGTTATCTTATTGGCGCAGTCGCGCTCCGCCGCCATGTACTCGTTCATGGCGGCCAGCACGTCGTTGTTCAGCGTGTTGTGCCTTTCGACCTTGTCCTCGTCTTCGCGCCAATCGTCGTCGTCTTCGATTTCCCGGACGAACTCCTCAGCATCGGCCTTGAGCCCTTGCAACCGTCCTTTGATCCGCTCCGCCTCATCGGCGAACGCGGCGAGCGCGTCACCCACCGTGGACACCGCGCCACTGAAATCGTCGCCCTTTTCGGCGACCGGATCTATCGCGGAAAACAGCGTCTCGGCCTCCGGGGCGGCATAGACTTCATTCAATCCGCCCCATGCCGACTTGATGTCCTGCCCGGCCTGGGATACATCCGTCCCATCGCCCTTGATATCGCCGGCGGCCGTCCGCAGATCCTCCGGTTTGACCGACGGGATCGGGATTTCGCCGGGATCGATTACGCCTTCACCACTCAACGCCGCTCCACCATAAGCCGTCCGTAGCAACGAGGCCAGTGATGAACTCCCGGCCACCGGTTACTGGTGCAGACGCTGAGCGCCCGGCTCCGCTTCCGGGATAATGCGGGACGTTTCGGCAGAGGTGGCGCCAGAGGGACCGATGTTCGTCGGAACCGCAGACCACCGGGTCGGCTGCCGATCCGACTGTCCGGAAGCGGACACCGCTGGATAACTATCGGCAACCATCGATTCTGTTGCCCAACCGCCTGTGCCACCCCAGTTCACACCGTTATTCGGCGGCCGCCAGGCGGGCCCGCGCTTGCATCAGGGCGAAGCCGAGCAGGTTCTGCCCGCGCCACCGGGAGGGGTCGGTGGCGCGGTCGTCGGAGGCGGCGAGCCCGATGCCCCAGACAGTGTCCCGCGGGCTGGCCTCGACCAGGACCCGGTTGTTAGTGCCCAGCAGATACGCGCGCATATCCGGGTCCTGCCCGAACTTGGCGACGTTGCCCGCAACGACCAGTTCGAAGCGGGCGGCGGCCCATTCTTCCTCGTCGAAGCCGCGGACCTTGCGTCCGAGGTTCTTGGCCTCAGCAGGAGTACGGGCCGCGATTATCGCCGCGAGCGACGCGTCATCGCCGAACATCCGGGCCTTGCCCGCCATCATCCAATGCTCGGCGCTGGCATAGGCCACGTCGTCCACGGTGAAGGACGAAAGCCACCACTGGCTGAGCACACCCGGTCCGATGGAGCCGTCGCGCTGCGGCTGATGCCCCCAGAACATCAGCCACTCCGGACGCGCTCCAGCAGCGATAAGCTCCGCGAGCCCGTCAGGGGTACGGGCATCGGCCGGGCTCTCGTTCATCTCCATGGCAGGGATCGTCGCAGCCACCACCGACACCCGGCGAAGGCAATTTCGACCGCGCCCCGCTCGCCCGGCCACGGGAGCCCCATCGGCGGACCTACGCGAACCCCACCCGCAAAATCCGGCGACATCGGCGGCCATCCCCGCCAGAATCGCCGGTATGGAAGAGGTTGAAGTCGTCGTCGCGCACAGCCGGCGCGCGACGCTGCGCGTCGGCGACGTGTTCCTGAAAGTCGACGGCGACCCGGCGCACGCCGACACCGAGGTGCGGGCGATGGCCATGGCGCCGATACCGACCCCGGCGATCCTCTGGCGCGAGCCGCCCGTGCTCGCGATCGCTGCCGTACCCGGGAAGGCGCTCGGCCGCCTCGGCGAACCGTCGGACGCGTCGCCGGCGGCATGGGCTGCGGCGGGTGCCGCCATACGGAGGCTGCACGATGCGCCCTTGCCGCCGTGGCCGGGGCCCAGGCTCTACGACGTGGCGGCGGAGCTCGACAGCGAGTGCGCGTGGCTGCTCGCCAACGCCGTTCTGCCCGCCGAGGTAATCCGGCGCAACCGCGAGATCGCCGAGGCCGCGCTCCGGCCGTGGAAGCCGGTGTTCATCCACGGCGACCTGCAGATCACCCACGTGTTCGTCGACGGTGACGAGGTCAGCGGCGTCATCGACTGGTCCGAGGCCGCCCCCGGCGACGCCATGTCCGACCTCGCCACCTTGACGCTCGGGCACGAGGAATGTCTGGACGACCTGCTTGCCGGCTACGGCGCCTGCGCGGATCGGGACGTGATCCGCGCTTGGTGGTCGCTGCGCAGTCTGATGGCGTCGCGCTGGCTGATCGAGCACGGCTTCGATCCGAACGCGTCGGGGTGCGAATTCGACGTGCTCAGATCCCGGATGCAGGACCGCTAGGGCCGGTGGGCTGCGGTGATGCTGCCTTCTCGTTGCCTGTTGCGGGCTCGGCGGGCGCAGTGCCGATGTCATCGGCGCCCGGACCGGACTAGAACTCAGCACGCCGCCATTCAGGGCCTACGTTGTCTGCCGCAGCCGCCCGCCACCGGCTTCTTGTTCCACACAAGCAACCAAGTATCCCGGCGGTGACCTCCAGCGCCACCACAGGTCAGCGGCCCGATCTACGGCTGTGGTACTAGTCGATGACGTTGATGAAGAGAACTAGGCCGACCAGGAAGATCACCAGGGACGGCCAGTCAGAGAACTGCCCGCTGAAGTTGCGAGGAGACACGGGAAAATCCTTAAGAGGAGGGATTGTGCTTCGGGCCGTGCTGACTCTCGGCAGGGTTGTTTACCGGTGCGGGAAATGATCATCGCCGGGAAGCGGAACGGGGGCGGTTCCCCGGACATCCGGTTCCTCACCGGCCGAGCGACTGTGACCCTGCGCCGGCTCAATGCCGTGCCGTGGGTGCTGCCTGGTCTTCTCGGACACAGATAGAGCACGGGGCCGCCGTGGCATCCTTATCCGGGCGGTTAGCGGGGCGCAGCCGGATGCGCTCCGATCCCCGCCTTGGCCGCGGCCTGGGGATATGCGAATCGTTGCAGGTCAGTGGATTACCGCTGGGCAGTTCGCTCCTCGTCTGCCGTCCTGTGCGGAAAACGGCCCTGACCTGCGGAACCGGTCCGATCCGGCGGAGATTTTCTCTCTACCCGAGGCTTACCGCTTCGCGGCTGCAGATCTGGTGTCAGACTCCAGCGCGCCCGTCATTCACGGCGGCGGCATCGCGGCCGAGGCCTTTGAACGTCTCTTTTCCCCCAGGCGCCCGCAGCCGATCCGATGTCGTCCGATACCTTACCGAAAGACTCATACGGACGAATCTAAGAAATTTCAGCCGGGAGTGCTCTATGCGTGTTGCCATCATCGGGCAGGCGGCCTTTGGGGAGTCGGTGCTCCGGCGGCTGCAGGATGACGGTGTGACCATCGCCGGTGTTGCCGCGCCTCCTCCGAACGGTAGCGGTGCGGCGGATCCGCTCTGGGCCGCGAGTGAAGCGGACGGTATCCCGCGGGTGGCGACCGCGGATTTGAAGGAGCCCGCGGGCTTCGTCAAGTGGAAGGGGTTCGAGGCCGACTTCTGCGTGATGGCGTTCGTGACCGAGTTCCTCCCCAACGAGGTGTTCACAGCGCCCGAACACGGCACAGCGCAGTACCACCCCAGCCTGCTACCGCTGCACCGGGGCAAGTCGGCGATCAACTGGGCGATCATCAACGGAGACGCGGAAACCGGCCTCAGCGTCTTCTGGCCGGACCACGGCGTCGACACCGGTCCCATCCTGCTGCAGAAGCGGTGTGCGATCGGCCCCGACGACACCGTCGGCAGCCTGTACTTCAAGCACCTCTTCCCCCTGGGCCTGGACGCCGTGTCCGAGGCGGTGTCCCTGGTGGCGGCGGGCAAGGCGCCGCGCATCGAGCAGGACCACGCCGGGGCGACCTACGAACCCGCGTGCAGCGACCAGCACGTCAAGATCCACTGGCACCGCCCCGCACAGGCGGTCTACAACCTCATCCGCGGCAGCGACCCCCGGCCGGGCGCGTGGACCCTCTTCGAGGAGGAGGCGCTGCGGTTCTTCGGCTGCAGTCTCACCGGCGAGCAGCGCCCGGGGATGCCCGGGCAGGTCCTCGACGTCGACGGCGACGGATTCTCGGTCCGGCTCAACGGCGGCGTGCTCCGTGTCGGGCGGGTGCGCCACGCCGACACCGGCAAGCTGCCCGCCGGCGAATGGGCCGCGCGCGTGGGCCTCACCCCCGGTTTCCGCTTCCGCTGAGCGCGGCCGCGCGGCCCGCAACGCACCGATCACCGGCGGCACAAATACAGCCTGACCCATTTCCTCGCCCGAGTCACCGGGACCTGCCCCTGCCCCACATGCCCTTGGCAGTTGAGCCCGAAGACCCCCACGCCCAGCCGCACGGTGGGACCGGACTTGCGAGGGCCGCCGGCAAGGCGGCCGCGAGGCGGCTGATAGGCTTCTTGTTCGGTCAAGGTGGAAAAGACGGCTTGCACCCGGGGCGTAGAAGGAGCACCTGCGAAAGCAGCTAATGGGTCCAAGGATGGTTAGCTCGTTTTATGTGGTGACCTACCACTGGCTCATCCTGCCCAAAATCCAGGCCTCCGCCCCTTGGACATACTCCTGTTGGCGCTGGCCGTTGGGGTATCGGCTTTCTTGGCGAGATTCGGCTGGGGCCTCGCGGTAATACTGCTGGATTCCATCCAGCACCGGACTCCCCCAACACTCCGCAACCGCAGCGGCACCCGGAACACGGTAAATGGCACAGTGACGGGAACGATGTTCCAGGCAGGAACCATCGGCGAAATACGAATCCACCAACACTGCCGCTGCTGCTCCCAGGCCGGCCATCGTCCCGGAACCTCTCATCCCGAGGATTGATTCCCCCAGGCAGGGCGATCGCCCACGGGTGGCGGGTCAGTGCGTTGTGCATTGAGGCCGACCGGCGGCGCATCGCGGTCCGCCAGTCGGTCCGGGTTGTGGACGTCGGCGCCCCGGAGAAGGTGTGCCGCCGGGTCTTCGCCAGCGGCGCCAGGTGGACGGTGGTGCGCGGCAGTGACCTGGAGGACGGGCAAGCCCAGGGCCTTCCGGTGTGGAGCAGGCATGTGGGCGATCCCGTGCTGGAAGCAACCTGACCCGCCGCGTGGACTACCCCCGGTTCATGGTCGAGGCGGTGGAAAACGATGCGCTGGTCCACGAGACCCCGGCCATCGTCGGACGGCTGACCCCCTCGGCTCTGGCCCACACCGGCACTCCTCGTAAGCGCCGCAGACGGCGCGGGCGGCCGGCGCAATACGCGGCCCGAGCCCCCGCGCGGCAGCGGGGGCTCGGGCCGCTACCGTGCGCCTGCGCGGCCGCCCCATAAGCGCGCGGCACCCGGCCCGGAAGGACCGCACCGCGGCACCGGGCCGCCGGCGGATCAGGCCAGCCGGGCGGGGAAACCGCCGGTGGCGATGGGACCCCAGCGCTGCGGGGTGATGCGCAGCAGCGACTTGCCCTGTTTGCGCATTGCGTCGCGGTACTCGTCCCAGTCGGGGTGTTCGCCGGAGATCACCCGGAAGTACTCCACGAGCGGTTCGATGGCGTCCTCGCCCTCGACCACCTCGGTGGTGCCGTCGACCTGGACCCAGGGCCCGTTGAACTCCTCGGAGAGCACGACCACGTTCGCCTTCGGGTCGCGTGCGGCATTGCGGGTCTTGGCGCGCTCGGGGTAGGTCGAGACGACGATGCGCCCCTGCGTGTCGACCCCGCAGGTGACCGGGGAGGCCTGCGGTTCGCCATCGGCGCGGCGGGTGATCAGGATCGCCCGGTGCCGGGGCCGCACGAAGTCGAGCAGGTCCTCGCGGGACACGCGGGTGTTGGTGGCGATCGACGGGCTCATCTGCGGACTCCTCCAGGTGGCTGCGGCCGGATGCGGCCGTTGGCGGCGCTGCACCGCCCGCGGCCGGCCCGCGGCACGGCGGCGGGGGCGGTGGTCACGCCGGAACCCTATATCGGTGCGCGCCGCCGGTGCGCGCACCGGCGTCAGGCACCGCAGTTCGTGTTCGTCACGGTCACCGACCGGTTGCCGACGGCGCCGGTGAAGTCGACGCAGATGCCCTTCGCCGCAACATAGACGGGACCCGCGAAACTGGAGTAGCTGCCCGAATCCCACTCACCGGCGCCGTTGTTGTGCCGGCGGAGCCCCACGTCCATGTGGGTGGCGCCCGACACCGTGCCGACGGTGATCGCGCAGTTGATGCCCGTAGCGGGGTCGTAGTACAGGTGGACGCTGCCCTGCCCGCCGGGGATGGCCTTCTCGTTGGCCGTCTGCGTGTAGTTGCTGCCCTTGGCCCCTGCGCCGTTCGAGCACTCCTGCGCCGGGTCGGCCCCCGACGCAACGGTGGCCGAGGACATGACCAGGGTGGCGGCCGCCGCTGCGGCCGCGCCCGCCCCGGTGATCCAGGTGCGCCTGCGCTTGTTGGTCTCGGCCACGTCCGCCGCCTCCGTTCGCTGCCTGCTTGCTGCCCGCTGTGTCCCGCCGCTGCCCGGCCGGCGCATCAGTTGAAGTCCTGCGCGCACCGGGCCTCGCTGGAGGTCCCTGATTCGGCCGCGGTGCCGTCGGGGCCCACCGCCCGCACGGTGAAGGTGTAGCAGCGGCCCGCGCCGCGCGGCCGGTAGGTGTGGGAGGTGCCCGAAGCGGTGGCCTCGGACAGTGCGGCGGCGCCGTCGCCGCCGGGGGTGATGCGGTACTCGGCCGCCCCCTCGACCGCGTCCCAGTCCACCGTCACCGAGTCGGCCGCTGTTTCAAAGGTGACGTTGCCGGGCGCGCCCAGTTCCAGTTCCGGCATGGTGACCGGATCGCCGGTGGCCGGCTCGCCGCTGACACCGCCCTCGGCGCGCGGTGTCACGGTGAAGGTGTAGGTCGCGCCGGGCTCCAGCCCGGAGAACTCCGCCGACGTGCCCGTGGAGGTGCGGTCGGCGACCCCTTCCTCCGCTGCGCTGATGATGTAGTCCGCGGCGCCGTCGACCGCCTGCCAGGACACCTCGGCGGTGTCGCTGCCGGTGGCCTCGGCGCTGACGCCCGCCGGGGCGCCCGGTGCCTCGGGGCCGGGGGTGACCTCCTGGGTCTGGGCGGCGGGGCCGGTGCCGTGCTCGTTGGTGGCCCGCACGCGGAAGCGGTAGGCGGTGCCGTTCGCAAGCCCGCCGATCCGGGCGCTGCCCGCCGACCCGTCGACCGTGGTGCTGCCGCCCTCCCACGTGACCACGTAGGTCGCAACCGGCGCGTCGGGCGAGTAGGCCCGGGGCCAGGACAGGTCGACCGTGCCGTCCCCGGCTTCGGCGGTCACCGGGGTGGGCGCGCCGGGGGCGTCGGTGCTTTCGGGCTTGTCTGGTTTTTCGGGGGTGCCGGGGTTGTCGCCGTCCGCGGAGCCGCTGCCGCCGTCCGGCGGCGGGGTGCCGCCCGAGCCGGGCGCCCCGGGTCCGGGAGCCGGATCGTCGGCCGAGGCGGCGATGTCTCCGGGGCCGTCGCCTTTGCCCGGCGGCGGCTGGGTCTTGTCAACGATGCCGGCCTTGCCCGAGGGGTCCACGACCGCGGCCGCCCCGGTGTCGGGGGCGTTGACGAACAGGTGCCCCTCGCGCGCCTCGACCTCCAGCGGCCCTTCGGCGTCGGGCAGGCTGATCGGATTGAGCTCCTTGCCCTGCGGCGTGAACACGCGCACGGTGGCTTCGCCGTCGAAGGGCACGTACACGCGGCCCTCGAACGGCACCGCGGTACCGCCGCCCTTGTGCCCCACGGCGAACCGGCTGAGCCGGGCCGCGCCGCCGGGGTCGGCGACGGTGACGATCCGGCCGGCGCCGGGCACGGTGACCGCAGCGGTGTCGCCGCGGGTGCGCGGCGGCAGCACCGCGCCTTCAAGGGGCACCGGGGACGCGACCAGGCGCGGGTCCTCGCCGTTGCGCGCGGCGACCAGCCGTTTTCCGGTGCGGTCGACGGCCATGGCACCGTCGTCGAGGACGGTCATGGCGATGTCGGATCCCGGATCGGCCACCGAGACCGTCTGGGCGATGGCGGCGTCCTTGCCTTCGACCCGGATCCCCGCCATCGTGCCCTGGGTGGGCACGCCCAGCCACAGTGTGCCGGTGTCGTCGAAGGCGCCGCCGACCAGCGGCGCCGGGATCTGCAGCGAGGCGCCGGTGGGCTGCAGGGTGGCGGGGTCGACCGCTTTGATCTCGCCGCCGGCGCGGTCGATGACCACCGCGCTGCGTTTGCCCAGGACGAGTCCGAAGTCGCCGCTCTTGCCCAGGTCCAGCGCGCCGGAGAACCCCATTTCGCGCAGGTCGACCGAGGTGACCTTGCCGGTGGCGGGGTCGTGCAGCAGCAGGTGGTCGTCGTTCTGGGTGACCCGGACGTCGCCGCCCTTGGAGTCGGGCAGCGAGGTGACCAGGTCGACCTCGGCGTTGTTGCCGTTGACGCGGGTGATCTCGCCGGTGGGGCTGTTCCACAGCCAGGCCGCGCCGTCGGAGACCTCGTCGGCGCGGCCCATCGCGCCGACACCGAACGCGGTGCTGATGAGCCCGGCCGCCAGCAGCACAATGGTCAGCCCTGAGGCACCGGATCTGATGCGGTTGCCAAGGGCCGGCAGCGCCCGGCGCGCGGAGAGGCCCCGGGCGCGCTGCGCAGGGCGGTCCGCGGGGTGGGCCGGCTCGGCCGGCTGGTCCGCCATCGGCAGCTCTCTCTTTCGCGTTCGCGGAAGGGGCGCGGGCGCGTCCTGGGGGCCGGGGCGCGGGCGCCGGGGATCGTTCGGGGCGATCGGCGTTCCGGCGAGCGCGGGCAGAATGTAGCAAACCAGAATGGGACAATCGCGTCAATGCGCGATGACTCCGTGCGCCCGGGAAACGCGCCGTACCGGCCGGCCGGACCGGGGGCCGTGCTCCGTTGCCGCAGATCACAGCCGTATCCCGCAGCCGCACGCCATGCCGCGGCCGGGGCGCTGTTGGTCAGTCTGGCCGGGTCCGGTCACCGGTTTCGACGATGGCGAAGGACTCCGGTGGCAGGTGCACCCGCGTGTCGCGTGCCTCGGCCCGGGCCGAGGACAGCAGCACCCGGCCTGCGGGCAGGTCGAGTCCGACCTCGGCGGGGGTGCTGCGCAGGTTGCAGACGACGCGCAGCCGGCCGCGGTGCAGCACGAGTTCGCGCCCGTCGGCCGCGGCCTGTACGCCGAAGCGGTCCAAGCGGGGGTCGGCGAGTTCGGGCCGGGCGCGGCGCAACGCGATGAGCCGCCGGTAGATCTGCAGGGTGCCGCGGTGCGGCGGGCGGTCGCGCTCGTCCCACCGCAGCACGGCCCGTTCGCGGGTGCGGGGGTCGAGGGGGTCGGGAATGTCGGCCGCATCCCAGCCGTGGGCGGCGAACTCGCGGCGGCGCCCCGTGCGCACGCCCTCGGCCAGTGCGGGTTCGGTGAAGGAGGCGAAGAACGGCCAGGGTGTGGCCGCAGCCCACTCCTCGCCCATGAACACCATGGGGGTGTAAGGCGAGCACAGCACCAGTGCCGCACCGCATGCCAGCAGGCCGGGCGATACGGTCGCGGCCATCCGGTCGCCGCCGGCGCGGTTGCCGATCTGGTCGTGGTTCTGCAGGTAGGCCAGGAAACGGTGGCCGGGGATGCGGGCGGTGTCGACGGGGGCGCCGTGGGTGCGGCCGCGGAAGGCGGAGTAGCGGCCGTCGTGCCAGAACGCCCGGGCGAGGGTACCGGCCAGCACCCCGGGTGCGGCGAAGTCGGCGTAGTAGCCGTGGTCCTCGCCGGTGAGGGCGGTGTGCAGGGCGTGGTGCAGGTCGTCGCACCACTGCGCGGCCAGCCCGTGGCCGCCGGCCTCGCGCGCGGTGACGGTGGCGGGGTCGTTGCGGTCGGACTCGGCGATGAGGGTGAGCGGACGGCGCAGGCCCGCCGCCAGCGCGTCGACCTCGGCGGAGAGTTCGGTGAGCAGGTGGCGGGCGCGGGAGTCGTGCAGCGCGTGCACCGCGTCCAAGCGCAACCCGTCGAGGTGGAAGTCGCGCAGCCAACCCAGGGCGTTGTCGATCACGTAGCGCCGGACCTCGTCGGATCCGGGGCCGTCCAGGTTCAGCGAGGGTCCCCAGGGGGTGTCGCCGCTGAAGTAGGGGCCGAACCGCGGCAGGTAGGCGCCTTCGGGCCCGAGGTGGTTGTAGACGACGTCGAGCAGTACGCCCAGGCCGCGGCGGTGGCAGGCGTCGGTGAAGCGTTTGAGGCCGTCGGGGCCGCCGTAGGGTTCGTGCACCGCTCCCCACAGCACTCCGTCGTAGCCCCACCCGTGGTCGGTGCCGCCGAAGGCGTTGACGGGCATGAGCTGCACCAGGTCGGCGCCGAGGTCGGTGAGGTGGTCCAGGCGGGCGATGGCGGCGTCGAACGTTCCTTCGGGGGTGAAGGTCCCGATGTGCAGCTCGTAGACGACGCATCCGGGCAGCGCACGCCCGCGCCAGTCGGTGTCGGTCCAGTCGAAGTCGGCGTGGTCGTAGATGCGCGAGGGCCCGTGCACGCCGTTGGGCTGGTGCAGCGAGCGGGGATCGGGCAGCGGGGTGCCGTCGCCGTCGAGCACGAACGCGTAGTCGTCGCCGGTACCCGCCGCGGCGGCGCGGACGTGCCACCAGCCGCCGGAGCCGCGGCGCATGGGGTGGTCGGTGCCGCCCAAGCGCAAATCGACCCTGCTGCGTTGCGGTGCCCAGACCCCGAACCGGTGCCCTTCGTGCGCGCTCACGGGGCGGTCGTACCCGGGCGGCACCGGGATAAAGCGCGGCTCTGCGGCGGGTGCGGCCTGCGAAGTCGCCGGCGCGCGAGAGTGCCGGCCCGGCGGCGGGGGCGGCGGCTCCGCCCGCCGGATCAGCTCGGGCGGTACACCGAGATGGCGAAGGACGCCGCGGCCGCAATCGGGGCGCCCAAGGCGCCGACGCGGTCGGGGATCTCGCCGGGCGCGAGGTGGCGGGCGCTGGGGCCCATCGCGACCAGTGACGCGGCCTCCTCGGGCGACAGCGACAGTGCCACGTCCAGCTCTTCGCGGTGCACGCGGGTGAAGTGGGCGGCCAGCCCGCCCTCCAGCCGCTGCTCCTTGTGCGCGTCGACGGTGACCAGCCCCAGGTCGGCGACCAGACCGGCGAGGTGGCGCGGGGTGGGCGTGACCACGGCCAGGGACCCGTCGCTGCGCAGTACGCGGTGGAACTCGGCCGCCTCGCGGGGCGCGAACACGTTGAGCAGCACCGCCGCAGAACCGCTGCGCAGCGGCAGGCCGCGCCAGGTGTCGCAGGCGGCGGCGCCGGCGCGCGGGTGGGCGCGGGCGGCGCGGCGCAGCGCGAACTTGGACACGTCCAGCGCCAGCCCCCAGGCGCCGGGGGCGGCTTCCAGCGCCGCCGCGAGGTAGTAGCCGGTGCCGGCCCCGATGTCGGCGATCAGGCCGTCCGCGGCGGCGGGGGTACCGGCGGCGAGTTCGGCGATGCGGGCGGCCAGGGGCGCGTAGTGTCCGGCGGCCTGGAACTCGGTGCGGGCGCGCACCATCTCCTTGGTGTCGCCGGTGCCCGCCGTTCGGTGGCCGGTGAGCAGGCCGGCATAGCCCTCGCGGGCGACGTCGAACCGGTGTCCCGCGGTGCAGGCCAGCGCGTTGCCGCCGGGGCCCAGGGGCTGCCCGCACACGGGGCAGGCCAGGGCGCGCAGCACGGGTTCGGGCATCCGCAGCCGGGCGGGCAGCGCAGCGGGGCCGTCGTCGGTGGAGGTCATGTGCCTGCAGCTTAGCCGCGGCGCGCGGTTGCCGGGGCGGGTTGCACGGCGGACTGCCGGGGCTGCGCCCGCGGCGGTGGCACCTGCGCGCCGACCCGCGCCCCGGCGCCCGCGGCTCTCAGCTGCGCACCAGCAGGGCCACGGGGTAGCGGTCCAGTACGGCCGCCAGGCGGGCGGCGCAGAAACCGTCGGTGCGTTCGGGCAGCAGTACCCGGCCGGTGAGCAGGTCGCGCCAGGTGCCCGGCCCCGACGGCAGGGGGACGGCGGTCTCGGACCAGCCGCCCTTGGCTGCCAGGCCGAGCGGCAGCCGCGTGGCGACGGCGGCCACGTCGTGGCGGGGGCCGCGGGCGAAGGCGACGGCGTGCTCGGATTCGGGGCCCACCGGCTCCAGCGGGAGGTATCCGCGCAGGTCGTGGTCGCGGCGGAGGTGCAGCGCGCTGCGGACCACGTGCAGTTTCGCTGCGCCGGAGGCGTCGATTTCGGGTAGGTGCCCGCTCTCAAGGCGTTCCAGGTGGGTCTGGCGGCAGGTGAAGTCGACGGGGCGGCGGTTGTCGGGGTCGACCAGGGACAGGTCCCACAGCTCCGAGCCCTGGTAGAGATCGGGCACTCCGGGGCCGGCGAGCTGCAGCAGTTTCTGGCCCAGGGAGTTGCTCCAGCCGGCTGCGCGGATACGGCCGACGAACGCGGCGATGTCGGCGCACAGGTCGGTCGCCGAAAGCACCTGTTCGGGCCAGGCGGCGATCTCTGCTTCGAAGCCGGGGTCGCCGTCGATCCAGGAGGTGCGCTCCTTCTGTTCGCGGGCGGCCTTGAGCAGGTGGTCGCGCAGCCGCGCCGCGCTGATGGGCCAGGTACCCACCAGGGTCTGCCAGGCGAGCAGGTCCAGGGCGGGGTCGCTGATGGCGCAGCTGCCGCGCCAGCGGTGCACGGCAGCGGCGAACTCCCTGGGGATCTCGCTGATCGCCGCCAGCCGGGCGCGCACGTCCTCCGAACGCTTGGTGTCGTGGGTGGACAGGGCGGTCATGGTCTGCGGCCGGCATGCCTCGCGGCGGGCGCACCGGTCGTGGAATTCAGCGGGGGCGACCCCGAACCGGGCGGGGTCGCCGCCGACCTCGTTCAGCGCGACGAAGCGGGTGGCGCGGTAGAACGCGGTGTCCTCGGTGCCCTTGGCCATGACCATGCCGCTGGTCTGCTGGATGCGCACGGCGAGTTCCCCGGCGGGGTCGGCGCGGGCGTGCCGGTCGATGCGGGCGATGATCCCGGCGAGGTCGGGGCGGCAGGTCTGGGCCGCGGCGACGGCCCGGTCCCATGCCGCACGGCCTTCGGGCAGGTAGCTGCGGTAGGTGTCGAAGGACGCCAGCAGTTCGGCCACGGCGGGTTCGGCCTGTGCGGGGTCGGTGTCGTCCAGCAGTGCGGCGATCCGGCGCACCTCGGGGGCGAGCAGTTCGCGGGCGGCGAGCCGGCGGGATTCGGCCTGCACTGCGGCGGTGCGCACCGGGGCGCCCACGGCCACGGCGAGTTCGCTCAGCACGGGTTTGCCGGCGGGGTCCACGAACAGGCCGCATACCTCGCGCAGCGCGTCGTAGCCGGTGGTGCCCTCGACCGGCCAGGAGGCGGGCAGCGACTCGCCCGGACCGAGGATCTTCTCGGCCACGATCCAGCCGCCGAAGGAGTCGCGCAGCCGCCGCAGGTAGCCGCCCGGGTCGCTGAGGCCGTCGGGGTGGTCGACCCGCAACCCGTCCAGTTCGCCGCGTTCGGCCCAGCGCAGGATTTCGGCGTGGGCGGCCGCGAAGACGTCGGGGTCCTCCATTCGCACCGCCGCCAGTCCGGTGATGTCGAAGAAGCGGCGGTAGCTCAGCCGCTCGCGGCCGCGCCGCCAGGACACCAGCCGGTAGTGCTGGCGTCCGTGCACGTCACTTGCGGTGTCGCCGGGCCGGTGGGTGCCGGGTGCGATCGGGAAGCGGTGGTCCTCGTAGGTCAGGCAGCCGTCGGCGATACCGAGGCGTTCCAGGGCGGCGGCGCCACCGTCGCCGTCGTCGGCGAGGACGGGCAGTTCGAGGCGGCCGGCCGACCAGTCGATGTCGAAGCAGCGTGCGCGGGCGGAGTCCCTGCCGCTGCGCAGCACGTCCCACCACCACGGGTTGGCGGCGGGTGCGGCGACCGACATGTGGTTGGGCACGATGTCGGCGACCAGGCCCATGCCGTGCTCGTGCAGCCGCCCGGCCAGTTCGCGGCGCGCGGGGTCGCCGCCCAGGGCCGCCGAGACCGATGCGGGATCGGTGACGTCGTAGCCGTGCTCGGATCCGGGCGCGGCAGTGAGGATCGGCGACAGGTAGATGGCGCCCGCCCCCAGCCGGTGCAGGTAATCGACGAGACCGGCGGCCCAATGGAGCGTGCGGCCCCGTCCGAGCTGCAGCCGGTAGGTGGAGGTCGGCGGGCTGTGCGCGTTCATCGTGGGTTCTCTGCCCCGCACCGCCGCCGTTGAACCGGGTACCTTGCGGGCCGCTGACCGGGGGTTGGAGGGCGACATGCCCGCCGGGGCCCGGAGCCGCGGGCGGCTGCAGAAACTAGGATCGGTGAGTCCGCCTCCTCCCTGCGTTTTGCGCGGAACCGTGTACCCGCGTATCCGCTGCCGCGGTGTGCGGCTGCGCGGATTCAATTCCTGCAGACCGCTGTTGCCACTGTTCCATAACGAAAGGTCCACTCCGATGGCCGATTCCGGTGCGCCCCCCGCCGTGCTCCTGCTCAACGGGCCCAACCTGAACCTGCTGGGCAGCCGCGACCCGGAGCAGTACGGGTCGGTGACCCTGGCCGAGATCGAGCGCCGTGTCGCGGCGCTGGGCACCGAACTGGGTGCCGGGGTCGAGTGTGTGCAGAGCAACCATGAGGGCGTGCTGGTCGAACAGGTGCACCGGGCACGCGCCTTCGACGGCATCGTCCTCAATCCGGGGGCCTTTGCCCACTACAGCATTGCGCTGCGCGACGCGATCGACGCGGTGGAGACCCCTTGTGTCGAGGTGCACATCTCCAACGTCTACGCGCGCGAGGAGTTCCGGCACAGGTCGGTGACGGCTCCGGTGGTGCAGGGCTACATCGCGGGCTGCGGCCCGGCAGGTTACGAGCTGGGGCTGCGGGCGGTGCTGGCCCGCATCGGGGAACGGCGCGCCGGCGCACACTGAGCGGAGCGCCGGCGCGTGCCCGAGGTGCCCGCCGTGCGGGCGGGCCGACCCGCCCGCACGGCGGCGGGGCGTGCCTGATCGGGGGCCGCTGGCCAGCCCAGTTCACCGGTTGTTAGATTCCCCTTCGGAGTTCGGCCACTTTAGCGCCATGCATCCGACGTTTCGGGCATCCCGTTGCACACGCAGGGTTGCCAACCGCTCGCAAAGGGGAATGTCAGACCCGTGACCCTGCCCGGCCACCGCACCCTGTCCGCGACCGCACTGGCCGGCGTGCTGGCGCTGACCGCGGCATGCGGCAGCGACAACGCCCTCAGAGAAGGCCAGGAGCCTCCTCCCGTACCCGAGGACATCAACTGCTTTGACGGCAGCCTCTCGGCGGCGGGATCCAGTGCCCAGGAGAACGCCATGTACGCCTGGGTCGCCGGTTTCCAGCTCGCCTGCGACGACGCCCTTGTGCTCTACGACTCGGTGGGGTCGGGTGCCGGGCGCAGCCAGTTCCTCGACAGCGCCGTGGAATTCGCCGGGTCCGATGCCGCGCTGGATGCCGCCGAGCACCGCCGGGCGCGCAAGCGCTGCGCCGCCGGGGCGGCCGCGGTCAACATCCCCGGTTACGTGGTGCCCATCGCCGTCATCTTCGACCTGGAGGGCGTCGACTCGCTGAACCTGCCGCCGCAGGTCCTGGCCCGGATTTTCAACCAGGAGATCACCCGCTGGAACGATCCCGCGATCGCCGAGCACAACCCCGGCGCCGACCTCCCCGACCTGCGCATCACCCCGGTCACGCGCGCCGACGACTCCGGTACCACGGAGAACTTCACCGCCTATCTGGCCGAGGCGGCCGGCGGGGCATGGCCGCACGCGCCCGGCGGCACCTGGCCGGTCAACCCGGTCGAAGCGGCCCAGGGCAACAGCGGGATCGCACAGGCGGTCGAAGGCGGCGCGGGCACGATCGGCTACGTCGAGGCCTCGCACACCGCCGGCATGTCCACCGCGGCCATCGGCGTGGGCGGCGGGTTCGTCGAGGTATCGCCGGATTCGGCCGCGCGCGTGGTGGGGTCCTCACCGGAACGGCCGGGCGGCCACCGCCACGACCATGCGCTGGAACTGGACTACGGCACGACCGAGCCCGGCACCTACCCCATCGTGCTGGTGACCTACGAGATCGCCTGCCTGCGCTACTCGTCGGGCGAGGACGCCGAGCGGGTGCGCGCCTTCCTGGAGTACGTGCTCAGCGAGGAGGGGCAGCGGGCCGCGTCGGCGGAGACCGGGTCGGCTCCGCTGCCGGCGGGCCTGCGCTCGAAGCTGCGCGACTCGGTGGCGGCCATCAGCGCGGCCGGCTGAACGCACCGCGCGGCGCAGGCGGCCGCCGGCCGGACCGGGCCCGACGAAGGCGGGCGCCGGCCCGGCCGCAGGCGGCGGCTTCGGACATCACCGAAAGCCCGCGATCTATGACAGCATGTGACCGTTGCTGTTTTTGGCCGGATCCGGCCGCCTATGCAGCCGACCGGTGTCTTCCCCCATCGGCCGGGGCGGGGGCCGGGTCGGCCGCGGCGCCCGGTGCGCCCGGGGCGTGTCAGGTCAGGCGGTCAGCGCCGCGCCCAATCTCCGCACGTAGGCACCGAAACGCTCGGTCATGTCGAACCGCTCGGGATCGAGCAGCCACTGGGTCTGCATCCCGTCCATCACGGCCAGTACCTCCGAGGCGATGGCGGCGCAGTCGAGGTCCGGGCGCAGTTGGCCGTCGTCGATTCCCCTGCGCAGCCCGGCCGCCAGCTGCTCGGCCGAGGTGCGGTAGCGGGCGGCGAAGTAGTCGCGGGCGGGATGGTCCAATGCGACCGCTTCGCCGGAGAGCACGGCAAAGGCGCGCACGAGCGCGGGCTGGCCGGCGTTGTGGGCCACCAGCCGGTGGGCGAAGTCGAGTACGGCGAGCCCGCTGGCGCCGGCTGGTACGCCCACGGCCTGCAGGTCGCGGCGGTCGCGCTCGGCCAGCAGTTCCTCCAGCAGCTCGCGCTTGGTGGCGAAGTGGTGCAGCAATCCGGCCTGGGAGAGTCCGCAGTCGGCGGCGATGCGTGCCAGCGAGGACCCGTTGTAACCGCCCGCCGCAAAGTGCCGGGCGGCGGCGGCCAGGATTTCGGCACGCACGAGATCGCCCTGCGCAGTGCGGCCGGGCGGACGCCCCCGCTGCCCGCGCCGCGCGGCGCGGGCGCTATCGGATGACGACCAACCCGCGCTTTCCATGCTCGTTAGTCTATGATCGCTGCGGCGGCGCGCACCCTTGCGCCGGTGCCCTCGCTGACAACACTCCACCCGCCGGGAACGCCACCGGCTTGTGCAGGGAGAATGGCCGCCCGCCACCCGGCGGAACCCCGCTGGGCGGGTCTCCGCGTCCGCGTCGGCTTGCCGCACCCCGAACCGGTGGGAAAAGGCAGCGATCACGCTCCGGGCAACGTCCGGATGTGTCGCGACTGCGATCGTGCCGCTAGGATCAGCCGGGTTCCAGGCGCTTTTGCCGTAAATCTGTCCCTGAAAACCGAGGAAAACCGATGAATCAGTTGCAAACGCTAACCCAACTCGCGGTGCGCCAGCGTATCCGGATGATGGTCAACCAGTACGAGGTCCGCGCTGTGCAGCCGGACGGCTCCGAGGGCGAAATGATCGCCTTTGCGCAGCAGAAGCGGATGGCCTTCAAAGAGCAGGTGACGCTCTACACCGACGACAGCAAGCAGTACCCGGTGCTGGGTTTCAAGGCCCGCCAGGTGGTCGACCTGGGCGCAACCTACGACGTCACCGACCACAACGGCCAGGCGATCGGCAACTTCCGCAAGGACTTCAAGCAGTCGCTGCTGCGTTCCACCTGGCACCTGGAGCAGCCCGGACTGTTCACCGCCACCGGCCAGGAGCGCAACCAGGTCCTGGGAATCCTGCGCCGGTTCATTTCGGCCGCGCAGATCATTCCGTACCACTTTGATTTCGTTGCGGGCCAGCACCCGATCTTCAGTGTCGACAAGCGCTTCGGGCTGCGCGACCGCTACACCGTCGACATCCCCGACCCCAATGTCGACCGCCGCCTGGTGATCGCCATGGCCGTCGCGCTGGACGCGCTGCAGGCCCGCTAAAGGGCCTTCTGATACCGGGGTGCGGCTTCCTTCCCCGCCGCCCCCATCGGCCACCCGGCCGGATCCGGCCAACCGCCGGCCCCGGGTGAGCCGCGTGGCCTGGCCTTGCCCCCGCCATGCGCCCCGCCCGCTGCGGCGGCCCGTTTCGCGCCGCCCGCACCGCCGTCGCCGACCGAGGTTCTGACCTGCAATTTCGCGTTGACCTCGCTTTATCCTCGGCGATCGGCCACACTGCAGGAAGTTGCCGGCACGGACCCGGGTTCACTGGCGCGTGTCCTTGACAACCTGACCCCCTTGCAGACGGGGACCGCGTGTCCGGAGTCCGCGCCGGCAACGGCCCGTACCGCCGGGCGGTACACACCGGTGGTGCACCGGGCCGCGGGGGCCGTTCGGCTCAGCCGCGCCCCGCCACCAGGACGGCCATTTCCATGGCGAGTGCGCGCACCTCCAGGGTGCGCAGCCCGGCCGGGGCCAGCAGCGCCTCGTACTCGCTCCCGGTGCGTTCCCGGCCGGTGGTCATCACCATCATGTGCAGGTCGAAGGCCCGCGACAGCCACGGGTGGTGCCCGTCGGGCATGACCCGCTCCACGATCAGCAGGCGGGCGTCGGGGCCCATGGCCGCTGCGCAGTTGGCGAGCACCTGCGCGGCGGAGGAGTCGTCCCAGTTGTGCAGCACGCGGCTGAGTACGTAGACATCGGCGCCGGGGGCGACCGACCGCAGGAAGTCGCCGGCGGCCACCGTGCAGCGCCCCTCGCCGATGTAGGGCGCGAGCCGCTCTTGGGCCGCGGCGAGGACCTGGGGGCGTTCCTGGAGCGTGCCGTGCAGGTGGGGGTGGTCGTTGAGCAGTTCCGCCAGCCGGCTGCCGTCGCCGCCGCCGATGTCGGCGACGTGGCGCGCCTGCGCGAAGTCGTAGGCGCCGGACAGGCCTTGGGCGAACGAGCCGCCTTCGGCCATGCCGGCGTCGAACAGCGCGGCGTCGCCGGGGTGGCGGGCCAGGTAGCCGTAGACGTCCTGGCCGTAGACCGACTCGAAGGCCTGCTCGCCGGTGCGCACGGCCGCGGTCAGCCCGCTCCAGGCACCGCGGAAGAAGTCGCTGTTGTAGAGCAGCGCTAGATCGCGCATCGAGGCGTGGTGCTCGCTGTGCAGCAGTTCGCCCATCGGGGTCAGCTCGAAGCACCCGTCGCGTTCCTCGAGCACGCCCAGAGCGGTCAGCAGACGCAGCAGCCGCAGCAGCGGTTCCGGAGCCAGCGACAGGGTGTCGGCGAGTGCAGCGGCCGACGCCGGGCCGGCGCCGAGCCGGTCGACCACACCCAGCCGCACCGCCGCGGTCACCCCCTCGGCCAGCCACGGTCCCATCATCAGCCGCAGCAGCTCGCGGCTGTCGGCTTCGCTCTTGGCCATTGCGCCCCCGTAACCCCGCCGACCCTGCACCCGATACCCACGTTGACTTCCGCTCCCCGGGCTAGAGCCCGGGGATGCTTACGGCGGCCGACCGGCCGCTTCGGTGGGTTCCTGCTTCGACGCGCTGTGCCCGAGCAAGCCCGGGTCTTACCTGCGCTCCACAGGCTGATACGGCCAGTCCGGCCGCCCTGGCGATGTTCACCGCCGCGTTGATGTCCCGATCAAGGACGGACCCGCAGTCCCCGCACCTCCACTGCCGGACGCGCAAAGGTTTGGGGCCGTCCCTGATCCCGCAGGCACAGCACACCTGGGACGTCGGCTCGAACCGGCCGATCCTGACCAGGGTGCGGCCGTGCCGTGCGGCCTTGTATTCCAGCATGCCCACAAACGCCGACCACCCGGCATCGTGCACGGACTTGGCCAGGTTGGTGCGTGCGAGTCCGTTGACCGACAGGTCTTCCACGGCGATCGCTTGGTTCTCGCGAACGATCCGGGTCGACAGTTGGTGGTGGAAGTCGCGCCGCGCGTCGGCCACACGGGCGTGGGCGCGGGCGACCTTGGCTCTGGCCTTTTCCCTGTTCTTGCCGCCTTTGGCCTTGCGCGACAGGTTGCGCTGTGCCCGCTTGAGGCGCTTTTCAGCACGGCGGAGGAACCGGGGCGAGTAGATCTTCGTACCGTCCGACAGCACGGCGAAGTGCCCGAGCCCGAGATCGATACCCCTCACCTGCTTTGACTCCGGCAGCGGTGCGTCTCCGGCCTCGGCAACGAAGGATGCGAAGTACCGTCCGGCCGCGTCCTGGACCACGGTCACCGAGGACGGGACCGACGGCAGGGTGCGCGACCACCTGACCCGTAGGTCTCCGATCTTGGGCAGCGACAGATCACCGCCCGGGGTGATCTTCCATCGGGCGTTGGCGGTGAACCGGACGGCCTGGCGGGTGTCCTTGCGGGATTTGAACCGGGGAGGGCCCATGGGCGGACGCGTGCCCTTGAGGGAGTCGAAGAAGTTCTTATAGGCGGTGTCCAGGTCCCTGAGGGACTGCTGCAGCACCACGGCGGAGACCTCGCTCAACCATGCACGCTCGGGTGTCTTCTTTGCTTCGGTGATCAGCGCTTTGGACAGGTCACCGGTGGTGGGGAACTCCCCACCCGCGGCGCGTGCGGTCTCACGTGCCCGGAGGGCATCGTTGTACACGACGCGTGCGCACCCGAACGCCCTGGCCAACGCGTCGCGTTGGGGTCCGTTCGGGTACAGCCGGAAGCTGTACCGGAGCTGCATGCGAACAAGTGTACTACGGTTGGTTTATAGGTGCATACGAGGAGTGAGAACCGGCAGGCATTGCATTGTCGTCGTGCACGCGCACTTGGTTTTCGTGGCGAAGTACCGGCACGGGGTGTTTACCGATATGAAGGGCGCCGGACCGCCTGGCGGCGGTTCGGCGCTTGCTGTCGCGCTACGTGGGGGAGTCGGCTTCACCTCCGGCATGGAGGCCGGAGCACTGCCGACGATCTCGGTAGCGCCGCACCGCCGGGCGGCGGCGCCGGGCGCCCGGACCGGAAATGTCATAGCCGGGCGCTAGGTTCAGAGCTGTGAGCAACCGTTGGACCACCGACGACGTCTGGGCCCTCGCGCCCGATTCCACTTCCCGCAAGGCTGCGGTCAAGACCGCCAAGCCCGACTCCTGGTCGGCCACGGGCTTCCGCCCCGCCGATACCGCGGAGGCCGCTGCGGTGTGGGGCGACTGCGCCGGCAGCGGCAAGACCCCCTACCGGGTCATGGCCGAACTCGGCGCTTCGCCCGCCTACCGCTGCAGTTGCCCCAGCCGCAAGACCCCCTGCAAGCACACGCTGGCGCTGCTGTACCTGTGGGCCGATACCGGCTTCGAGGTCCAGGAGCCCCCTGAACACGTGGCCGAGTGGCTGTCCCGGCGGGCGGCCGCGCGCAACCGGCCCGCCGCTGCGGCGGCCCCCGCCGATCCCGCCGCGGCCGCCCGCCGCGCCGAAAAACGCCACGAACGGGTGTCCGAGGGCGTGGCCGAACTCGACCTGTGGCTGCGCGACCAGCTCGAAACCGGGCTCGCCGGTTCCCGCGATCTCGGCTATTCCCCGCTCGACACCATGGCCGCGCGATTGGTCGACTCCCAGGCGGGCCGGCTCGCCGACCGCGTGCGCGACATCAGCCGCATCGGCACCTCCCGCGACTGGCCCGACCGGATGCTGAGCGAGTACGCCATGCTGCACATGCTCTCCGGCGCCTACCAGCGCCGCGCCGACCTCGACCCGGCGCTGCGCGCCACGGTCGAGACCCGGGTGGGACTGCCCACGGCGGCCGACGAAACCGCGCCGGTGCGCGACCACTGGCAAGTGCTGGGCATGTGCGACTTCGGCGCCGGCCAGGTCCGCGGCCGCCGGATCTGGCTGCGCGGCGCCGCCACGGGGCGCACCGCCGCGCTGCTGTCCTTCGCCCCCGAGGGCCAGACCCCCGAAACCCCGGTGCGCGCGGGCACCTCGGTCGATGCCGACCTCGCCTTCCATCCGGCCGAATGGCGCGCGTCGGTCGCCGCCGTCCACGCCGAACAACCGGCGCAGCCGCCCGCGGCCGGGGGTGTCGTTGCCGCGCTCGACTCCTATGCCGCCGCTCTGGCAGCCGACCCCTGGCTGGATGCGTGGCCGGTCGCGCTCGACTCCGTGCGCGTGGCGGCCGACCAGCCGTGGGCGCTGGCCGATCCCACCGGCGCGGTGCTGCCGCTGCTGCCCGAATGCTCGCCGAACTGGCGGCTCGCCGCCGTCAGCGGCGGCGCGCCGACCACCGTGGTCGGCGAGTGGACCGGCGACGGACTCCGGCCGCTGACCGCGTGGGATACCGACGGCCGGAGTGTCGCACTCAACGTGTAGCCTGCCGCCGCGGCAGCGCGGCGCCCGATGCGTGCCGCATCAGCCGGTCCCCGCCCGCCCCGCCTCCGCTGCGCAGCCGACCACCTGCCGCCCACTGGCCTCTGCTTGCACGAGAGGACTGTTTTGCCCCCCGAACCACATGCGCCCCCTGAGGCCCCTGCGCCTCTCGCGCCCCCGGATCCCGCCTCCGGAACCGAACCCGGTGGCCCCGGCGCCGCCGGTACCGGGCCCGGCGCCGGCGACCACGGCACCTGGTCCGATCTGGTGTCGGTGGCGCTGGTGGGCACCGCGCGCCGGTCGGTGCCCCGCCTCGCTGGCCTGCCCGGCGCCGATCGCGGCGATCCCACCGCAACCCTGCTCGACCGCGCCGCTCTGGCCACCGTCCGGCGCCGCGCGGGCCGCACGCCCGAGCACATCGGCACCGACTCGCCCGCGATCCTCGAACCGGCGGCGGCCGAGACCGCGCCGCTGCCGGGCCCCCGAGCGGCGCAGCGGCTCGACAGCCTGCGCACCGCCAACTCCGAGCATCTGGCCGAATGGCTGGAGCTGGCGGGCCGGCACGGGCTCCGGGTCCCGCCCGAGACCCTGCCCGACCTGCTGGACCGCGGCTCGCGCGACCACGACGGCATCGGCAGGCCGCTTGCCGCTGCCGCCGGTGCCCGCGGGCTGTGGCTGGCCGGGCTCAATCCGAAGTGGTCCTACCTGGCGCGGATGGCCGGCACCGCCGAGTTCACCGCCGAGCAGTGGCGCAGCGAACCGGCCGAGAAGCGGTATTCGCTGTTGGAGGCGCGCGGAGCGCACCTCACCGAAGCCGACAAGCCGCTGATCGACGAGGCGCTGACCGACCGCAGCACCCGTGTGCGCGGGCTCGCGATGGCGCTCGCGGCCCGGTTCCCCGACACCGAACGGGGGCGCCGGCTCAGCGACCTTGCCCGCCGGCACGTGCTGATCGGCGCCGACGGCTCACTGCAGCTTTGCCTGCCCGACCTCGCCGACCCCGACCTCGCCCGCGACCTGGGCGTGTCCCCGCGCAAGCAGGACAAGACCAGCCGCAACACCCGCCGCGAACGGCTGTGGGTGCTGGTGCACTACACCCCGCTCGGGGCCTGGGTCGGCCACCTCGGCGCTGATCCCGCCGAGGTCGCCCGGAACGCCGGCGGCGACCACGAATTCTTCGAGGCGCTGGCCGATGCCGCCGTCCTGCAGTACGCCCCGGCCTGGGCGCGCGCTCTACTACCGGTCGCGCTGCAGCGGCTTAGCGAATCCCCCAGCGACCACTCCACCCGGGCCCGCCCCCTGCTGGGAGTCCTGCCACCCGCCGAGCAGTGCTCCTTGGCGCTGGAGCACCTCGAGCAGGTCGGCGCCAGGCAGGCCCACTACCCGGGGCGGGTCCTGCTGCCCATCGTCCAAGTGCTCGACTGCGCCTGGGACGAAGCTTTCAGCAGGATGGCCCTGCGGATCCTGGGTGCCGTTTCCTCCCCTAACGACTTGGTCTGGCCGATCTGCAGCTACGCGGAGAACCGCATGTCCCCGGCGCTGCATTTCGAAGTCACCGCCGCGGCCCGCGGCGCCACCTCGAACAAGATCCAGGCACGCCTGGAAGGCCTCGCAGACACGCTGAAATACCGACACGAGATGCATCAGGAGTTCCGTTGACCCTCCCCTCCGCCCCCGCGGCGGCGCTGCGCCCGCACGCCGAGCAGAACTTCGCCGCCGAACTCGCCGCGCTGGAACGCGCCGACTCCCGGCCGCGCCCGCCCGGCTGGAAGCTCTCGCCCTGGGCGGTCACCCGCTACGTCCTCGGCGGCACCCTTGAGGACGGCACCGAGATCTCCGCCAAGTACATCGGGGCCCAGCGGGTCGTCGAGGTGGCGGTGGCCACCCTGGCCACCGACCGGGCGCTGCTCCTGCTGGGCGTGCCCGGTACCGCCAAGACCTGGCTGTCGGAGCACCTGGCCGCGGCCATCTCCGGCGACTCCACGCTGCTGGTGCAGGGCACGGCGGGCACCGCCGAAGAGGCCATCCGCTACGGCTGGAACTACGCGCGGCTGCTGGCCGAAGGCCCCTCCGAGGCGGCGATGGTCTCCAGCCCCATCATGACCGCCATGTCCGAGGGCCGCCTGGCCCGCGTCGAGGAGCTCACCCGCATCCCCTCCGACGTGCAGGATGCGCTGATCACGGTGCTGTCGGAGAAAACGCTGCCGGTTCCGGAACTGGGCAGCGAGGTCCAGGCCACCCGGGGCTTCAACGTCATCGCCACCGCCAACGACCGCGACCGCGGGGTCAACGACCTCTCCAGCGCGCTGCGGCGGCGGTTCAACACCGTGGTGCTGCCGGTCCCGGCCACCATCGAGGACGAGATCGACATCGTCACCCGGCGCGTCGAGAGCCTCGGGCGTTCACTGGAGCTGCCCGAGGTCCCCACCAGCCTCGCCGAGATCCGCCGGGTGGTCACCGTCTTCCGCGAACTGCGCGAGGGCGCCACCGCCGACGGCTCCGCAAAGGTGAAATCGCCCAGCGGCACGCTGAGCACCGCCGAGGCGATCTCGGTGGTCACCAACGGCATTGCGCTGGCCGCGCACTTCGGCGACGGCAACCTGCGCCCGGCCGATGTCGCCGCGGGCATCCACGGCGCCGTTGTGCAGGACCCGGTCTCCGACTCGGTCGTGTGGCGGGAGTACCTCGAGACCGTTGCGCGCGACCGCGACGGCTGGGACGACTTCTACCGCGCCTGCCGCGAAGTCAGCCGCTGATGGCGCGCGTCGACACCGACCGCGTCCATGTCCTGGGCATCCGCCACCACGGGCCGGGGTCGGCCCGATCGGTGCGGGCCGAGCTGGAACGCGTCGGCCCCGCACTCGTGCTCATCGAGGGCCCGCCCGAGGCCGACGGCCTGGTTGAGCTGGTGGGCGACCTCCAACCCCCGGTATCGCTGCTGGCCTACGTGCCCGACTCCCCCTCGCGCGCGGCGTTCTGGCCGCTCGCGTCGTTCTCGCCGGAGTGGATCGCGCTGCGCTACGCGGCCGAAAACGGGGTGCCGGCGCGGTTCATGGACCTGCCCGCGGCGCACGTACTGGCCGAGGAGCAGGCCGAACAGACCGAACAGGCCGATCGGGATCCGGACGGGGAAGGCGGGGGCACCGGCTCGGCCGACTCCGCCGGAGCCGCCGGGTCCGGGCCGGACACGGAGTCCGCCCCCGACGGCGCCGAGCCCGACCACCGGGTGGCCGACCCCCTGGGCGTGCTGGCCGAGGCCGCCGGCTACGACGACCCGGAGCGCTGGTGGGACGACGTGGTCGAAGGCCGCGGCGCGGTCGGCGGCACGCCGTCGCCGTTTCCCGCCATCGCCGAGGCCATGGCCGCCGTGCGCGCCGAGTGGGGTCCCCACTCGGGCGGGGCGGCCGCGCTGCACGACGCCCGGCGCGAAGCCCACATGCGCCAGGTGCTGCGCAAGGCGCTGCGTGCGGTCAGCGGCCCCATCGCCGTGGTCTGCGGCGCCTGGCACGCCCCGGCGCTGCTCGACCACCCCAAGGCCGCCGACGACACCGCGCTGCTGCGCGGGCTGCCCAAGGCCAAGGTCGCCACCACCTGGATCCCGTGGACCCACGGGCGGCTGGCGTCGGCCTCCGGCTACCGGGCGGGCGTGCGCTCGCCCGGCTGGTACCACCACCTGTTCACCGCACCCGACCGGCCCATCACGCGGTGGCTGGCCGAGGCCGCGCGGCGGCTGCGCGAAAAGGATCTGCCGGTCTCCTCGGCGCATGTGATCGAGGCGGTCCGCCTCACCGAGACCCTGGCCGCGCTGCGCGGCCGCCCGGTCGCCGGGCTGGACGAGGCAGCCGACGCCGCGGAATCGGTGCTGTGCGAGGGGGCGCAGGCCCGCGCGCAGCTGCTGCACAGCGAGATGGTGCTGGGCGAACAGCTCGGCGCGGTGCCCGAGCGCACACCGATGGTGCCGCTGCAGCGCGACCTCGCCGCCCAGCAGCGCAGTGTGCGCCTGAAACCCAAGGCCGAACCGCAGGACCTCGACCTGGACCTGCGCGAGGACAACGGCCGCCGCCGCAGCGTGCTGCTGCACCGGCTGCGGCTGCTCGGCGTCGAGTGGGGCAGGCCCCGGCACGACACCGTCCGTTCGCGGGGAACCTTTCGCGAGAGCTGGACCGTGGTGTGGCAGCCCGGCCTCGACCTGCGGCTGGTCGAGGCCGGCGCCTGGGGCACTACCGTGGAGTCGGCCGCGGAATCGCGCGCCCGCTCAACGGCCGCCCGCGCCGACCTGCCTTGGCTGACCCTGCTGGCCGAGCAGTGCCTGCACGCCGACCTCGGCGGCGCCATCGCCGAGGTGCTGCGCGAGCTCACCGCCCGCGCCGCCGAGGACACCGACATCGAGCGGCTCATGGCGGCGCTGCCGCCGCTGGCGCGCTCCGCGCGGTACGGCGACGTCCGCGGCAGCGACTCCGCGGCGCTGCGCGATGTGGCCGCCCAGCTGCTGGCCCGCATCCGGGCGGGCCTGGTGCCCGCGGTGTCGGGGCTGGGCGACGATGCCGCCGATGCGATGGTCCGCGCGATCGACGGCGTGCAGGGGGCCGCGGTGCTGATGGGCGGCGCCGACGAAGCCGCGTGGCTGGACGTGCTGGAGCAGGTGGCCGTCCGCGAATCCGCGCCGGGGCGCGTGTGCGGGCGGGCCAACCGCATCCTGCACGACTCCGGGCGGCTGGACTCCGGCACGCTCGCCGCGCGCCTGGGCCGAGCGGCCTCGCGGGGCACCGCACCGCAGCGCACCGCCCACTGGATCGAGGGGTTCGTATCGGGCAGCGGGTTGGTGCTGGTGCACGACACGGCGCTGCTGGGCCTGATCGACCGCTGGCTCGGCGGGCTGGCCCCCGATGCGTTCACCGAGGTCCTGCCGCTGCTGCGGCGCACCTTCGGTTCCTTCACCGGCGCCGAACGCCGTTCCATCGGCGATAGTGCCCGCAGCCTGGGCCGTCCGGCCGCATCCGGTGGCGCGGCGGGCGAGGACCTCGACTCCCGGCGCGCCGCCCCGGCCGTGGCGACGGCCGCGGCACTGCTCGGACATCCGCGGCCGGCCGGCGAAGGGGCCGCAAGCACGGACGGCATAGGCGGCACGGACGGCACGGCAACCAGCGGGAGTGCCCGCGGTGCCGGAAACGCGCCGCAGCCTGTGCCCAGCGGCGGGGCCGCCGGGGCCGCCGCCGGCCGGCCGGCGGGTTGATCCGGTTGCCCGGTTCCCGTTCCCGGCCGGTGCGGCCCGCGGCCGCCGCCGGTGGAACCGCCCGGTTTCCCGGCCGCTTCCGCCCGGCCAACGACGACCCTGTTCCCAGGTCCCACCCGAGAGGAGGGGCGGCGGTACCCCCGGCAGCGGGGACACCGGCGCGCAGCAGATGAACGAGACAACAGCACCCGCGGATCCGGCACCCGGCGAGGACTCCGAGCGCCTGCGGCGGTGGCGGCTGGTCCTGGGCGGACCCGCCGAATCCGCGTGCGGCGGCCTCAGCGGCGCCGACGCCGGCATGGACGGGGCCCTGGCCGCCCTGTACAACCGCGGCGACTCCGGCGATTCGGGCGGGGGCCGGCGCAGCAGCGGCGACCGCTCCGGCGACCTGAGCCGATCCTCGCCGTCGGTGGCCAACTGGCTGGGCGACATCCGCGGCTACTTCCCTTCCAGCGTGGTCCAGGTCATGCAGACCGACGCCATGGAGCGCCTCGGGCTGCGGCGGATGCTGATGGAGCCGGAGATGATGGAGGCCGTCGAACCCGACGTGCACCTCGTCGGCACGCTGCTCTCACTCAGCCAGGTGATGCCCGAGGCGGCGCGGGAGTCGGCGCGGGCGGTGGTGCGCCGGGTCGTGGAGGACCTGGAGAAACGCCTGTCCCAGCGCACGCGCTCGGTCGTGCAGGGGGCGTTGGACCGGTCGGCCCGCACCAGCCGGCCGCGGCGGGTGGCCGACATCGACTGGGACCGCACCATCCGCCGCAATCTGGCGCACTACCTGCCGGAGTACCGCACCATCGTGCCGCAGAACCTGGTCGGCTACGCCCGCCGCAGCCGCGGCGTGCAGCGCGACGTGGTGCTGGCCATCGACCAGAGCGGTTCGATGGCCTCCTCGGTGGTCTACGCGGGCGTGTTCGGGGCGGTGCTGGCCTCGATCCGCGCGCTGAAGACCTCCATGGTCGTCTTCGACACCTCGGTGGTCGACCTGACCGAGCAGCTCAGCGACCCGGTCGAGGTCCTGTTCGGTACCAAGCTGGGCGGCGGCACCGACATCAACCGGGCGCTGGCCTATTGCCAGGACCTGATCGGCCGCCCCCAGGACTCGGTCCTGGTGCTCATCAGCGACCTGTACGAGGGCGGGGTACGCGAGGAGATGGTGCGCCGCGTGGCGACCATGACCGCCGCCGGGGTGCAGGTGGTGGTGCTGCTCGCGCTTTCCGACGAGGGTTCGCCGTCCTACAGCCGCGAGAACGCCGCCGCGCTGGCCGCGCTGGGGGTGCCGGCCTTCGCCTGCACCCCCGACCGGTTCCCCGACCTCATGTCGGCCGCGATCCAGGGCCGCTCCCTGCAGGCCTGGGTCGAGCAGGAGGAGGCTGCGGCCGGCAGCACGGGGTGACACAATCCCGTTGGCCGGTGCCGGGCGCCCCGGGGTGGTCCGGCATCCGGCCGGTACGGGAGAAACCCGCGCCCCGCCTGCAGCCTGCGTGGGATCACATCCAGTGGCGCCATTTGAAGACGGCGTAGAGCGTGACGCTGATCCCCGCCATCAGCGCCAGCGCCATCGGATAGCCCAGGCCCCAGTCGAGTTCGGGCATGTGGTCGAAGTTCATGCCGTAGATGCTGCCGACCAGGCTGGGTGCGAACAGGATGGCCGCCCACGCGGAGATCTTCTTGACCTGCTCGCCCTGGCGGTAGCTGGCCTCGGTGACACGGCGCATCTCCTCGTTCTGCGCCTCGCTGACCAGGGTGGCGTTGACCGTGAGGATGCTCTGCAGCATGTCGCGGAAGCCGTCGACACGTTCGGCGACGGTCGTGGCGTGGTCGGCGACGTCGCGCAGGTAGCGCCGCAGCTCCTCGTCGGTCCCGTACTTGTCGAAGCCCTCGTTGAGCGCACGCAGCATCGGCAGCAGGGGGCGGGCGGCGCGCTGGAACTCGATCACCTCGCGGGAGAGTTCGTAGATGCGCCGCGAGACCGCGGGGTCGCCGTCGAAGACCTGGGTCTCGATCTCGTCGACGTCGTTCTGCAGCCCGGCGACCACCGGCGCGTAGCCGTCGACGACCGCGTCCAGGATCGCGTACAGCACCGCTTCGGGGCCCAGCGCGAGCAGTTTGGGGTCGTTTTCCAGGCGGCGGCGCACCGCCGAGAGGTCGGGGGCCTGGGTGTGCCGCACGGTCAGCACGAAGTGGCGGCCGACGAACAGGTGCAATTCGCCGAAGCGGACCTCTTCGCTGGCGTCCAGGTAGAGGGCCGATTTCAGCACGACGAACAGCGTGTCGTCGTAGCGTTCCAGCTTGGGGCGCTGATGGGCGACGATGGCGTCCTCGACCGCCAGCTCGTGCAGCCCGAACTCCTTGGCGGCGGCCCACAACTGGTTGCTGGAGGGGCGCAGCAGCCCGATCCAGGCCATGGCGCCCTCGTGGTCGGGGGTACGGCGGTGCAGCTCGGCAAGGTCGCGCAGTTCGGTGGGGGCCTCTTGGCGGTTGCCGTCGACATAGATCGCGGCGTCGATCACGCTGTCCTGCACCGGTGGCGTGGCGCCGCCGCTGTGATCGGCGCGGGGATCCATGGAGTACTCCGGCGGTCGGGGCCGGGCGAGCTTGCGGGCCTGATGGCCGCCGCGGATACCGGGCAGCCAGGCAAGTGGGTTGCGTTGGGCCATGGGGTCACCCCTCGGCGTTGAGATAAGGCGGAGCGGCGCCCGGCGCAGACATGCTGCTGCGCCGCACCGCGTGGCGGAACCGGACGCGGTTTCAGGCCGTACTGGGAGGTTGGCTCATGGTCGGCCCCACCTCCTGCGCTCGTGCTCCGGTACTCAACGCGCCACCATCCTACCCGCGCCGGGCGGTGCTGCCCCCGCGCCGCGCCCGCCGCCCCTCCCGCGTGCGGGTGGGACGGGCGCGGGCGGCGGTGGGCGCACGCGTTGCCCCGGCCGTGCGCTGCATGGTCGGATGGGAACCGTGGAGACCACCGATACGCCCCGCTCGCAGCGGCGGCTGCGCCGCGCGGTCCGGACCGGGCGGCCGGCGTGAACGAGCCGCTGTTCGGTGCCGACCCGGTCCAGGTGGCACCGGGGGCCGTGCACCTGCCCGGGTGGCTGGGATTCGAGGCCCAGCGCGACCTGGTGCGGCGCTGCCGCGATTGGTCGCGCGGCCCCGGCGGTATGGTGCGGCACCGCATGCCGCGGGGCGGGACCATGAGCGTCCGGATGACCGCCCTGGGCTGGTTTTGGGCGCCCTACCGCTACTCGCGCACCCTGCCCGGAGGCGAGCCCGTGCCACCGTTTCCGGCGGTGCTGGGCGAGCTGGCCCGCGCCGGTGTGGCCGCCGCCTTTGGTGCGCCGCCCGCCCCCGGCGATCCGCCTTACGACGTGGCGCTGGTGAACTTCTACGATGCCGAAGCCCGGATGGGCATGCACCAGGACCGCGACGAGCACGCCGATGCGCCGGTGGTCTCGCTGAGCCTGGGCGATACCTGCGTCTTCCGGTTCGGCAACACCGAGACCCGCACCCGCCCCTACACCGACGTGGAGCTGGCCAGCGGCGACCTGTTCGTCTTCGGCGGACCGGCGCGCATGGCATACCACGGGGTGCCGCGCACCCGGCCGGGCACGGCGCCGGCCGGGATCGGCCTGGAGCAGGGGCGGCTGAACATCACCATCCGCGCATCGGGTCTGGAGTGAGCCGGGCCGGCGCCGCGGGGATGCTCAGCGCCGGACCAGATCGCGGACGTTTACCCATAGCAGCAGCACCACGATCAGCGCAGTGGGTACCAGCAGCGAGATCCGCCAATCGGCCGCGAAGGCGGCGATGATTCCCACGATCAGCCCCACGATCACCAGCAGGATCGCGAGTCCGGCCAGGAAGGTGGTCAGTTTGCGGCGGGCAACGGCGTCGATCATGGCGAAGACCAGCACCACACCGATCATCGCCGGAGCGGTGTAGATACCGCGCAGCAGCAGCATGCCGCCCAGCGCACAGATGAGCAGTGGGGTGCTCAGTGCCGCCCACACCTGCAGGAACCGGGTGGTGCGCTGCTCGCCGGTGGCGTAGGGCAGGTGCGGGTTGTCCAGGTGCTCGGCGGGCCGGGGCGCAACGGGGGTGTCGCTGTCGAGGGCCTCGCGGCAGGAGTCGCGCTCGTCGACCATCATGGCGCGCCGCCGGTAGGTGGCGGCCAACTCCTGCTCGTCGGCGCTGATGCGCTCGTCGTACTCTGCCGCGCGGGACTGGGAGTGGCTGTCGCGGCTGAGCACGATGCGGGCCGCGGAGAGCCGGCGCAGCGCGTCGCGGCGGCGGGTGATCTCGGCGTCGGATTCGCCGATGCGTTCTTCCAGGTCGCCCAGGTGCGCGGCGAGTTGGGCGCGCGCGGCGCTCTCGTTGGGTGAGACCTTCTGCAGGCCCACCCAGGCCAGCGGGTCGGCCCACGACCAGCGGATGGTGCCGTCGCGCTCGTAGCGGGGGCCGCTGGGCGCGCGTTCGCCGTCGAAGAAGTCGCCGGTGTCGCGCCCCCACAGGCCGCGGAAACCGCGTACCCAGGGGGTGTCGTCGTCGATGGGGTGCGCCGTCCATTCGCGGTCGCCGCCGGGGCCAACGCGCACGCCGTCGCCGCGGGCGTAGTCGACGAAGGGGACGCCGATGCCGCGGCGGACGATCGCGCTGTCGCTGCGGAACAGCCACAGGGTCAGCCGCCGCCAGGCGCGCACCACGCCGCGCAGCACCGCGGGGTCGACCTGGATGAGGTAGTCGCCGGGCAGCATCTGGTGGGAGTGGGAGCCGGCGCCCACGAAGATGACGGGGTGGTCGCCCTCGCGCCGCAGCTGGTCGTCGTCCCAGCTGCGCCGCAGGTCGTCGCCGTAGTACTCGTGCGAGGAGGCGCCCACCCACACCGGCCGGGTGCGGCCTTGGGCGTCCTCGACGATGTAGACGGTGACCTTTTCCCAGTCGGCCTCGTGGTCGTTGACACCGCCGTAGGTGGAGCGCCAGTCGTTCATGGCGTAGAAGAACCAGTACTGCAGGGCGGTGTAGCCGCCTTCGCGCACGACCCGCCCGTAGTAGGTGGCCGACCGGCTGTCGCCGCCGACCCGGTCGCGGTAGCGGGTGGCAGCCGCCGCGGCCACCCCGCCGGGCACGGCGCCGCGGATGAGCAGGGAGAGCTTCATCAGGATGTCGACCACGCGGCCGAGGACTCCGACGGCGGCCAGCCGTCCGCTGCGCGGGATGACCCTGCGGGTGGTCTTCTTGTGCTTGCGGGCCTCGGCGCGCAGCGTGGCCTCCTGCACGAAGCGCAGGTGCTTGTAGCGGCCGGGCCACTCGCGTTCGGCGCGGCCGAGGCGGTCCAGCGTGAGTTCGCCCGCTGGGACGGCCTCGAACTCCTTGTCCTTGTCGTCGCCGTCTTCGCACCACAGGCTGCAACAGCGGACATAGGACTCGACATCGGCAGGGAAGAAAAGTTCTCCGCGGGTGAAGACGAGGACGGGCTCGTAGGCGCGCAGGAGTTCGAGATCGGTATTCGTGCTCATGATTGGGCCTGACTTTATTCCATCCCGACGACACAACGCGCCGCGTACCGCCCGGAATCGGCGCATTCGGCGGTATCGGCAGGCGCGGCGGCCGCCCGGGGGCGCAGCGGTCGCGGCTGTGCCCGGCGCGCTCGGCCCCGGTACAAGCGTAAGTTGGAGGCATGGAGGAGGACCTGATCACGCCGCTGCTGGAGTCCGCCCGCGGCGATTCGCCCCTGTTGGCGCTGCGAGCCATCGTCGAAGTGCGCCAGGAGGCCGAACGGCTGGAGGCGATCCAAGTGCGGCGGGCCCGGATACAGGGCTTCACGTGGAGCGAGATCGCCGTGATCCTGGGCATCAGCAAACAGGCGGTGCACAAGAAGTACGGAGGCCGGCGCAAGGAAACCTGAGCCGGCCGGCTCCGGCGGCCGGCGGGCGGCCCGCTGCGGGCGGGCAGAGGGCTCCTGGAAGCGCCCGTTCAGGCCACCCGCTCGGGGACACCGCCGAGCCGCTCCTCCCCGGTGGGACCGCGGCCTGCCCGCTGGGCAGCGCCTGCGGCCCGTCCCCGCCGCCTTCCTGCTGCGGCTCCCGCGTGCGCCGGCGCGCGGCGGCGCCCGGCCTGCGGCCGTCGCCGCGGGCCGCCCCGATCCCGGCGGCCACCACCAGTGCCATGCCGCCCACCTGTACCCAGGCCGGGATCTGGCCGATGAGGGCCATGCCCATGACCAGGCTGACCGCCGGTTCGAGGCTGCCGAAGGTGGAGAACGCGGAACGGCCCATGCGTTGCAGCACCACCATCTCCAGCAGGAACGGCACCAAGGGGAACAGCACCGCGATCGCCAGGGTGATACCCAGCACATGCCCGATGTTCGGGGCGGCCAGCACCGGCGGAAGCCCGAACGGTGCGGTCAGCACCGCCCCGACCGCCATCGCCACCGCGAGCCCGTGCACCGCCTGGAAACTACTGCCGACGCGCTGGGTGAACACGATGTAGAGGGCCACGCACACTGCGCCGGCCAACCCCAGCGCGACACCGGCCAGATCGGCTCCGCCGGTCCAGGGCCGGGTGAGCAGCAGGACGCCTGCGGCGGCCGCGGCGATCCACACGGCCTCGCGGCGGCGGCGCAGGGCCAGCACCGCCACGGCCAGCGGCCCCAGGAACTCCAGTGCGGTGGCCGTTCCCAGGTCGATGCGGGCCGTTGCCGCGGAGTAGAGTGCCATCATCCCCGCGCTGGCTGTGCCCAGGATCACCGCTGTACCCAGCTCGCGCCGGCTCGCGCTGCGCAGCGCACGCCACAGCGGGCGCCCGCCCAGCGCCGCCAGGATCACAGCCGCCCACAGCAGCCGCAGCCAGGTCACGCCCAGCGGCCCGGCCTCGCTGAACGCCCGGACCGCCAGCGCGCTTCCGGTGTGCAGCACGAACATACCGACCAGCAGCAGCACGGCGGGCGGAACCCGGTCCAGGGCAGGGCGAACCGCGGCAAATGGGGAGATGATCATCCGACCATTGCACTCAGCAGGTCTGTTTCTGTCCACGGAGCATTGGCGGATCGATCGTGTAGTTTTGGTGAATGGACTTGACGCGGTTGCAATTGCTCGTGGAACTGGAGCGGCTGGGCACCATGGCAGCGGTCTCGGAGACCACCGGCATGGGCACCTCCGCGGTCTCCAAGCATTTCGCGGTGCTGGAACGCGAGGCGGGCGTCCGGCTGCTGGCTCCGGCCGGACGGCGGGTGCGCCTGACGCCTGCCGGGCACCGGCTGGCCCGCCACGCCGTCGACATCCTGGCCCGGGTCGATGCCGCCCAGGCCGAACTCGCGGGCGGCGGGAAACCGGTGGGCCAAGTGAACCTGGTCACCTTTTCCAGTGTGACCGGGCCGATCGTACTGCCTGCGATGCGCCGGCTCCAGACCGACCACCCCGGCATCGAGGTCCGCCTGATCGAGCACGAGCCCGACGACGCCCTGGAGCTGCTCCAGTCGGGAACGGCCGATATGGGGCTGGTCTACGACTACAGCCTGGTGCCGCGGCGCTTCCCCGGCTCGCTCACCCTGCGGCCGGTGGGCACCGAACCGCTGCTGCTGTCCCAACCCTCGGGCCCGCCGGCCACCAGCCGCACCATGACCCGGCGGCGGCTGCGCGACCTCGCCGCCGCCTCCTGGATCGCCAACTCGCGCGGCAGCGACGAGGACGAGCTCGTCCAGCGCATGTGCGCCGCGGCCGGGTTCGCGCCGCGGATCCGGCACCGCATCGACGACCTGGAGATCCTGGAAGAGGTCGTCGCCGCCGGAATGGGGGTGGGTGTCATGCCCAAGCTGGCCGCCGCCACGCGCCGCGGCGTCGTGCACTCCCCGCTCGGCGAGCTCGGCGGCACCCGGCGGATCTCGCTGGCGGGCAGCACCGGCGGATGGTCCTGGCAGCCGATCGCGCTGCTGGCCCGCTACCTGCACGAGGCCGCCCAAACCGCACTGGACGACGCGGCGCCCCCGCCGCCATTGCCCGCACCCGGCGGGACGGACGGGCCTGTGGATCCGGCCGGGCCGGAGGCGCCGGACGGCTCCGGCTGAGGACTCCCGACAGGGCGGCGGCGCGCTCGGCGACCCGGCGTTGGGTGCCCGAAGTGCTAAGCGGCGCCCGGGTCCGAGACCATCAGCGGGCCCACCGAGGGCACCGGGACCTTGCTCGCCGCCTCGCGCACCGCGCTGAGGAGCGGCTCGGCGTTGTAGCCCGCCCGGGTGACCGCGACGATGTGGCGGCGGGCGGTGTTGCGCACCGTGCGGACCAGGATGTGCGGGGCCGACAGCCCGGTCCAGCCCAGGCGCGGCATCAGCGCCACGCCCAGCCCGGCCCGCACCAGCGCGAACACCGCGCTGAACTCGTGGACGGTGTGTGCCACCCGCGGTTGGAAGCCGGCCTGGTGGCATGCCGCCGCGACGCAGTCGTACCAGGGCGAGCCGGGCGCCGACATGATCCAGTCGGCGTCGGCAAGGTCGGCGGCCAACTCGAGGTCGGTGGATGCGGCCAGCGGATGGTCGTAGGGCAGCACGGCGTCGAAAGGCTCCACCATGATCGGGGCGACCTGGAAATCCGCGGAGCCGCTGGAGGGCAGCGTGCCCGAGGACATGGTGACCGCGATGTCCAGTTCGCCCGAGCGCAGCATCTCGGTGCTGTGCTCGGGCTCGGCCTGCACGATCTCGAACCGCCAGCCGGGGCGGCTTTCGCGCAGGGCGGCCACCGCCGGTGCCACCAGGTCGCTGATTCCGGTGGCGAAGGAGCCCACGCGTGCGACGCCGACCCGGCCCTCGGCGTACTCGGTGAGGTCGGCCTGCGCGCGCTCCATCTCGGCGAAGATGACGTCGGCGTGGCCCAGCAGCACCCGGGCTGCGCCGGTGAGGACGAACCGGCGCCCCTGCCGTTCGACGAGGGCGACCCCGGTCTCCTTGGCCAGGGCGGCGAGCTGCTGCGAGACCGCCGAGGGGGTCACCCCCAGCGAATCGGCCGCTCCGGCGACCGTTTGGTGGTGGCCAAGTGCCTGCAGCAGCTGCAACCGGCGCACGTCGATCATGTTCACAATGTAATCCGCGGGAAACACCGGCGGTCGCCGCGGCCTGCCCGGGCACCTTTGTTCACCGCGTGATGTCGGGCACAGCTCCGCACCGGGCGGAGCCACCGCCGGGGGCGGCGCCGGCGGCTGGACGCGGCGGTGCGGTCGTTCAGCTCGCGGGGTCGATGCCGCGCAGGTCGGCCACCAGGCGCTCGACGGTGGGCACGGGCGTAGCCGACCGCTGGGCGGCGCGCAGCAGGGCCCCGCCCAGCGCGTCGATCTCCATGGGGCGGCCGGCCTCGCGGTCGCGCAGCATCGAGGGTTTGGTGGCGGGCGGGGCGGCCTCGAACATCCCGACGACACGGTCGGTTTCGACGCTGATGCCGTTGGCGGCGGCCACCGCCGCGACCTCCTCGGCCACGCCGACCATGTCGGCGCGGCGTTCGGTGCGCGTGGTGCCTATTGCGGTCCCGTGGTGGGTGCACACCAGGGCGGTCGCCAGCAGGAACTGGAACTTGCGCCACAGCACCGCGTCCTCGTCGCCGCGGAGCCGTACCCGCAGACCCGCCGAGCGCAGGGCGGCGGCCAACCGCTCGACCCGCTCGGGCGGCGCCCCCGAGTAGGCGATGTCCATGTCCGCGAACGGGCTGGTCTGGGCGATGCGGCCGGGTCCGGTCCGGGTCGACTCCACCCGGATGGAGGTGCCCAGCACGTGGGCGCGGGGGTAGTACGAGCGCAGCAGCGCCATGTGCTCGAAGCCGTTGAGCAGGGGCAGCACGAGCGCACCTTCGGCGACCTGCTGCGGCGGTACCCGCTTGAGCGCGGGCTCCAGCGCGGTCGCCTTGGGTGCGATGACGAGTACGTCGGCCGGCTCGGTGGCCGCCGGTGCGGCGGGCACTCCGACCCGGAAGTCGCCCAGGACCGCGGATTCCACCGCCAGACCGTGCGCCGCGATGTGCTCGGCGGTGGACTCGGTGGCGACGACGGCCACGTCGCGGCCGTCGCTGGCCAGCGCGCCCGCCAGCAGTCCGCCGACGCCGCCGGGCGCGAGGACGGTGATGCGGCCGGGCTCGGCTGGGTTAGCGGGGTCGGGAACGTGCGCGTTCATGCTGCTGACCGCCTTCTCGGATCGAACGGCCGGGGCGAGCCCTGAGCGGGCGGTGCACCGGATCAACGCCCCATTGTGGCGCCGACGTTGTTCCCGGGGCCCTTCGGGGTAGCCGACCGTTTCCGGCCTGCGGGGCGGCGCAGGCCGGATGGGGGCGGTGCGGAGCTGAGCGGAGACCGCGCAGCACCACCGTCAAATTCGCCGGAATTTTCTCGGTGGTCACGAGACCGGCACCTTCTTCACGTGTCGCTACGGCACTCGGGGTAATCACCACGTACCGTCAGGAATACAGCCCACCTCGCCGATTGGTCTGTACCACGACCGCTGGGGCGGCGAGGGCGGGGCGTGCGGACGCAACGAGAACGGGTGGAAAGAACATGGAAACTTCGTTGGCGACCAAAACTCACGGTGGAGTTCCGACTCTGCGCTACCGGTACCTGGGCTCCGCCGACGTGGACCAGCTCGCCGGGCTGTGGGCCGCGTTGCACGAGCAGCACAGCACGACGGCTCCGCATCTCGAAGACATCATCACCCGCGTGAACGCCGACGAATCCTGGCGCCGCCGCAGGGCGCAGTACCTGGCATGGCTGAACGAGCCGGAAACCCTCGCCGTGGTCGCCGAACGCGGCGGCGAGTCGGTCGGCTACGCCATGGTGACCATCCGCGAGAACGAACAGGGCTCCTGGGACCGGGGTTCCAGAGTCGCCGTCGTGCAGACCCTGTCCGTCCACCCCGACCACGAAGGCACCGGTGTCGGCTCGGGCCTGCTGGAGGAACTGCGCCGCCAGGTGGGCGCCATGGGCATCCGCGATCTGGAGCTCACCGCGCTTGCCACCAGCTCCGAGGACATCCGCTTCTTCGAGCAGGAGGGCTTCCGGCCCTTTGTCACGACGATGGTCAGCCGGATCGGGGGCGTCGGCGGCCACGACTGAGCCGGGCGGCGCCGCCGAAATCCGCAACCGCGCGCGGGCCGGCCGCGGATGCGGTCCCGCTACCCCTGTGCCGCGCCGCGCTCCGGGCCGCAAGCGGTCTCTCCGCAGCCGGGCCGTTCCGCCCCGGACGGGGCCTGGGCCGCCGAGTCCGCGGAGGCACCCGTTGCGGCCTCGGCCAGGCGGGCATCGTAGATGCCGATCTTGGTGTCGAGGTAGCGCATGGTCGACTCCAGCCGTTCCAGCTCCGCGCGCAGGTGCGCCCGGTGCTCGGCGAGCAGCGTGCGGCGCAGCGCCGTGGTCTCCGGCCCCTGGCGGATGAGCCGGGCGTAGGCGAGCATGCCCTGGATGGACATGCCGGCTTCCCGCAGCCGGGTGACCATCTCCAGGCGGTCCAGCTCGGCCGCGCCGTAGAGGCGCTGGCCCGCCGCCGAACGCGGCACCGGATCGATCAGCCCGATCCGCTCGTAGTAGCGCAGCGTGTCGGCGGAGAGGCCGGTGCGGTCGGCGGCTTCGGAGATCGACAGGCCGCGCGGGGGTGCTGTGCTCATGCTCCTGAATCTAGTCCGCCTCATCCGCGATCCCCGCAGTAGGCGACGGTGCCCATGCCGGTGCTTCCGGCGGAAACCGCTTTGCGTTGGAGTGCGCTCCAGGGGGCACAGTGGCCGCCGCAGCCGCACCGCGGCCGCAGGAGACGCACACAGCAGGGAAGGGGGACAGGCCATGCTCGCCAGGACCACGCTGGGGGCCGACGGTCCGGACATCGGGGCGATCGGGTTGGGCTGTATGGGTATGTCGCACGGCTACGATCCGCACGGCCGCGACGAGGCGGTCTCGGTTTCGGTGATCCACCAGGCGCTGGACACGGGCGTCGACCTGCTGGACACCGCCGATGTCTACGGGCCGCACACCAACGAGGAGCTGGTGGGGCGGGCGCTGGCCGGCCGGCGCGGACAGGCCGTGCTGGCGACGAAGGTCGGCTTGGTCACCGATGCCGACCACCCGCTGGGGCGCCGCAATGACGGGCGCCCCGAGCACATCCGCGAGAGTATCGATGCGAGCCTGCGCCGACTTGGCACCGACCACGTCGATCTGTACCAACTGCACCGGCTCGACCCCGATGTGCCGATCGAGGAGAGCTGGGGTGCGATGGCCGAGGCGGTCGCAGCGGGCAAGGCGCGCGCCATCGGGCTCTCGGAGGTGGCGGTTGCCGACATCCGGCGTGCTCAGGCGGTGCACCCGGTCGCGTCGGTGCAGTCGGAGCTGTCGCTGTGGACCCGCGACCCGCTGGCGGAGGTACTCCCCTACTGCGAGGCGAACGGCATCGCGTTTTTGGCCTATGCCCCGCTCGGCCGCGGGTTCCTCACCGGCCGGTTCCGCAGCGCGGACGATATCGCCGCGGACGACTGGCGGCGGACCAACCCGCGCTTCCAGCAGGACGCCCTGGACGCCAACCAGGCGATCGCCGACGCCACCCGCCGCGTCGCCGAACGCCGGGGGCTCCTCCCCGGCCAGGTGGCGCTGGCCTGGACGCGCGCCCAGAGCCGGCGCGTGGTGCCGATCCCCGGCACCAAGACGCCGCGCTATCTGGCGGAGAACGCCGCGGCCGGCGGCATCGGGTTGACCGCCGCGGAGCTGGCCGAACTGGACGCGGTTCCCGCTGCGGCAGGCACGCGCTACTGATGGCGGGGGCCGCCGGCCGGACCGTTGCGGGATCCGGCCGGCGGCGCCCCGCTGCAGCCGCGCAAGACCTCTACGGCTGGTGCCTTCCGCCTTTCGCCGGGTGCGCCGCTGTGCACCCGGCGAAAGGCGGGGCGCCGGTCCGCCCTTGACATGCCACCAGCCGCGAACCAACATACTAGTACGTAATAAACGTTGAACTAGTTCAAAGTTGGTACATTAATGGCCGGTCAGGAACAAACCGCCTACCCCGTCGCCGCGAGCACGACGCCCACCCGCCACGCCGAACGCGTCGGGTACGACCGCGGTACCGTCCACGCCATCCTCGACGCCGACTACATCTGCCACCTCGGTTTCGTCGCCGATGGCGCACCCGTTGTGCTGCCCACCCTCTACGCCCGGGTGGGCGAGCGGCTCTACCTGCACGGCTCCACGGGAAGCCGCCCGCAGCGCGACGCCCGCGACGGGTTGCGGGTCTGCGTCACCGTCACCATCGCCGACGGGGTGGTGCTGGCCCACTCGGCCATGCACCACTCCATGAACTACCGCTCGGTGGTGGCGCACGGGACCGCACGCCGGGTCACCGACCAGGCCGAAAGCCGGGCGGCGCTGGATGCGCTGGTCGACGCCCCCTTCCCCGGCCGTGCAGGCGACTGCCGGCCGCCCACGGCCAAGGAGTTGGCCCAAACCTCGGTGCTGCGGCTCGACCTGCACGAGGTCTCGGCCAAGATCCGGACGGGCGGTGTCAGCGAGGAACCCGAGGACCGGGACCTGCCGCACTGGGCGGGCGTGGTGCCCGCTGCGCGCTCCTACGGTCCCCCCGAGCCCGACACCGGCGGCGGCGCGGGCGAGGTCCCGCTGCCCGCCTACCTGCGCGGCCTCACCTGACGACCACGGCGGGCACCCGGCCAGGCGGACAGCGCGGAGACGGCCCCCGGCCCGGCCACCGGGCTCACCCCCTGGCCGGGAGCGTGCGCCCCGCGCGCACCGGTCTCCTGCGGATGACCCACTCCGCCACGGCCGCGTTGATCACCCAGCCCGCCGCCATGGTCAGCGCCCGGCTCGACTCGTCGACCGGCCCGGCAAGCAGGATCCAGGGCACAGAGGTCAGCACCTGCGTCCCCGCGCCGAGGCCGATTGCGTAGCCGCGCATCATCCAAGCCCGGTGGCGGGCGATGTCGCGCCGCCGGATCGCGGCGCAGCCCAGGACGATGCAGGCCGCCATCGCCATCCCGAACACCAGCCTGATCAGTCCCAACGGCTCGAACAGCTCCCCGTCGACCGCTGGAAGGTCGTAGAAGGCGGTCATCCACAGCCCCGAAAGCGCGGCGGCGAGCCCCAGGGGAACCAGCGCCCGCCCGCTGGCCCGGTGCCAGCCGGGCCTGCTGCGGCGCAGCCCCGCGGAGAACTGGAACGCTCCCAGCAGGCAGTAGGGGGTGACGGTGAGGATGTGGACCACCACCGGCAGCGGCGCTGCGGCGAACCGCGCGTTCTCCGGGGTCACCTCGGCGCCCGAGACCAGTTCGGTCAGCCGGAACCCGCCGGCGACCACGGGTACGGCGCTGAGCAGTATCAGTGCGGCGGGCACGAGCAGGTCCGCGGGGGTGGAAGCAGCCTTCACGGCGATAGCCCTTTCTCTGGGGCGGCCGGCTGATGCGGCCGCCTGGTGCAGGCCGGCGGGAAGGCGCGGACGCGGCAAACCGGCGCCGGGCGCCCGTCCGCTCCCCCGCCCACGGTTCGAGAATGGCCGCTTGAAGCCCGCTCGCCATCGGCGCAACGGCTCGATCGGACTTGGCCGAAAGGGCGGGATCCGGGTGTACCTCCGGCCGCCGGCAGGCGGGCCGCGCCGCGCGCAGCACCGCCCGGCCGCTCCGGCCCGGCACGATGGTTTCGGCGGATCCTGCGGACCCGCGCGGCCCCGGAGGCGGAGTCAGTTGCGGACGCGCTTGGTCTCGTAGGCCCACATGGCGATCTCCACCCGGTTGCGGGCACCCAGCTTGGCCATCAAGCCGGCGATGTGGGCCTTCACGGTGCTCAGCGAGATGAACAGCTCCGCGGCGATCTCGCTGTTGGTGCGCCCCCGCGCCACCGTGACCAGGATCTGCTCCTCGCGGTCGGTCAGCGCCTCGATGGGCTGCACCGGTTGCGCAGGGGGTTCGGCTTCGGCAAAGGCCGCCAGCAGGCGCGCGGTAACGCTCGGCGCGATGAGCGCATCGCCGTCGGCCGCGGCGTGCACGGCCTGGGACAGCAGGTCGGGACCGGCGTCCTTGAGCAGGAATCCGCGGGCGCCGGCGCGCAGCGCGGAGTACACGTACTCGTCGAGGTCGAAGGTGGTGATGGCGACGACAGCGGGCGGATCCGCGACCCCGGCGCCGGTCAGCAGGCGCGTGGCCTCGATGCCGTCCAGGCCGGGCATGCGGATGTCCAGCAGGCACACATCGGGGCGCAGCCGCCGCGCCAACTCCACGGCGGCACGCCCGTCGGCGGCCTCGCCGACGACCTCGATGCCCTCGCGGGAGTCGAGGATCATCGCCAGCCCGGTGCGGACGATCTCCTGGTCGTCGGCGACGAGGACCCGGATACTCAAACCGTCCCTCCCCGGAAAGGCAGCACCGCGGTGACGCTCCAGCCACCGCGCTGCGGGTCGGGGCCGGCGGCGCAGGTGCCGCCGAGCAGTTGGGCGCGTTCGGCCATGCCGGTGAGTCCGTAGCCCGGCGCCGCGGTCGGGCGCCGCTGTCCCGCCTCTCCGTCGTCGCGCACCTCCAGGCGCGCGGCGGCGGCCTCGATCCGCACGCACACGACGATCCGGGTCGCGTTGCGGGCGTGGCGGCGGGCGTTGGCGACCGACTCCTGGGCGAGGCGGTAGAGGGCGGCCGCGGTAGGCGCCGGCAGGCCGTCGGTGTCGCCGCTGATCCGCACCTCCACAACGGGTCCGGTGCCGCCGTCGCTCGCAAGCCCGCTCAGGTCGGCGACCCCGCGCCCGGGGCGCGGCGCGGCATCCCCGGCCGGTTCTCCCCGCCGCAGGACGCCCACGATGGCGCGCATCTCGGCGAGCGTGCGCGTGGCTTCGGTCTCGATCACCTGGAGCGCGTCGGCCGCTGCGGCCGGCCGCGCCTGCGCGGTCGCCAGCCCGGCCTGGGCGCGTACCGCGATCGCCGAGACGTGGTGGGCGACGGTGTCGTGCAGGTCGCGGGCCAGCGCTTCGCGTTCGAGCATCTTGACCCGGTCGAACTCGCGCATCCGCGCCCGGACCCGGTAGCGCAGCGCTGTACCCAGCGCAGCGGCCGCCGACAGTACGGCGGCTCCGCCAAGTGCCTCGCCGGCGGAGCCGCCGCCGAACGCGAGCGCGAAGGCGATGCCGGCGAGGAGGACCGCCGATCCGGCGGCGATCTCGCGGCCCGACCCCCAGCGGTACAGCGCATAGGGCAGCAGCAGCAGGAACACAGCCGTTGCGGGTTCGGCCGCGCCGCCCGTCAGCGCTTGGGTGAGCGCTCCGGCGGGGCAGGCGACCGCAAGCATGAGCAGCGGCCTGCTCCGCCGCCACAGCAGGGTCAGCAGCAGTCCGGCAAAGACCGCAACGGAGACCCACCGCCACGGCGGATCCAGCCGCAGGGCGCCGTCGAGCACCGTCAAGGCGATGAGTGCCCCCACCAGGGCGCCGTCCCGGAGCGGCCGGGGCGCGGGAGGGACCGGACGGGGCTCGTCCCACACGGTGCGGAGAAGCGCGTGCACTCCCCCATCCTAGAAGCACGCCTCCCGCCGGTGATCGGCCGAAAGTACAAGGCGCGGCCCGGCCGCCCGCCTCCGGAACGGCTGCCGGCACCCCGCCCTTCGCCGGCCCGCTGCGGGTGTCCGGCCGGCCGCGGCAGCGGGCCGCGGGCCGCGCTGGACCACTAGGCTCGGCTCCGTGGCAGCAACCGACGCGAACACCTGCAACTTTCCCGGCTGTTCCCGCTCCGTGCCGCGCAGTTCCGCGCCGGGGCGGCCGTCGCAGTACTGCGACCTGCCCGAGCACACCCGGTGGCGCGCCTGGCGCGAGCGCCAGCGGCTGGAGCAGGAGTTGGAGCGCGAAGCCGCGGAGCAGCCCAGCGGCGATCCGGGGTCTTCAGCGCCCGACCCGGGCGGCGCCGCAGCGGGCGCGCCGGGCGCGGGTGCTTCTGCGGCTACTCCCGGCATTGCCGCCGCCCCCGTTACCGAGGCGCGGGTGCGCGCCGAGGACCTGCTGACCCGTTTCTCGGTACAGGTCGAGCAGCTCTCCACCACCCTGGGTTCGGCCCGCGAGGCCTTCGCGGACATGACCGATCCGGCCAGTGTCGAAGCGCAGGTGGAGGCGGCCCGCATCGACGCCGCCCGCCGGGTGGCCGAGGCGGACTCGGCCCGGTTGGCGGCCGACAACCGCCGCCGCGCCGCAGACCAGGCGCGCGGCACCGCCGAGGATGCGGCGGCTTCGGCGGTCTCGGCCGCGGGCGCTGCGGAGCGGATGGCCGACGAAGCCATCGCCCGGCGCGAAACCGCCCTTGCCGAACGCGACCGCGCCGCCGGCGACGCGTCGCGCGCCCGCGCCGAACGCGAAGCCGCCCACGCGGAGTACGAGGCCGGGCTCGCAGCGGCCCAGCGCCGCGTCGACGCCGCCCAGCAGGAGGCCGCCGAGCGCATCGCCGCCGAACGGCAGCGGGCCGAGGCCGAGCTCGCCCGGGTGCGCGAGAGTGCGCGCACCGAGGCGGAGGAACTGCGCGCACGGCTCACCGAGGAAGAACGGGCCGCTGAGGATGCCGCCCGGCGCGCGGACGGCGCGCAGCAGCGCGCCGAGGAGGCGGAGCGGCGGGCCGGCGACGCGGACAGGCGGGCCGAGCGCGCCGAGGCCGAAGGCGCTGACCTGCGCGGCCGTGTCGGCGAGCTGTCGGCCGAGCGCGACCGGCTCGCCGAGTCGCTGGAGCACGCGCGCAGCGCCGCCGAAGAGGAGCGCACCCACCACCGCACCGAACTCGCCCGCCAGCAGGCCGCGGCCGCCGACACCCTCGCCGCCGCCAAACAGGACGCCGCGGCACGGCTGGCCGCCGTCGACGACGCCCGCGCCCAAGCGCTGCACCGCGCCGAACGCGCGGAGTCGCAACTGGACGAAGCCCTGGCCGACCTCAAACGCCTCCGCGGGCAGGGCGCGCCGGAGGCGGCGGCAGCGCGGCGGGACGAGGAGCCGCAGGGTGCCGGGCCCGGATCGGAGGCGGCGCCCTCGGATCCGGCCCATTAGCGGTCCGGAGCGGATCCCCGCTGCTTCCGCTCGCCGGGTCATGGCGGCCAGTGCGTTAGGGGCCGGGCCACCCGGCAGGGGTCCGCTGGGCGGCCTTTACCGCTCCCACCGCAGGCGGCAGGGGCGGGCGGCGCACCGACCCTGCAGAAATGCCCGGATTTCAACGCTGGGACCGGCATTTCTACATGATCACCACCGGGAACCCGACATAACCGGCGCGCTGTCACCGCACTTCCGCAGCGCCCGGCCGATACACGGTGGGCGCCCGTGGGAAGCGGCTCCTGTGGCGTCGGGGGTTACCACCGCATCCCGCCGCAAAGGCCGAAAATGCGGGGACACCCCTGGCGGCGGGTGCTGCAACCGATAGGGTTCGTGGTCTAGACCTCTGTCCCCGCTTTCGGGGACAGCGACCCCGGGACGTGCAGAGAAGAGGGCGGAGTAATGACGCAACTGGTCGACGTCAGCCACCAGATCGCGGCCGGCATGACCACCTACCCCGGGCTGCCGGGGCCGGTCATCGAGGACCACTTGTCCTTCGAGGAGTCGCAGGCCACCTACGCCCAGGGCACCGAGTTCACCATCGGCCGGATCTCCCTCGTCTCCAATACCGGGACCTACCTGGACACTCCGGCACACCGCTACCGGGACGGCGCCGATCTGGCCGACCTGGAGCTGGAGAAGGTGGCCAACCTGCCCGGCGCGGTGATCGACGCCCGCGGCAGCGGTGAGCGCGCGATCACCGCGGAGGCCGTGAAGGGGGTGGACGTGGCGGGCCGGGCGGTCCTGGTGCGCACCGGGTGGGACCGGCACTGGCGCTCGGAGCAGTACGGCTCGGCCGAGCACCCGTACCTGGCCGCTGATGCGGCCCGGGCCCTGGCCGACGCGGGCGCCGCGCTGGTGGGTATCGACTCGGTGAACATCGACGACACCTCGCCGCAGAGCCAGGGGTCGCGCCCGGCGCACTCGCTGCTGCTCGCCGCCGGGATCCCCGTGGTCGAGCACCTGTGCCTGCTGGACCGGCTGCCCGCGACCGGATTCACCTTCTTCGCCGTTCCGGTCAAGATCCGCGGTCTGGCCACGTTCCCGATCCGCGCCTTCGCCGTTGTGGAGTAGTGGAGTGAACACCGGCTGATCCGCCGGGCCGCTGCCGCCGGGCTCGCCGTTCCGGGTTTTCCGCTCGGGTTTCGGGCGGGCCCGGGCGGCCCGGCCGGGGGTGCCGCCGCACCGGCCCGCCCGGCTCACAGGTCGGCGTCGACCTCCTCCTGGGCCCGGCGGCGCTCGCGCTGTGCGCGGCGTTCCTGTTCGCGTTCGGCGCTGCGCATGTCCTCGGCGACCGCGGTGCGCATGGACGACGACAGCGCCCGCAGCTCCATGTTGATGCGCGGATAGTCGACCAACCGGGGCAGGGCGCCCAATCGGGGCACCCGCCGCTCTTGCAGGGCGGCGATCAGCTCGTCGAAGGCCAGGTCCAACCGCTGCAGCGTGATCTGCGATGCGGGCGGCGGCTTTTCCAGGGCCAGTGCCGACAGCGCCAGATACCCGGTGCGCTGCGCCGCCACGACCACCGGCCACAGCGGCTGGGTCGTGTTGGCGCGCGGGACGTCGCCGATGGCGCTGTCGTAGACGCCGCGCAGGCTGACCAGGGCCGACCGCAGGTCGCGGCGCAGTTGGTAGGTGCGCTCGGGATCGAGTTCGACCTCGGGGTCGAGCACCTGCAGCACGGCGGTGCGCGTGGCCTCCAGCACCTCGACGATGGTCTGCGGCAGCTGCGCCGCCGAGGAGCGCCGCCACAGCAGCAGCGCACCGACCATCCCCGCCACCGACCCCAGCACGGTGTCGATGAGGCGCGCTTCGGCGAGCTGCTCGGCCGGGTTGGGGGCCGCGGTGTGGGCCAGGAACAGCGCCATGGGGGTCATGAAAATGCTGGCGTAGAAAAAGTTGCGCGGCACGACGAGCTGGGTGAGTCCCATGAAACCCGCCGCCAGCGCGATGGTCGCGGCCAGCGGCATCTGCACGCTCAGCAGCAGGGCACCGATGATGACGCCGACCAGCGTGCCCAGTGCGCGCTGCAGCGAGCGGTTCACGGTCAGCACGACATTGCCGGCCTGCAGCACCGACGTGGTGGTGATCGAGATCCAGTAGAAGCGGTCGATGCCCAGCGCCAGACCGGCCACCCCCGCCAGCGCCACGGTCACGCCCATGCGCAGCGCCGTCGGCCGGATGAGCGATCCGCGGCTCAGGCTGGACCGCAGCGACGCCAGCAGCGGCGGGTACCGGGTGTCGTGCAGCTTGAGCCCGCGGCCCTCGACCTCGTGCTCGGTGCGCCGAGCCGCCTGTGCGGCCCGGGCGAGCCGGCTGTAGAGGCGCCCTTCCAGCGAACGGGGGCGCAGTCCCTTGCGCAGTTCGTCGAGTTCGCCCTCGTCCGGGGCGTGGTCCGGTTTGCCCACGGACTCCGCCAGCGCGTCGGCGAAGTCGGCGGCGACCGCCGGCAGGCGGTCGGTGCGCGACAGCGAGACGTCGGTGGCGGCCAGGTGGATGTCGGAGACCCAGCGCAGCAGGGCGCGCAGCCGCGCCGCCACCGGGGTGTCGCGGTAGCCGCGGGTCTGGCTGAGCAGCACGATCCGCCAAGCCTTGGCGACCGCGAGCGAGGCCTCGTGCTGGACGTGGTCCAAGCGCGGGGTTCCGATCGCCCGCAGCAGGGCCGCCAACTGCCGGAACGCGTCGGCGACGGCGCGGTGCTCGGGGTGGCGGCCGCGTACCAGGCCCTCCGACATCGACACCGCCCAGCCGACGCCCGCGCCCACGGCGGCGACCAGCGCGTGCGCCGGCACCTGGGCCAGCCCGCCCGGGGAGATGGTGGAGATGGCGCAGACCAGCACGAAGAACAGCGGGCCGGGCTTGTCCACGCGCAGCGCCTGGCACAGCCAGGTCGCCACGCCGGCGACCGCGCCGATGGCCACCGCCCCGGTCCAGGGATTGAGCGAGCTGAACGAGCCCACGGTCACGCAGGCGACGAAACCGACGCCCACCAGCGCCAGTGCCACGGCGCGGTACTGGTACGGGGTTTCCTTCTCGTAGAGGACGGTCATCGACCCCAGCGCAGCCAGGGTGCCGATCTGCGGTCCGAACAGTGCGGCGGCCACGGCAAAGGAGGCCGACATCGCCACGGCGGCTTTGAAGCCGGTGCTCCAGGCCCAGCCGCCGGAAGCCAACCCGAACAGGGCCTTGAGGTCGACCCGCTGGTGCGGGCGCTCGGCCACGCTGGGGCGCACGCGGGTGGGTGGACTCCAGATGGGCTCGCTCGGGGTCGGATCGTCGGATCCACCGCTGGTCGCCGCGCCCTGCTCGTGCACGGTCCCCATCGTAGGGGGAGCACCGCCGCGCCACTCCGCCCGCCGTGCCGCAGCGCCCGCGACCTGCGTCACCGCCCTGTGCGCCGGGGCTCACCCGGCACCTGCCGGCCGTACCCGCACCGGCCGGGCGACCTGGGGCGCCCGCCGCCGGGGCGGGCCGATAAAGTCGGTGCTGCCGGCACCTTGCCGGCCGCCCCGGGCCCACGCGCCGCGCCCGCGTGGCGCCCGCGTGGCGTCCGCGCCGTCCCGCACCGGGAACCGCGCCCCCGCAGCCGAAAGAGGACACCTGCCGTGCAGCTGTACGGAGCCGCCAAGACGGTCATCGCGCCGGCCACCAGAGGCATCTGGCCGCTGCGCGAGGAGGGCCTGCACCACATCCCCGCCCAGGGACCGGTGATCCTGGCCTCCAACCACCTCTCCAACATCGACCCGCTGTTCATTGCGGTCGCGGTGCCGCGGCAGGTGACCTTCATCGCCAAGCGGGAACTGTTCGCCGAGGGCAACCTCGCCCAGCGCGCCTTCACCGGGGCGCTGCGCGCCATCGGACAGCTTTCGGTCGACCGCAACCCCGGGCAGAGTTCCCAGGAGGCCATGGAGCAGAGTCTGAAGGTCCTCAGCAACGGCGCGGCGTTCGGGATCTTCCCAGAGGGCACCCGCTCACCTGATGGGCGCCTCTACCGCGGGCAGACCGGCATGGCGTGGCTGGCTCTGGCCTCGGGCGCTCCGGTGGTTCCGGTTGCGCTGGCCGGGACCGACCGCATCATGGCCCGCGGCCGCAAGGTGCCGGCGCTGCGCCGGATCGGCCTCCGCGCCGGGCCTCCGGTGGACCTGTCGGCCTGGATCGGCGAGCAGGACAAGGCGCGTTCCCGCCGAGCGGCCACCGATGCCGTCATGGCCGCGATCCAGCGCCTGTCGGGCCAGCGGTCGGTGGCGCGCTACGCGGCCTCGGTCAAGGCCGAACTCGGCTCCGGGAAAGAAAAGGGCCGGCGGTAGCGCACTGCTGGTCGGCCGGCCACCCCGGTCGGCCACCCGGCGCACCGAACGTGCAGAAATGCCCGAATTAAAGCTGATATGGGCGTTTCCGCATGGTCATCGCTAGCGGCCGGGGGCGGCCGCCAAGGTGGCCGAAACCACCCGGCGAGACCCATCCCACGCCCGACGTGAGGTAATCCACAGCCGCCCCCGGCTGAGACGCAGCGCCACCGGCGTTGCTGTTGAACAGGGCGCGAACACCGCACTGAGATGCGCGAACGCACCCGGGTCGAACAGGTGCACCCCGCTGTCCGCGACCCGGAGGGCGTTGTCTATCTTCAAAGTCGGTTTAGTAGGCTTTATCCGCAGAAGGTATTATTAGGTTAGCCTAACCTCGTTCAGCGTGCCCGGGTGGACGCAGTGCCCCGCCCGAGCAGACGCGACCAATGGAGATGTGCCAATGACGCGACCACTGCGTGTGGGAATCGTGGGGTCCGGCCCCGCGGGAATTTACGCGGCCGACCTGCTGACCAAGGACGACACCCTGACCGCGGACGCCACGCCGGTCAGCATCGACGTCCTCGACCGGCTCCCCGCGCCCTACGGCCTGGTCCGCTACGGCGTGGCACCCGACCACCCGCGCATCAAGCAGATCCAGCAGGCCCTGCACAAGGTGCTGGACAAGCCCGAGGTCCGCTTCGTGGGCAACGTCGACTACGGGCGCGACCTCAAGCTTGAGGACCTGCACCGCCACTACGACGCCGTCATCTTCGCCACCGGCTCCGACCGCGACCGCCCGCTGGACATCCCGGGCGTCGACCTGCCGGGCTGCCACGGCGCCGCCGAGTTCGTCTTCTGGTACGACAGCCACCCCGACTCCGCCCCCGACTGGCAGGTCGACGGCACCAGCGTGGCGGTGGTCGGCGCGGGCAACGTCGCCGTCGACGTCGCCCGCATCCTTGCCAAGGACGCCGACGACCTGCTCGACACCGACATCCCCGACGACGTCCACCAGCGGCTGGCCGGCAAGCAGGTCACCGACGTGCACGTGTTCGCGCGCCGCGGTATCGCCCAGGCCAAGTTCACCCCGATGGAGCTGCGCGAGCTGGACAAGCAGCCCGGCGTCGAGGTGATCGTCGACCCCGAGGACTTCGACCTGTGCGAGGCCAGCATGGCCGCCATCGAGTCGTCCAACCACGTCAAGACCAACGTCAAGGTCCTGCAGAACTGGGCCATCCGCGACCCGCGGGGCGAACCGCGCCGGCTGCACCTGCACTTCCTGCACCGCCCCGTGGAGGTGCTGGGCGAGGACCGCGTCACCGGCCTGCGCACCGAGCGCATGGAACTGACCGGCGACGGCGGCGCCCGCGGCACCGGCGAGTTCATCGACCACGATGTGCAGGCGGTCTACCGCGCCGTGGGCTACCTCGGCTCGCCGGTCGCCGACCTGCCCTTCGACGACGAACGCGGCGTCATCCCCAACGACGGCGGCCGGGTGCTCGACCTCGACGAGCAGCCCCTCACCGGCGTCTACACCACCGGATGGATCAAGCGCGGCCCGGTCGGCCTCATCGGCCACACCAAGGGCGACGCGCTGGAGACCGTCACCAACCTGGTCGCCGACCGCGAAAACCTCGCCCCGGCGGCCGAGCCCGACCCCGGGGCGTTCCTGCGGCTGCTGGACGATCGCGGTGTCGCCTACACGACGTGGGAGGGCTGGCAGCGCCTGGAGGCCCACGAGGAGTCCCTGGGACATCCGCGCGGCCGCAAGCGGATCAAGGTGCGCTCGCGCACCGACATGACCCATATCGCCCGCGCTGACGAGCACGCCTGAAACAGGCGGTTCGGCATCCGCATCCGGCCGCACCCGGCCCGGATGCGGATGCACGGCGGCATGGGCCCGTGCGATCCCGATGCAGGGCGGGGACAGTGTGATGTGGATTACCGCCGTCACCCCCCGCCCACCCGGAACACAGCACGGCTGTGATGGGTTACAGTCGCCAGTGGTCGGTGTGGTAGCAAGTGTCCCCCGGGCCTCACCTAATGCCTTCGCGGAATACCGCGTACGGCGCCCGCTCCGGCGGACGACCGTGCGGACTTCGGAGCCGCGTTGTGCCTCGCGCCGAGAGGCGACCGCCACACCGGCCACTCATCCTCTCTCTCCCGCCCCGCGCTTCTGCTCATGAAGGCGGGGCGGAGCTGTTCGGAAGGACGACCCCCCGTGGACGACGATCGGCGCCCCTCCGGGCCGGGCGATCCCGCCCCGCCCCCTGTGCCGCCCGAGCGGCACGGCGACCACGCGCACTCCCCCGAGCCGGGCGCAGCACCGCCTCCGCAACCCCCGCACACCCCCGGCGGCGGGCCCGCCGGTCCCGAACCGTGGCAGCCCGCGGCGCCGGCCTCGCCGTACTCCATCCCCGGAACCGGCCCGGCAGCACCACCGCCCGAGACCGCAGGCGCCGACCCCTTCGCGGCCCCCGGCCCCCGGTACTCCGTCCCGGAGCCGCCCGCTGCGGCCTCCACTCCCCCGTCCGGCGCGGTGTTCTCCCGCGGCGGTACCTCCGACCCGCCCGAACCGCCCGGCCCGGGCTACTCCTACTCCGGCTCGGGGGCCGCCGCGGCCGGCGCCGCACCTCCCCCGGGTCCCGGCGCCGAACCCCCGCCCGGCGCCGAGCCTCCGCCCGGCGCCGCTCCGCGCCGCTCCCGCAAGGGCCTGGTCATCGGCATCGTCAGCGCCGCCGTGGTCCTCGCCCTCGTCGGCGGCGGGGCCTCCTGGTACATCATCAACCTGCCCGGCCCCGAAGACGCCGCCACCGCCTACGCGCGGGCGTGGAGCTCCCAGGAGTACGGGGACATGGGCGGCCTCACCACCGGCGGCGACGCCACCGCAGCGCTGAAACTTCTCGATGAGAACCTCGGCATCGACAAGGCCAAGGTGAGCACCGGCCAGGTCGAGGAGAGCGGCGACAGCGCCACCGTGCCCTTCGACGCCGAGTTCACGCTGAGCAACGCCGGCAAGTGGAGCTACTCCGGCGAGCTTCCCCTGGTGCAGGCCGACGGCGAGTGGAAGGTCGACTTCAGCCCCGCCGTGATGCACCCCGACCTGGGCAAGGGCCAGACCCTCGTGCGCACCAGCGAATGGGGCGAGCGCGGCCACGTCCTCGCCGCCGACGGCACCCGGTTGGACACCCCTGCGGCGTCGGGCTCGGTGCAGATGATCGTCGGCGCTGTCGGCACCGCCACCGAGGACAACATCGGCGATCTCGGTCCGGCCTACGATCTGGGCGACCCGGTGGGTGTGAGCGGGGTGCAGAGCACCTACGAGGAGCGCTTGGCGGGCAAGGCGGCCACCGCGATCCGCGTCGTCGAAGCCGGCACGGCACCCCAGGACGTGCCCGAGGACGCGCCCACCGCGGACACCCTCGGCGGCGAGGACGGCAAGGACGTCACGCTCAGCCTGGATCCCGCGGTGCAGAACGCCGCCGCCCAGGCGATCACGGGCCAGTCCAAGCCGACCGCAATGGTGGCGATCCGGCCCTCCACCGGCGAAGTGCTGGCCGCGGCCAACGTCCCCGGCGGGTTCAACCGCGCGCTGGACGGCCAGTACCCGGCCGGCTCCACGTTCAAGGTGATCTCCTACAACGCGCTGCTGAGCTCGGGGATGGGCATGGACGCCCAGATGAACTGCCCCAAGACCGCCGAGGTGGGCGGGCGCACCTACAAGAACGCCGGCGACGCCGCCTACGGTGCCCAGTCGGTCACCGAGGCCTTCGCCACCTCGTGCAACACCGCGCTGGTGCAGGAGGTCGCCAACCGGTTGGACGGCTCGGCACTGCTCAACAGCGCCGAGCGTTTCGGGTTCAACTCCGACCTGCACAGCGGGCTGCCGGTGTTCAAGCCGTCGCTGCCCAAGCCTGAGGACGTCAGCCTGCTGACCGCTTCCAGCATCGGCCAGGGCAAGGTGCTGACCTCGCCGCTGCACATGGCCTCGGTTCCCGCGGCCGTGGCCGACGGCTCGTGGCGCCCGCCGATGCTGGTGACCGAGCCTGCGCCGGCCGACCGCCCCGAGCCCAAGCCCATCGACAACGCGCAGAACCTGAGCGCCATGATGCGTGCGGTGGTCACCGAGGGCACGGCCAGCAACGCGGGTTTCACCGGCGAGGTGCACGGCAAGAGCGGCACCGCCGAGTTCGGCACGCCCGACGAAAGCGGGGAACTGCCGGCGCACGGCTGGTTCATCGGCTATGAGGAAGGCCTCGACCTCGCGTTCGCGGTCATCGTCGAGGACGGCAAGAGCGGCGGCGGTGCGGCCGCACCGCTCGCCAAGTCGCTCCTTGACGCCCTGTAGCGGGCTTGCAACGGTCCCAGCGGGTCTGCACAGCGCCCTGAACGCCCTGTGGCGGCGGTGCAGCCCGGTGGGCGCTGCTGTCCGGGCCGGTGTCCGGGTGCTCCCGGCGGCACTGCAGGATGCCGCAGAAGCGGTGCGGCCGCACCGGGCACCGCCCGGCGGCCCGCACCTCCGCCTTGCCGCAGTACCGGCCCGCTCCGGCCGCCGCCGACCGTGCGGCGGCCGGAGCGCCGCTGCGCCGGCCCCGGCCCCGGCCCCGGCCCGGCGGTACGGTATTGCGGCAGCTGCGCCCCTACCCGGCCTACTTGGTCTGGCTGACCTCGCCCGGCTGGTTCACACCCGTCGAAGGCTGGGCGGGCGCCGTGCCCTGTACGGGTGCGCTGAAGTAGAGGCCGGCCAGCATGGCGCACAGCACCAGCGTGGCCACCCCGATGAGCAGCCACAGCAGCCAGCGCCCCGGCCGATCGTCCTCGCCCATCGACGGGTCGTCGCCGCCGAAGCTCCTCAGGTGCCCGTCGAGGTCGGGATCGTCTTTGGCCAGTGCGTCCTCGATCTCGGCGAGGATCCGCCGCTCATTCTCACGCAGGGACATCGCACCCTCCTCGCCGCTCGCGGTGTGTTGGTGAACTGCCTGCAGCGCCGCGCAGCCGCGCCTGTGTAGAGGTTTCTAACCGCGCGGGCAGCGCCCAGTCATCCGCAGCGCCGATTTCGTGTCCGAATACGAGGACCGGAACCGCCGGGCGCCGCACGGCCGCCTGAGAGCCGCCTGTGCGGCGCTTGTCCGGCGCCCGCCCGCGGTTCACAGGTACTGGCCGGGCCGGCTGTCCTCAGGGCCGCGCCCTTGGGCGGTGGCCGGTACGTCGGCGGCGGTCAGCTCGCGCAGCGCCTCGGGGTCTGTGCGGCCGCTCGCGGCCAGCCGCGCCGCCTGGTTGGCGGCGGCCTGTTCGAACACCGCCTCGGCCAGCAGGCCGTTGGCAGGGGCCGAGGAGCGGGTGGTGCGGGCCAGGCAGGTCCGCACGGCCGCGGCCACATCCGGTGCGGGCGCGAACCCGGCCTCGCGGGCGCGCTCGGCGACGATGGCCGCCAACTCCTCGTCGGTGTAGTCGGCGAAGTGGAGCCGCCGGGCCACCAGGGCCGCCAGGTCGGGGTGGGCGCTGAGGAAGGCGTCCAGCTCCTCGCGTCCGCCCGCGAGGACGACGACGAGGTCGTGGCGGTGCTCGGCCATCCGGCGGGCCAGCGCCTCAACGGTTTCGGCCGCCGGCGCCGCGCCGGGCCGGTGCGCGCCCAGCCGGTGGGCGTCGGGCACGTACAGCACCCCGCCCAGGGCTCCGGTGACAGCGGACTCCACCGCGGCACCGCGGTCGGCGGCCGGAGCGGTGAGCTCGTGCGGTTCGGCGCGCACGAAGTGGCCGGAGCTGAGCAGGCCGCGGTGGCCGTAGACCGCGCCCAGCAGTGTCGCCACCGTTGTCTTGGCGGTGCCCGGGTTGCCGGTGAAGGCCATGTGGCCGGGCGAGGCGGCGGCGTGCACGCCGGCGTTGCGGCGGGCCTCCTCTACCCGGGCGCGGGCCTCCAGCGCCCGGACCTCGCGCTTGACCGGCTCGTGGCCCACGAGTTCCTCCAGCCCGGCCAGCGGTTCGCCGGGCAGTGCGGTACCCACGCGGGCGCTGGCGGTGACCGGAATGTCGATCGGACGCAGCTCGCCCAACGCGGCGGCACCGCCGTCGCCGCTCTCGGTGATGCGCCTGGACTGGAGTGCCGTGGCGCGCTCCAGCAGGTTGCGTACCAGCCGGGCGTTGCCGAAGGAACCGTCGCGCGGCGCCGCCCGCAGCACGTGGCGCACCCGGGCCGCGGTATCGGCACCCACCGACAGCCCGGCCTCGGCGGCCATGGCCGCGAAGATCTCGGCCAGCTCGTCCTCGGTGTAATCGGGGAAGCGCAGGTGGCGCGGGAACCGCGAGGCGACACCGGGGTTGGAGGCCAGAAACCGGCCCATCTGCTCCTCGTAGCCGGCGACCACGACCACGAGGTCGTCGCGGTGGTCCTCCATGAGCTTGAGCAGGGTGGCGACGGCCTCGTGCCCGAAGTCGTTGCCGGAGCCGGACTCGGTGAGGGTGTAGGCCTCGTCGATGAACAGCACGCCGCCGACGGCGGTGCGCACGACCTTCTCCACGCGCGGGGCGGTCTGGCCGATGTACTCGGCCACGAGATCGGCGCGGCCCACCTCGATCAGGTGCCCGGACGCCAGCAGGCCCAGGTCGGCGTAGACGGCGCCGAGCAGCCGGGCCACCGTGGTCTTGGCGGTGCCCGGGTTGCCCATGAACACCATGTGGCGGGCGGGCGCCGCCACCAGGGTCCCGGCGGCCTCGCGCAGCCGCTCGGCGCGGGCCTCGGCGGCGAACAGCGAGATCTCGCGTTTGACGGTGGCCAGCCCCACCAGCTTGTCGAGTTCGCGCATCGTCGGCCCGCCGGGGTCGGCCGGCTCGCCGGGTTCGGCGCCTTCTCCGGATTCTCCGGGGCCGGCCGGCTCGCCGCCGCCCTGGGAGGCGGGGCCTGCGCCGCCCGGCGCAGCGGCCGGCGCTGCGGGCAGGGCGGAGGGGCCCGGGGTGGCGCCGGTGCGCTGGGCGGTGGACTCGGGGATGTCGGCGGGCAGCAGCAGCCGCAACTCGTCGGCGCCGGGGGCCTCGGCCAGTGCGGCGACCCGGCGGGCCTGCAGCGAGGCGGCTCGTTCCGCGAGGCCGCGTGCGGCGCGGGCGTTGCCGAACGAGGGACCGCGCGCGGTCTTGCGCAGCACGTGATCGGCCGCCTGCAGCGCGCCCTCGCCCAGCGTGAAGCCGGCACCGGTGGCCGCGGCGGCGAAAATACCGGTGAGTTCGGCGCCGGTGTAGTCGGCGAACTCCAGCCGGCGGGGCAGACGGGCGGCCAGGCGCGGGTTGGCCGCCAGGAACCGGCCGATGTCGCGTGTCGGGCCGGCCAGCACCACAGCCAACTCGGCGGGGTGTTCCTGCATGTGCTTGAGCAGCGCGGTGATCGCATCGCCGCCCAGCCCGCGGCCGGCGTCGGACTCGGTGAGGGTGTGGGCTTCGTCGATGAGCAGCACCCCGCCCAGGGCGTTTTTGACGACCTGTTCGACGCGGCCGGGGGTCTGGCTTAGGGAGTCGCCGACCAGGTCGGCGCGGCCGACCTCGACGACGTGGCCCGAGGTGAGCGCGCCCAGTCCGGCATAGACCGTGCCCAGGATCCGGGCGACGGTGGATTTCGCGGTTCCGGGGTTGCCCATGAAGACCATGTGGCGGGCGGGCGGGGTGATGTCGACCCCGGCTTCGGTGCGCATGCGTTCGGCGCGGGCCTCTTGGGCGCAGGCCCGGATCTCGCCCTTCACCGGTTCCAGGCCGATCAGCGCGTCGAGTTCGGCCAGCGCCCGCTCGGCGGAGTCCTCGCCGCCCGAGCCGGGGGCCTCGGCATCCCCGGTGCCGCCGTCGCTGCCGGCCGGCAGTGCGGTAGGGGCCGCCGCGAGCGCCCGCCGCGGCGGGCGGCCGAAGCGGTGCAGGTCCTGCTGGAACCCGACCACGGGCAGCGGGATGGCCACCGCCGGTTTCTGCAGCACGCTGTCCTCGCTTGAGGCCAGTGCGCTGGCGCAGCGGGTGCCCATGTCCAGCCAGGTGCGTACGGCGTCGATCTCGCCGGCCAGTGTCGCCTGCCAGAGCCACGTGCGCGCCCGGCGGCTCCAGGTGCCCTGGTGGAAGGACTGGCGGTGGTCGTCGAAACGCTCGACCTGTTCGCCGAATGCGTCGTCGTCCAGGATGACGCTGGCGATGGGCGGCAGGGTGGGCAGTTTCAGGCCCAGGCACAGGTCGGTGACCACGTCCTCGTGGTCGGGGATGTCGTGGGCCGCAGCGGCGATGCGCTTGTGCGCGGCGGCGAAGCCGGTGTAGGCCCACTGCAGGAAGTCGGCGGGCGGGGCGAGTTCGGGCATGGCGGCGAGCATGTCGTCGTCGGCGCCGTCCCGCCAGTCTTTGCGCAGGTCCCGCGGCTTACCGGTGAGGTCGTTCTCGTGTTTTCCGGGGTCGGCGGCCCGCTGCCGGTGCATCCGCAGGATCTGCTCGCGGCGGTCCTCCCACGGGGTGATGCCCTCGACCGCTTCGAGAAGCTCGCGGACGAGGTCGAGGGCGGTTTCGCGCTGCTCGCGGTCGGCGGCCGCCTCGAACAGCTCATAGGACGGGGGCAGGCGCAGGTTGTCGAAGATCCACTGGGTCGGGTCCTTGGCGGTGTTGGAGTTGGCCAGGTACTCGGCGGTCAGGATCGCGGGCAGGCGGGCGTAGGCGCCGGCGTTGACCCGAAGCCCGCCGGAAAGCATGATCACCTGCTGCAGTGCCTCGTTGGCGAAGCGGTCGCGCATGCCGCCGGAGCCGGGTCGGAAGGGCTCGGCCCGGGGGTCGTCCATGAGCTTGCCGATGCGCCCGATCAGCTCGTCGACGAGTCCGTCGGGCACCCGCCAGGGGCCGTAGGAGTAGACGTCCAGCACCGGTTCGTCGGTGAGAAGCAGCTCCAGGTGCTCGGGCAGGCGGATCGGCGTCAACCTGGCTCCTTCGTTCGGCCGCTGTGGCGGGGGGCGTGGCGGGCGCGCTCGGGGCGGCGCAGGCGGCGGACGGCCGGTGACCGGGGGCCGCGGGCGCTGGGCCGCGGCGGCTCCGGACGGACCCGAACGGTGCGGCCGCCCCTTCCAGGATGGCCGCCCGCTCGGACATTTCGCTGCGTCACCCCTGCGGCCGGTACCGGCCGCAGGGGGCGTCGGCCGCTGCTCCCGCCCCGCTGCGCCGCTACACGCTACCGGTGCGGGCGCAGCGCCGGGCCGGCGGTGCCGGCTATCCGGGCGAGAGCCGGGCGGCCGGTCCGGGGGCGCTTTCGGTGCGGTAGTCGTCCAGCGCGGTCACGTGGTAGCGGACCGGCCCGTCGGCGGGGGCGGTGTCGGTGAAGGCCGACTGCTCGCCGCCGGTCACCGCGACCAGATTGGCGGGGTCGGCGAGGTCGCAGGGGTCGTTGCCCTTGCCGGGCACCCGGTAGACGGCGTAGAAGCGCGCCTCCTTTACGCCCTCCCAGCTCAGCCGCACCGTGTCGTTCTGCGTGCGTTGCGCGGTGAGCCCGGTCACCGCGGCGGGCGGGCTGTTCTCGGCGGAGCCGGCGGGGTCGGCGGCGGGCGGAAGTGCGGCGTGCCGGTAGTGCTGTTCGCCGACGTCGGCCATTGCCTTCTCCGCCCGGCCGGTGAGGTCGGAGATGGAGAAGTAGACGTCGCCGCCGACCTCGGCGTGTTCGGCGTTGAGGTCGAGTTGGCGGGAGAGCGCGTCGGCGCCGCGCCAGCCGTCTTCGCCGACCCGGTAGGCGGCCTGGCCGATGTAGAGGTCCACCCCGGTGCCGGCGACCTGTTCGGACCACCAGGGCACGAGCTTGGCGTAGTCGGCGATGCCGTAGCCGCGCGGCCAGTAGAGCTGCGGCACGATGTAGTCGACGGTGCCCTGCCGGATCCAGGCGCGGGTGTCGGCGTACTGGGCGCTGTAGGACTCCAGCCCTTCGGTCTCGGATCCGGCGGGGTCGCTTGCGGCGTTGCGCCAGATACCGAAGGGGGAGATCCCGAACCGCACCCAGGGCTTGGTCTGCTCGATGCGCTCGTGGACCTCGGCGATGAGGGTGTCGACGTTGTCGCGCCGCCAGTCGGCGCGGCTGTCGAAGCCGTCGCCGTGGCGCTGCCAGCTGCGGTCGTCGTCGAACTTCTCGCCCTCGGCGGGGTAGGGGTAGAAGTAGTCGTCGAAGTGCACTCCGTCGATGTCGTAGCGCTGGACCACGTCCAGGACCACGTCGCTGACCCATTCGCGCACGTCGGGGTTGCCCGGGTCGAAATAGCCCTGGTCGGCGTATTCGATGAGCCAGTCGGGGTGCCGGCGGGCGGGGTGGTCGGGGGCGAGGTTCTCCAGGTCGGGGTCCTTCCAGCCGACACGGTAGGGGTTGAACCAGGCGTGCAGTTCGATGCCGCGCCGGTGGGCCGCATCGACGGCGAACTTCAGCGGGTCGTAGCCGGGGTCGCCGCCCTGCTCGCCGGTGAGGTAGCGCGCCCAGGGTTCCTTGTCGGAGGCGTAGAGTGCGTCGGCGGTGGGGCGCACGTGCAGGAACACCGTGTTCAGGCCCAGAGAGGCGGCGCGGTCGAGCATGTCGCGCAGTTCCTGCTGCTGCTCGTCCTTGCCGAGTCCGGATTCGGACGGCCAGTCGATGTTGCGGACGGAGGCGATCCAGGCGCCGCGCATCTGCCGTTTGGCGGAGTTCCCGTCGGCGGTACCGGTGCAGTTTTCGGGGATGGGCCGGGCGCCCTGCGCCGCGGGCGAGGAGGGGGTTCCCTGTTCGGGCCCTGACGCGGACCACGGCACGCAGGCGCCCAGCAGGGGCACTGTCGTGGCCATGGCCGCCGCACTGAGCAGCAGCCGTCGCATGTGTCGGTTTACCTCGCAGTTAATACGTTTTTACAACATTCTGGATAAGGATACGGGTCCGCATTGACCGGTGCGGCCCGGTCGGCGAAATCAGTGGCGAACGCCGCACGGCGGCCCCCGGGCGCGCCGCGCGCCGGGTGGGAGGAACGTCGGCCCCGACGCCCAATCGGAAGTTTGCGGCTTTTAGGATGAGTGGCTGTGAACCCAGCCTTGGACGAGCAGCCGCCCTTGACCGTGCGCACGGTTCCGTTGGAGCAGGCTCCGGACCTGATCGCGCACCTGCCCGCTACCGCCCCGCTGGCCTGGTTGCGCCACGGCGAAGGGCTGGTCGGCTGGGGTGAGGCCGCACGGGTGGAACTCCCGGCCGAGCCCGCATCCGCACCGGACGGCACCGGGCGCTTCTCCGCGGCGGCGCGGGCCTTGCAAAAACTGACCGCGCGCACCAGCGTGCAGGACGAGGTCGGCCTGCCGGGAACAGGGCCGGTGGCCTTCGGCGGCTTCACCTTCGACCCCGGCTCGGCCGGGTCGGTGCTCATCGTGCCGCGCGTGATCGTCGGGCGCCGCGGCGGACGCTGCTGGATCACCACGGCCGCGGCCGGCGGCGGCGCCGATGGCGCCCCGGACACGCTGCTCGGCACCGAACCGCCGCCGGCGCCCGTGGGACCGCTGTCTTGGGAGCCGGGCGCGCTCACCGCCGAGGAATGGCACCGGGCCGTGGCCGCGGCGGTCGAGCGCATCCGCGGCGGCGGACCCGGCCGCAGCGGGCCGGAGGAACTGGGCAAGGTCGTCATGGCCCGCGATGTGGTCGCCGCCGCCGAAAACGGCATCGACCCGCGCACGCTGCTGTCGCGGCTGGCCCGCGACTACCCCGACTGCTACACGTTCTCCGTCGACGGAATGGTCGGTGCCACCCCGGAGCTGCTGCTGCGCCGCGAGGGCGACGAGATCAGCTCGCTGGTGCTGGCAGGTACCCGCCCGCGCGGCTCAGACCCGGCCGAGGACCAGCGCCTCGCCCGCGACCTGCAGGAATCGGCCAAGGACAACGAAGAGCACCGCTATGCGATCGAGTCGCTGCGGGTGGCCCTGGCCCCGCTGTGCGATTCGGTGCGGGCACCCGAGCGGCCGGAGCTGCTGCGGCTGGCCAATGTCCAGCACCTCGCCTCGCCCGCCCGGGCCCGCCTGCGTCCGGGAGTATCCACCCTGGATGCGGTGGCGGCCATGCACCCCACCGCAGCCGTCGGCGGCACGCCCACGGCTGCGGCCATGCAGGTGATCCGCGAGCTGGAGGGCATGGACCGGGGGCGCTACGCCGGCCCGGTCGGCTGGATCGACGGCGCCGGAAACGGCGAGTGGGGCATCGCGCTGCGCTGTGCACAGGTCGAGGGCCGCCGCGCCCGGCTGTTCGCCGGATGCGGCATCGTCGCCGACTCCGACCCTGCCTCCGAGGTGGCCGAGTCCGAGTCCAAACTGCAGGTGATGCGCACGGCGCTGAGCGGCTGAGCTCCGGCGCCGCCTTCGGGGCCGGGCTCTCCGGGGCCCGGCCCCGAAGGCGGCGGCAACGGCCGCGGCGGCTCGGTCAGAACTCGTCTGCGACGGCCTCGAAGTCGGCGAAGTCGAAGCCGGGCGAGACGAAGCAGCTCACCAGCGCCTCCTCCGAGGTGAGCGGGCGCGCCGCCTGCCAGGTGCCCGCAGGGATGAGGGCCTGAAGCACGTGGCCCGCCTCGATGTATGGGCCCAGGGTCTGCCAGGAGTCTGCCTCGGGCCGGTCGCCGGTGCCGCCGAAGGACAGTTTGAGCGGCCCGCCGCGGTTGAAAACCCACATTTCGTCGGAGCGCACCCGGTGCCAGCGCGAGGCCTCCCCCGGGTTGAGCAGGAAGTGGATGCCGGTGGCAGTGGCGCGCGCACCCGGGTAGCCGGGCGGAGACACCTCGGCCCGGGTCGTCCAGGTCTGGCGGTACCAGCCGCCTTCGGGATGGGGCAGCAGGTCCAGCAGGTCAGCGGTGGCACCGCGCTGTTCCACCGAGACGAACGCCCCCTGCGGATCGCGGCGCAGATAGCGGACACCTATCACCGCCTCGCGCTCGATCGGCCCGTAGATGTGCGGGAACAGCGTGTCGGGCGGCATTCCCGGGGGCGGCGCGGGCGCAGCGGCCTCCCAGCGGACCTCCGCAGCGAGCCTGCCGGAGTCGATGATGAGGACGACCTGGGTTTCGGCCGCCCCGGTGTAGATGGCGTTGGCAACGGCCAGCACCGCCGCATCATCCGGCGCGGCGTGTACGAACCCTTCGCTGCGCAGGGAATCCGGCGCGATCGGCCCTTGCCCGCCGCTCCAGGTACTCACATCGGTGATATGCCGCAGGTAACGCATATCCGCAAGCTAGCAGCAGGCCGCAGGGGCTGCAGCGGCTGGGGCGGCTGGGGCGCCGCACGCCCGGACCGCGCACCGCCGGGCGCCCCGCGAACGGGCGGGCGCCGGTCAATCCTCCAGCGCGGAGTCGACCGCGTGCTGGAGCATGCGGCGCAGGGCCGCCGAGTCGGCGCGGTCGGTGCGCACCTCGACCAGGCGCAGCCCTTCGCCCAGCAGCGCCTTGGGCAGGTCGCCGGCCCATTCCAGGCGGGTATAGGGCACGTCGGCCATGTGGGCGACGCGCTCCATCGACATCCCGTGCGGGGTGCCGAACAGCCGCTCGAATCTGGGGTGGCCCGCCTGCTCCAAGCCGGAGAAGATACCGCCGCCGTCGTTGTTGACCACCACCACCGCCAGGTTCGGCCGCGGTTCGCCCGGTCCCAGCACCAGGCCGTTCTGGTCGTGCAGCAGTGCCAGGTCCCCCAGCAGCGCATAGGCGCCCCCTCCGCCTTCGCTCTGGTGGGCCAGCGCCGCGCCCACGGCCGCGGAGACAGTACCGTCGATGCCGCTGACCCCGCGGTTGCCCATGATCCGCGCGCCGCAGCGGGCGTGCATGGCCGCGTCCAGGTCGCGGATGGGCATGCTCGACCCGGCGAACAGCAGCGATCCGTTCGACATCTGCGCGGCGAGGTCGCGGGCCAGCCGCACCTCGCTGAGGGCGTGCTCGGAGTCGAGGACCCGGTCGATGGCAAAGCGCGCCCGGTGCTCGGCGTCCTGCCAGGAGCGCGCCCAGGCGGTGTCGGGCCGGGCGGTGGCGGCGGCGGCCACCGCCGGGACCACGTCGGTGGCGGTGCGCACCGGGTCGGCGAAGTCGTGCTCGCCGCCCACCGCGACATGCCGATCGGCGCTGCGGAGGTAGTCCAGCATCTGCCGGGACAGCCCGGGGCGTCCGACGCTGACCACCAGTTCGGGCCGGTGTTCGGCGAGGAACCGCTGCGAGGCGAGCAGGTGTCGGTAAGACGAGACCGCTTCGGCCCTGCGCGCGTTGGATGTGGGTTCGGCCAGCAGCGGCCAGCCGGTCGCCGCCGCCAGCGCCAGGTAAGGGATGGGGTCGTAGTCGCCGTCGCCGCAGACGATGACTCCGCGCTCGATGGGCGGCAGCTCCACGGGCTCCGGTTCGGCGGGGGCGGCCAGCCGTTCGGTCCACGGCCGCCCCGAACCGCGGCCGGTCAGCGGCTCGGGCCAGACGGCGTTGGCCAGAGCGGCCGCCGCGAAGTCGGCGGCGGACCCGGTGTCGTCCGCGTCCTGCTGCTGCTCCGGCAACGGGATCTCGGGCACCAGCGGGTCGCGGAAGGCCAGGTTGAGATGTACGGGCCCGGGCCACGCCGCGCCCGCGGCCGCCCAGGCGCGGCAGGCCAGCGAGCGCCAGTAGGCCACCATCCCCGGCACGCGGTCGGGCGTGCCCACCTCGGTGAACAGCCGCACGGCCGAGCCGAACAGGCCGATCTGGTCCACGGTCTGGTTGGCGCGGGTGCCGCGCAGTTCGGGCGGCCGGTCGGCGGTGAGGACCAGCAGCGGCACCCCGCTCTCGTCGGCCTCCAGCACCGCCGGGTGGAAGTTGGCCGCGGCGGTACCCGAGGTGCACACCAGCGCGACCGGGCGCCGGTGCGTGCGGGCCAGCCCCACGGCGAGGAAGGACGCCGACCGCTCGTCGATACGGACGTGTACCCGCACGTTCGGGTGCGCGGCCAAGGCCAGCGCCAGCGGTGTGGAACGCGACCCCGGCGCCACGACGGCCTCGTTCAGCCCGCAGCGGGCCAGTTCGTCGACGAGGACGCGCGCCAGAGCGGTAGACGGGTTCATGCGGTCTCTCTAGTTCGTCACGTATGTACAAGCTTCGACGGGGTCGCTGGACCGCAGTACGGATGGACCTGTGTCCGAGGGCCGGCTCCGCCCGGGCGCAGCGGGCGGGCGATATCCGCGCCCGCGCACAGCGGTACCGCGCCGGCATCGGCACCGCCCACCGGCAAGCACCGGCCCCAACCCGCGATCTACAACGGACAATGGGCCGGCAAACGTCCGGCATGCCGGGAAAACCCCCAGAGTGTGACCGGGATCGCCGTGCGCGCGCCGCGGCGGTTCGGGCGCCGGCACGCCCATCCCCCTCCCGGCGGCGCGGCACACCCGCTTTCGGTTCTCTCAGGGGACCTACCCGATCTCACGCGTTCAACCGATACCGCGGAAAAACACGGTCAACCATCACGCGCCCGCCCTTGACGGTCAGCGCCGGCGATATCCCCGCCGGCGGCGGCCCGCTCGCCCGCGCGGCGGGCGGCCTCGGCGCGGCGCAGCCACGGGCCGGCGTCGGCCTCGACCGCGGCGAGCCGGGTCTCGTCGACCCCGGGGCGGCGCACCGGCAGCCAACCGTCCTCGGCGGCCAGCGGTTCGGCGGTGACGTCGCCGCCGAGCAGGTGCATGGTCGCCAATCCGCAGGCGTAGGGCAGTTCGGGCAGCGCCGCCGCCAGCGCGACACCGGCGGCCAGCCCCACGGAGGTCTCCACGGCGCTGGAGACCACCACCGGCAGCCCGCAGGCCTCAGCGACGTCCAGGGCGGCACGCACGCCGCCCAGCGGCTGCACTTTCAGCACGACGATGTCGGCGGCACCGGCGGCCCGCACCCGCAGCGGGTCCTGCGCGCGGCGGATCGACTCGTCGGCGGCCACCGGAACCCCGCTCCGGCGCCGCACCAGGGCCAGTTCCTCCAGGGTGGCGCAGGGCTGTTCGGCGTACTCCAGATCGAAGCGCGCCAGCTCGGCCAGCATCCGCACCGCCGTGTCGGCGTCCCAGGCGCCGTTGGCGTCGACGCGTACGCGCCCGGCCGGGCCGATGGCTCCGCGCACCGCCTCGACCCGCGCGATGTCCTCGGCGGGCGGTTGCCCGGGCTCGGCTACCTTCACCTTGGCGGTGGTGCAGCCGCCCTCGGCGACGATGCGGGCAGCGTGTTCGGGGCCCACCGCGGGCACGGTGACGTTGACGGGGATCCGCTCGCGCACCGGTGCGGGCCAGCCCGCAACGGCGGCCTCGCGGCAGGCCGCCCACCAGCGGGCGCACTCGCCCGGCCCGTACTCGGGAAACGGCGAGAACTCGCCCCATCCGGCCGCGCCGCGCACCAGGAGCCCTTCGCGCACGTCCGTGCCGCGGAACCGGGTGCGCATCGGCACGGCAAAAGCGCGCGCCTCGGCGATGTCACTTGGGCCCACTACCGTCTCCCGCTCCCGCCTGCACGCGGACGCCCTGCGCCACCCGGCGGCGCCGGTGCCCCGGCTCATTGGTCGATTTGCCGCGCCGGACCCTGCCGGACCCGCCCGGGGCGGGCGGCGGCCGACCGGTTGGACGGCCAGCCCCGTTATCCGCACGGGCAGGAGCGCGCTCCGGTCCTGTGCGGACCGCGGCAGCGGGTGGCCGGCGGCGGTGTCAGGGCCGGCGCGGGAACCGGTCGAAGTCCGGGCTGCGCTTCTCCTTGAAGGCTTCGCGGCCCTCTTGGGCCTCGTCGCTCATGTAGTAGAGCATTGTCGCGTCGCCGGCGAACTGCTGCATACCGGCCGCGCCGTCGCTGACCGCGTTGATGGCGCCCTTGACCATGCGCAGGGCCAGCGGGGACTTCTCCAGCATTTCCCGCGCCCAGGAGACGGTCTCCTCCTCCAGGCGCTCCAGCGGCACGACGGTGTTGACCATGCCCATGTCCCGCGCCTCTTCGGCCGAGTACTGCCGGCACAGGTACCAGATCTCGCGGGCCTTCTTCAGGCCCACGGTCTCGGCCAGCAGCCACGAGCCGTACCCGCCGTCGAACGAGCCGACCTTGGGGCCGGTCTGGCCGAACTTGGCGTTGTCGGCGGCGATGGTCAGGTCGCAGCAAACCTGCAGCACGTTGCCGCCGCCGATCGCCCACCCGGCGACCATGCACACGACCGGCTTGGGCAGGCGGCGGATCTGCACCTGCAGGTCCAGCACATTGAGCCGGCCGATGCCCTGGCGCGCCACCGCGTCGTCGCCCATGTAGCCGTCGTCTCCGCGGATCTTCTGGTCGCCGCCGGAGCAGAATGCCTGGTCCCCGGCGCCCGTGAAAATGATCACACCGACATCGGAGTCGTCGCGGGCGGCGTTGAAGGCGCTCTGGAGCTCGAAGAGCGTCTGCGGCCGGAACGCGTTGTGGCGCTCGGGCCGATTGATCGTGATCTTGGCGATCCCCTCGGCGGTCTCGTAGATGATGTCGGTGTACTCACCCGACCGCTGCCACTGCACGCCACTCACGACTGCCGTCATCTCCTTCGCTGCATGATCCAACCGGAGCCGGGGCCGGGGCGGCCCGGGTGGTCCGCTGCGGCCCACCGCCCCCGGAATCCGTCGATGGCCAACCCTAATCGCTCACCCGGCCACCGGTGCACGACCCCGGTGCCGGGTTTCGCGGGGTGGGCGGGGTGAGAGGCCAGGTGGAAACGCCCTAAGCTCGGGAGGCGTGGCGAACCGACCCCTGCAGGCGGTGCTGGGCCTGGAGCCCGCCCACCTCACCGAACTGCTCAGCGAGTCCCTCCGCGGACACGGCCCCGCGCTGCTGCCTCTCGACCCCGCCGCACCGCGTCCCCGCCGGGACGCCGTCATCGAGGCGATGCGGCCGGCGTCGCTGCGCACCCCCGAGGGCGTCACACCGCTGGACGGGGCCCGTCCGACCGGCGACGACATCGCGCTGACCATCGCCACCTCCGGTTCGACCGGCACACCCAAGGGCGTGGAACTGCCTGCGGCGGCCCTGCAGGCCTCCGCGCACGCCTCACTGCGGCGGATCGGGGCCGCCGAGGGCGACCGGTGGCTGTGCGCGCTGCCCCACGCCCACATCTCCGGGCTGCTGGTGCTGGCGCGCGCCCTGGCCGCCGGCACCGAACCGCTCGTCGAAGAGTTCGACCCCGACTCGGCGATGCGCACCGCCGCCCGCCACCGCCCCCACGTCTCGCTGGTGCCCACCCAGCTCCACCGGCTGCTGGCCGCGGGCGCCGACCTGTCGCGCTTCGGCACGATCCTGGTGGGCGGTGCGGCCGCCCACCAGGAGCTGCTGAGCGCGGCGCGCGCCGCCGGCGGGCGCGTCGTCACCACCTACGGCATGAGCGAGACCTGCGGCGGGTGCGTTTACGACGGCGAGCCGCTGGAGGGCGTGCAGGTCCGCATCGAACCCGACGGCCGGATCCTGCTGGGCGGCGACGTGGTGTTCGCCGGGTACCGCCTGGCCCCTGGGGCGACCGCCGAGCACCTGGTGCGCTCCGCGGACGGCACGCGGTGGATGCGCACCAGCGACCTCGGCCGCTGGGACGGCGAGGGTCGGCTGGTGGTGCGCGGCCGGCTGGACGACGTGATCAACACCGGCGGGCACAAGGTGGTCCCCGGCGAGGTTGCGGCGCTGGTGACCGGGCTGGAGTCGGTCGCCGAGGCCGCGGTGGTGGGCCGCCCCGATCCCGAATGGGGCGAGCGGGTGGTGGCGGTGGTGGTGCCGGCCGACCCCGCTGCGCCGCCCGGCCTGGAGGAAATCCGTGCGCGGGTGGGCGAACGGCTGCCGCGTTATGCGGCGCCGCGCGAACTGGAAATCCGCGCCCGCATGCCGCTGCTGGCCTCGGGAAAACCCGATCTGGCGGCCTTGCGCCGCGCCGCTCAGCAGCGCGATTGACGAGGCCGCCCATGGGCAGGATGATCAATGACCGGGATCATTCGGTAACGGAATCCGCCCATCGGGGGAACTTCCCACGCCGTAAGCGCGTCTACCAAGGCACCGGGTCCCTACCCCCGCGAAGGAGGTCGGCGGTGCGGAACGAACGGCTCCGCAGTGCCGGGGCCGCAGTGCCGCCCCGGCGATGCGTCGCATGCCGTCGTACCCGCTCACCAGACCGCCACACACCCTTTTTCGGCAGTGACCTAGACCACGTCCCGCGAGATCTAATCGAGACCGGGAACATTTGACTCTCTGACACGTTAGACATAGTGGCGTGCGAACACGGCGGACTCCTTAACCGCCACGCGCCTGACGTCTTGGAAGGGAGGGAGGTGCCTTCATGTCGCGCACTGCCCTAGCCACTTCTCCCACGGTGGCGGAGACCGCAGACGGCAAGGATGTGGCGTCCGCGTCGCTGGACGAACTGATCACCCGGGGGCGCTCCCAGGGACACCTGTCCCTTGGGGAGCTCCGTGCCGCATTCTCCGCGGCAGGAATCAGCCCGGCCGACGGCCGTTCCATCCTGCGCGAACTCGCCGATGCCGGTGTGCGGCTCGCCAACGGGGGCGGCGACGCCGCAACGGTGGAGTCCGTCGACGCCGATGCTGAAGACGACGCGCTCGAAGCGGCGCTCGACACCGCACCCGAGGAGGCTGCGGCAGCCAAGGCCGACGATACCGAATCGGCGGTAAGTGTTCGGCCCCAGGAGCCCGAGGGCCCCGAGGCCGACCTCGACGACCAGTCCCCGGCCATGGGCGACTCCGTCCATACCTACCTCAAGGCGATCGGCCGGCGCCAGCTCCTCACAGCCGAGGAGGAGGTCGACCTCGCCAAGCGTATAGAGGCCGGCCTCTATGCCGAGTACCGGCTGGGCACCATCGAGGACTCCCCCGGGCCCGAGGAGCTCAGCGAAACCGAACACGCCGACCTCACCGAGATCGCTGAGGACGGCCGGCGCGCCAAACAGCACATGCTCGAGGCGAACCTGCGCCTGGTCGTGTCGGTCGCCAAGAAGTACAGCGACCGCGGTATGTCGCTGCTGGACGTGGTGCAGGAGGGCAACCTCGGCCTCATCCGGGCCGTTGAGAAGTTCGACTACACCAAGGGCTTCAAGTTCTCCACCTACGCCATGTGGTGGATCCGCCAGGCAATACAGCGCGGATTCGCCGACTCGGCGCGCACCATCCGGCTGCCCGTGCACGTGCTGGAGCTGCTCAGCAAGGTCAGCCGGCTGGAGCGGGACATGCACCAGACCCTGGGGCGCGAACCCACTCCCGACGAACTGGCCAAGGAGCTGGACAAAACCCCGACCCAGATCGAGGAGCTGCTGCGCGTCACCCGCCAGCCCATCAGCCTCGACTCCACCATCGGCGAAGACGGCGAAACCCGTATCGGCGACCTCATCGAGGACATCGACGCCTCCGAGGCCTCCGAGGTGGTCGACCGCCAGCTCATGGCCGACCAGCTCCGCCGGGCGCTGGAAGACCTCGAACCGCGCGAGGCGACCATAATGTCGCTGCGGTTCGGCCTGATGGACGGGCGTCCGCGCACACTCGACGAGATCGGCAAACATCTCGGCCTGACCCGCGAACGCATCAGGCAACTCGAGAAGCAGTCCCTGTCGAAGCTGCGCCACCCCAGCCGAGCCCAGCAGCTGCTCGATTTCGCGAGCTGACCGGCCAACCCGCGCACCTCGACCGCGACCCCGTGCCCGCCACCGTGCGGGCACGGGGTCGTTTTGCGCCCTGCACGCGGACACGGGTCGACTGGGCTGCCTTGCCCGCGCCGTATACGGCAACGAACCTGCGGAAATGCCGTGATCCGGGGCCCGATCACGGCATTTCCGCAGGTTCGCCGGGATCACCCGCGGATGGGGCCGCGGGCGGCTCAGCCGCGCAGGGCGGCGCGGACGATGTCGAGGGCCTCGTTGCGGTCGAGCCCGAGCTTGGCGATCACCTCGGCATAGCCGCGCGCGGCCGCTACGGCCTCGGCGCGCTGGACGTCGCCGTCGGCGGCGACGTAGGTGCCCGAGCGGCCGCGGGTCTCGACCACGCCGGCCTGCTCGAGCTCGCGGTAGGCGCGCGCCACCGTGTTCACTGCGACGGAGAGCGACTCGGCCAATGCGCGCACGGTCGGCAGTTTGTAGCCGACCGGAAGTTCGCCTTTGGCGGCCGCGTTGGCCACCGCCGCCCGTATCTGCTCATACGGGGCAACCTTTGACGTCGGGTCGATGCGGATCGCCTCCGGCATCCTCGCCCCCACTCCCTGTAACTGCTGTGCTTGCGGCGTGCGCACAACGCCTGCTCAGATACTCCCACTGCGCGGCAAGCGGCGCACGTCCCTCACACGGCGGCAGGGTTGAGCGGAAGGCGCTCGATGCCGTGCAGGCGGTGGTCTTCGCGTGCGGTGAGCAACCGTTCGGCGGTCTCGGTGGCCCGGCGGACCTCGGGGGTGGCCAGCCGCTTGCGGCGGTAGATGCGGTCGTTGTAGCCGCGCGGGCCGATCAGCACCCGCTCGCGGGCGTACGCCGCGCGCATCGCCTCGGTCAGGGCGGTGTCGAGGGCGGTGCCGCAGCGGTGCAGCTCAGTGAAGTCGGCGTCGAGGCGCTGGGCCTCGGCGAGCCGGTTCTCGGCTTCGGCGACCACCCGGACCAGCTCCGGCAGGCGTTCGGCCGCGCTCTGGTCCTCGGCGAAGCGCTTGCGCGCGGAGTCGTCGACCTTCCGGTTTGCCAGGGCCATGTTCTCGCTCCCGATCGTCGGTTCGTGCAGTGTGCGGAGGGGGAATGCGGGCGGGGTGCAGCGTCCCACTCTAGGGGTGGGCCACCTCACCTGGCGAGCGCAACGGTGCTTCCCGGCACGGGCCTTACACGTAATCCTAGGATTCGGGTGTGAGCAGAAACAACGCCGGCCTCAGCGCCGAACGCATCATCAACGAGGCACTGCGCATCATCGACGGCCAGGGGCTGCGCCGGCTGACCATGCGCCGGCTGGGCGATGCCCTGGAAGTGGAGGCAATGGCGATTTACCACCACTTCCCGCTGGGCAAGGAGCAGCTGTTCGACGCGATCGTCGCCTACATCAGCGACGTGACCCGCGGCCCGGCCGACGGCGGCGGAGAGAGCGACGGGGAGGACGGCGACGGGAGCGCGGCCGGCGCGGAATCCGCCCCGGAAACCGCCGATGAGCCGCCCTGGGACGAGCGGCTGCGCGCCTGGGCCCAGGACTACCGCCGCGCGCTGCTGGAGCACGCCCAGGCGCTGCCGCTGTTCATCCACCGCCGTCCCGACACCGAAGCGGCGCTGCGATCGCTGGAGCTGCACTACGCGGCCTTCAGCGAGGCCGGGCTCGCCGGCTCCGACGTTGTACAGGCGGCCGCCGCGCTGGACTCCTATGTCACCGGGGCGGTCATCCACGAGGTGCGCGCCAACGGGCTGTCGGCGCAGCGGCCCGCTGTGCCCGACGGCCGGTTCCCGCACGCGGCGGCACTGCACGGGGTCGAACTCGACCCCGAGCGCCGCTTCACCGACGGTCTGGACGCTCTACTGATGGCGCTGCGGCACTGACGCGCTGGGACCCTGACGCGTTTGCCCGCGCCGCCGCCCGCGGCGGCTACGGGGTGAGGCCGAGTTCCTGGGCGGCGATGGCGGCCTGGACGCGGCTGCGGAGGTCGAGTTTTGCCAGGATGCGGCTGACGTGGGTCTTGGCCGTGGTCTCGGTGATGCCCAGCCGCCGGGCGAGCTGCCGGTTGGACAGGCCCTCGCCGACGCAGGCGAGCACCTCCCGTTCGCGCGGGGTCAGCTCGGCGAACGCCGCCGCGGGTATGTCGACGCGCCCGGGACCGGCGCCCGCTCCGGGGGCCGCCCCGTTGCCGGGCGCGCCGGCGAACTCTTCGATGAGGCGCCGCGTGACCGCGGGCGCGATCATCCCCTCGCCGCGGGCGACCACCCGCACCGACTCGGTCAGGGTGTCGGCCTCGATGTTCTTGAGCAGGAATCCCGCCGCTCCGGCGCGCAACGCGCCGAAGACGTACTCGTCGAGGTCGAAGGTCGTCAGGATGAGCACGTCGGTGCCCGTGCCGGTGAGTTCGCGGGTTGCGGTGATGCCGTCCTTGCGCGGCATGCGCACATCCATCAGCACCAGGTCGCAGCCGGTGCGCCGGGCGGCGGCCACCGCCTCCTCCCCGTCGGCGGCCTCTGCGGCGACCTCGATATCGGGGGCCGCCTCCAGGATCATCACCAGCCCCGCCCGGACCGCCCACTGGTCCTCGGCCACCACCACCCGGATCATCGCGCCGCTCCCCTGTCCGCGCCGGAGTCGCCGCCGGCCGCCTCGTCTTCGTCCCCGGCTTCGTTTCCGTTCCCGGCGCTACCGGCGCGGGTGCCGGTACCGGTGGCGTCCGGCCGTTCCGCGGGCTGCAGCGGTACCTCGGCCCGCACCTGCCAGACCCGTGCGCCGTGCGGCCCGGGTGCGCACGGGCCGGCGCTGAACCGCCCGCCCAGCAGGAGCATGCGCTCGCGCATGCCGGCCAGTCCCGCACCCGCACCGTGTCCGTCCAGCAGCCGCGCAGGCTGCTCCGCCGCCCCCGCGGCGCCGTTCGCGGCGACACCGTTGCGCACCGTCAGAACCAACTGTTCGCCGCCTGCGGCATCCTGTCCGCCTTGCCCCTCTTGCCGGCCCGGTCCACCGTGTCCGCCGTGTCCGCCCCGGCCGTCCGATCCGTCCGGTTCGCCCGCGCCGTCGCCGTAGTCCACGGAGACCTCGACGCGCATCGGATCGGCGTAGCGCAGCGCGTTGGTGAGCGACTCCTGCAGCACTCGGTAGGCGGCGGCGTCGGTGTTGGCGGGCAGTTCGCGCACCCGCCCCGACCAGGCAACCGATACCTCCAGCCCGGCCTCGCGGGCGTTGGCGAACAGCCGGTCGGCGTCGCGGAGCCGGGGCGTGACGGCCTCGGCCTCCGGGTTGTCCTCGGAGCCGCGCAGCACCTGGATCATGGACCGCATCTCGGTGAGCCCGTGCAGGCTGCTGTCGCGGATCACCGCGAGAATGCGGCGCACCCGCTCAGGGTCAAGGTCGCGCATCGACAGCGCCGCGGTCGATTGGACGGCAACGGCGCTGAGGTGGTTGGCGACCACGTCGTGCAGCTCGCGCGCCACCCGGCCGCGCTCCTCGGCCACGGCGCTGCGGCGGTCCAGCTCGGCCATCCGCTCGATCTGGCGCGCCCGCTCACGCTCCAACGCGGTGCGCAGGCGGTGCTCGCGCACGCTCAATCCGCTGATCACCGGGCTGCCGACGATCAGCACGTACAGCCCCAGCATCTGCACGACCAGCAGCGGCCCGCCGGGCATGGCTCCGTTGACGAGTGCCGCCACGAGCAGCACGAACAGGACGGCCCCGACCCCGCACACGGCCGCCAGCAGCCCGTAGGCGGCTCTGCGCCGCCCCCACACGCTCACCGCGTACAGCGCGTCGCCGTAGTTGATCAGCACTCCCCAGGACGGACCCACCGAGGCGTCGGCCAGCACGACCAGGGTCGCCGCCACCGCGACCGCGGTTGGGGCGGTGCGCCGGAAGACCACCAGGACACAGCTCAGGGCGAGGGTGGCCAGCAGCCACCGCGGGTCGGCGCCGTCGCGGGGGGTGTAGGCGCCCACGTGCCACAGCACCAGTCCCATTCCGAACAGGAACGCGGCCCACAGCGCGCTGCCGAGAAAAGCCCGGCCGCCGAGGATGGGGCGGTCGAGCAGCTCGCGGCGCGGCAGTCGTACTCTCACGGTTCCCATCTCAGCACGTCGCGGGTGCGGGCGCGTACATCGAAGGTGGTAGCGCGATCTCCCCGGTTCCGACGATCCGCCGGATGGGGGGCCTCCCGCATGCTGGTGGCCGTCGGGTTCCGGTTCCCCGGGACCGGCGAGTGCGATCGGCGGGAGGACGGGAAACGATGATCACCGGTGTGATCCTGGGCGTCGAGGCGCTGTTCTGGATCTTCGTGGCGGGCGGATTGGCCGCCCGCTACCTGCTGCGGGCGCGGCGGCTGAGCACCGTCATGCTGCTGCTGGTACCGGTTCTGGACGTGGTGCTGCTGGCGGTGATCGCCGTCCACCTGAGCATGGGCGGCACCGCCGACGCCTCCCACGGCTTCGGTGCCCTGTACCTGGGCTTCACCGTCGCCTATGGGCACAGTGTCATCCAGTGGGCGGACGTGCGCTTCGCACACCGCTTCGTCGGCGGCCCTCCGCCGCAGCGCCCGCCCAAGAAGGGGCCGGCGGCGGTGCGGCGCGAGGCGGTGGCGTGGCTGCGCTGCGTCGCGGCGTGTGCGATCGGCGCCGTCGTGCTGGGCGGGTTGACCCTGTTCATCGGCGACCCCGAGCGCACCGCGGAGCTGCAGAGCTCGTTCGGGATCGTGCGCGTGGTGCTGATCGTGCACACGGTTGTCTCGGTGTGGGACATAGTCAGCGCACTGTCGGGTTCGAAGGGCCGCGACGAGGAGCGCAGCGAGGCGGTGGGCGGCTGAGCGGGGGCGGGCGCGCGGGAGGCCGGTGCCCCCGCGCGCCCGCCCCGGCCGCCAGCTACACCTTTGCCGTTGCGGGTCGGCGGCGCAGCTCGGCGCGCTGGGCGCGGTGCCGCTTGGCCTCGACGGGGTCGAGGACCGGAGCGGCGGCCAGCAGCTCGCGGGTGTAGTCGTGCTGGGGCGCCTCGTAGACGGCGTCGCTGTCGTTGAGCTCGACGACCTCCCCCTTGCGCATGACCGCCACCCGGTCGCTGACCTGGCGCACCACCGCCAGGTCGTGGGCGACGAAGATGTAGGTCAGATCGAAGTCGTCCTGCAGCTCGTCGAGGAGCCGCAGCACCTGGTCCTGGGTCGAGACGTCCAGGGCCGACACCGGCTCGTCGCAGATCACCAGTTTGGGCTGCAGGATCAGTGCCCGCGCGATGGCGATGCGCTGGCGCTGCCCGCCGGAGAACGCATGCGGGAACCGGTTGTAGTGCGCGGCCTCCAGCCCGACCCGCTCCAGCAGGTCCTGGACCTTGCGCTGGATCTCCTTGGTGTTGGTCTCGCCCTGCACCCGCAGTCCCGCCCCGATGGTGTCGCCGATGGTGACACGCGGGTTCAGCGACGAGTACGGGTTCTGGAAGATCATCTGGATGTCGCGGCGCAGCGGGCGCAGTTTGCGCTCGGGCAGCTTGGTGATGTCGCGGCCCTCGAAGACGATCTGGCCGTCGGTGGGGGTCAGCAGCCGGGTGATCATCCGCGACAGGGTGCTCTTGCCGGAGCCGGACTCGCCGACGACTCCCAGGGTCTCGCCCTGCTGCAGGTCGAAGGAGACGTCGTCGACCGCGTAGAAGTCAGTGGCGCGCCCCATCAGGCCGCCGCGGACCTTGAACCGCATGCGGGCGTTGCGGACCGACAGCAGCGGACCGTCATCGGTCTCGGCCGTCTTCTCCGGTTTGGCGGTGGCCCCGGTGCGCCCGCCGGCGGACCCGGGTGCGGCGGCGCGCTGGCGGGCCCGCTGCGCCGTCTGGGCCTGTTCGCCCATCTCGGCCGAGACGGGCTGGTCGCGTTCGGCGCGGACCTGGGCGCGGCGCTGCGCGCGCGAGATGTCCACCCGCGGCACCGCGGCCAGCAGCGACTTCGTGTAGGCGTCCTCCGGCGCGGAGAGCACCTGGCGCACGTCGCCGCGTTCGACGACGCGGCCCTTCTGCATCACCAGGACCTGGTCGACCGAGCCGGCCACCACCGCGAGGTCGTGGCTGACCAGGATCAGCGACATGCCCAGGTCGTTGCGCAGGTCGTCGAGCAGGTCGAGGATCTGGGCCTGTACCGTGACGTCCAGTGCGGTGGTGATCTCGTCGGCCAGCAGCACCGTCGGATCGCACATCAGCCCCATGGCGATCAGCGCGCGCTGGCGCATACCGCCGGAGAACTCGTGCGGGTAGGAGTTGATGCGCTTGGCGGCGTTGGGGATGCCCACCCGGTCCAGGGACTCCACCGCGCGCTTGCGGGCGTCGGCGTTGGAGGTGTCGGGGCGGTGGACCTTGAGTGCCTCGACGAGCTGGTTGCCGATGGTGTACTGCGGGTGCAGCGACGACATCGGGTCCTGGAAGACCATGGCGATGTCGTTGCCGCGCATGCTGCGGACCTCGGCGTCGCTCGCGGTGTTCAGGTTCTTGCCGACGACGGTGATGTCGCCGGTGACCTCGGCGTTGGTGCCGCGGTGCAGCCCCATCAGCGACAGGGAGGTGGCGCTCTTGCCCGAGCCGGACTCCCCGACGATGCCCACCGCCCCTCCGGACGGCACGTCGAAGGAGAGCCCGTCGACAGCGGTGAGCCGCCCCTCCAGGGTGGGGAACGTGATCCGCAGATCGCTGACGCTGACGACCGGATCGGTCATGGCCGCCTCACCTTCGGTTCGGTTGGCCCCTGCGGGCGGGTTTGCAGAATTCGGCGCGGAACTCGACATGGTGGCGGCCCCTCAAGCGCCCACGCGCACGCGCGGGTCGACCCAGGCGTAGAGCATGTCGACGATCAGGTTGCAGATGACGACGAACACCGCGGTGAACATGGTGACGCCCAGGACCACCGGCAGGTCGTTGCCGCGGATCGCATCCACGGCGAACTTGCCCAGCCCCGGCAGCGAGAACGTGCTCTCGGTCAGCACCGCACCGCCCAGCATCAGGCCGAAGTCCAGGCCGAAGATGGTGATGATCGGGGTCAGCGCGGCGCGCAGGCCGTGCTTGGTGACCACCTTGCGTCCGGCCAGCCCTTTGGCGCGGGCGGTGCGGATGAAGTCTTCGCCCATGGTGTCGAGCATTCCGGCCCGGGTGAGCCGCGCGTACATGGCGGCGTAGAGGAAAGCCAGGGTGACCCAGGGCAGGACCAGCCCGTGCGCCCAGGCCAGCGGGTTCTCCGTGAAGGCCGTGTAGCTGCCGCCCGGCGGGAAGATCGGCAGGTAGTAGCTCAGCAGCGCCAGCGAGACCAGGCCGGTGAAGAAAATGGGCAGCGAAACGCCGGCCAGCGCGGTCATCATCGTGATGCGGTCCAGCAGCGACCCGCGGCGCAGCGCGGAGAGCACGCCGATGGACACCCCGGCCACCAGCCAGATCACCGCTGCGCCGATCGCCAGCGAACCGGTCACCGGTAGCCGGTCGAGCAGCTGCGGCCACACTTCGGTGTTGGTCTTGAAGGAGTAGCCGAAGCACGGTGCGTCGCAGCGGATGACGTCGGTGCCGCTGTCGTAGTCCTGGCCCATCACCAGACCGGAGACGAACTCCCAGTACTGCACGGTGATCGGTTCGTCCAGGTTCAGCCGGTCCTTGACCGCGGCGATCGCCTCAGGGCTGGGCGACTTGCCGATGTAGCGGGCCGCCAGGCCGTCGGAGTCGATACCCGCAAGGCGCGGTACCAGGAAGAAGATCGCGAACACGACCATCGTGACCACGAGCAGCAGGACGACGCCCGCAGCCAGGCGGCGGAAAATGTATGGGATCACAGCGGGCGGCCGAAGCCTTCACCTGCCTTGCTTCACGAGTGAGGAATGCCGGGGGTGCGGGGCGGCGTGCGGCCGGCCCCGCACCCGTTAGAGGCGGGGGCCGGCCCCGCTGCGGGGGCCGGCCGGGCCGTGCCTAGTTCTGCTCCAGCCCCAGCGCGGCGTAGTCGTACATCTTGTACGCCTCGCTGAAGTAGACGTTGCTCAGGCCCTCGGGCCGGTAGAGCAGCGCCTTCTGGTTCAGGTAGGGCAGGAGCGTCGCCGACTCCATGGCGAGCGAGTCGACCTGGGAGTACATCTCCTCGCGGGAAGCGGGGTCCTCCGTCGTGGCGGACTCGTCGAGCAGCTTGTTGATCTCGGGGTCGTCCAACTCGGACAGGTTCGAGTTGCCGGCCGGCTTGATCGAGTCGCCGTGCATGATCTGGGAAAGGAAGCCGTAGCCGGAGGGCCAGTCGGCACCCCAGCCGTAAGCCATGATGCCCAGCTCTTCGCGCTTGACGAACTCGGGGGATCCGGCCTGCTCGCTGGTGTAGCTGCCGGCCGGGTAGCCCTTGAGGTTGGTCTCGATGCCGTACTTCTTCAGCGCCTGCTGCAGGGCCTCGGCGGCCTTCTTCTCCTTGTCGCGGTCCGAGCGGTAGGCGATGTTGGTGGAGAAGCCGTCGGCCATGCCGCACTCTTCGAGGCTCTGCTTGACCTTCTTCTCCGAACCCTTGTGGCCCTTGGTGCCGTAGGGGTCGATCTCCTTGTAGCCCGGGATGGAGGGCGGGAGCATGCTGGTGGCGATGTCGCCTGCGATGGAACCGCCCCAGGCGCCCTGCATGGCGGTCTTGTCGGCGCCGTAGAGGATGGCCTCGCGGCAGGCCTTGTCGTCGAACGGCTTGATGTTGGGGTTGATCGCGAAGTACAGCTTGAAGCCGGTCTGCGGGTTGTCCGCGTTGGCCTTGAGCTGGTCGTCGCGCAGGATGTCCTGGCGCGCGGACGCCTCGACGCCCAGGCCGGCGACGTCGACGTGCAGGTCGCCGTTGATCAGGCGCTTGTCCCGGTCGTTCTCCTCCTGCTTCCACTTCACCTGGACCTTGTCCGGGCGGTTGCGGGTCAGGGGGTCGGTCTCGGGGTCGTACTCCTCGTTGCGCACCAGCGTGAGCTGCTGGCCGGGGGTCCACTTGCCGTCGAACTTGTACGGGCCGCTGGAGACGACCTCGGTCTGGTACTGGTCGCCGGTGTCGGCGTCGGCGGGGACCGGCGCGGTCTGCGGCATGGCGGCCAGGTAGTCGAACTCCGAGAACGGCTCCTTGAGGTGGAACTCAAGGGTGCGGTCGTCGGGGGTGGTGATACCGGTGAAGTTGTCGAGGTCGTCGTCCTCGTAGGGGCCCTTGTAGTCACCCGCGTCCAGGTGCTGGAAGAAGTAGTTGGGGCCCTTGTTCAGGATGTCGGGGGCGAAGTTGCTCCGCGCCACGGCGTACTTGACGTCCTCGGAGGTGATCTCGGAGCCGTCCTCGAACTTCAGCCCTTCCTTGAGGGTGTAAGTCCAGGTCAGTCCGTCGTCGCTGACCTTGCCGAGGTCTTCGGCCATGTCGGGCACAAGTTCCAGGCCGGCCTGCCCGGGCTCCTGCTTGTAGGTCACCAGGGTGCGCGCGTAGTGGCGCGTGAAGTCCCAGTTGGCGGCGTAGTAGGTGTTTCCGGGGTCCAGCGAGTCGAACTGGTCGGAGTGGGCGTACTTGAGGGTGCCGCCTTTCTCCGTTCCCTTGTCGACGATGCTGGTGATGGCGGAGTCATCGACGGAGACGTCGCTGCCGCCCTCCTGGTTGCCGCCCCCGCCACAGGCGGTCAGCAGCATCGCCACCGATGTGCCGGCGGCGGCGAGGCCTAGCCATTTCTTGCTCACTGGCGTTTGCCTTTCTCTACGCGAACAGTGGTGCGGGGCACCGATCGGGTGCTCGGACACCGGGGTGGGATCCGTGGGGTCAGGATTGGGTGCGGGGGTCGAGCGCATCGCGCAGACCGTCGCCGAAGAGGTTGAACGCCAGCACCGTCAGGAAGATCGCCAGCCCGGGGGCCAGCATGAAGTTCGGTGCGGAGTCGTAGTAGTCGACCGCTTCGGACAGCATGCCGCCCCAGGTGGCCGTGGGCGGCTCGACGCCGACGCCGAGGAAGGACAGCGCGGCCTCGAAGAGGATGTTGGTGGGGATCAGCAGCGTCGAGTACACCAGGATCGGCGCCACCAGGTTGGGCAGCAGCTCCTTGCGCAGGATGTAGAAGTTGCTCGCACCCAGGCTGCGGGAGGCCTCGACGAATTCGCGTTCGCGCAGGCTCAGGGTCTGGCCGCGGATGATGCGACCGATGTAGGGCCAGTTGAAGAACCCGATGATGAACACCAGGATCGCGATGCGCAGTGCGTTGTCCTGCAGGCCGAATGCGGCGTCGGGCAGCACGCCCACCAGCGCCATGGCGAACAGCAGCAGCGGGAACGCCAGGAAGATGTCCATGAGGCGGCTGATGAAGGCGTCGACCAGTCCGCCGAAGTAGCCGGCGATGATGCCCATGATCGTGCCGATGACCACCGAGACCATGGTGGCCAGGAACCCGATGAGCATTGAGATCCGGGCGCCGTAGACGATGCGGCTGAAGATGTCGCGGCCGGTGACCGGCTCGACGCCGAACAGGTACTCGCCGCTGATCCCGCCCATGGCACCCATCGGGGTACCCAGCGCGGCATCGATGGTCTCGCGGTTCCACTGGTTGGGCGGATGCCCCAGCAAGCTGACGATCACCGGGGCGAAGATCGCCACCAGTGCCATCAGGGCGACGAACGACCCGCCGGTCATGGCGACCTTGTCCTTGCGCAGCCGCATCCAGGCGATCTGCCCCAGGGAGCGACCGCGGTCGCGCGCGCCACTGGTCTTGGCGATCGCGTCGGGCTGGGCCTCTTCGGCCGCCCCCGGTACATCCAAAGGCGCGGTCATAGCACCACTTCTCCCCCACTAGTCCCGCTCTGTGCGGCGGCACAGTTCTCCGTTCGGGACGCCGGAGATAACCGGCGCGCCCGTGCGACGGCGCGACCGGTGTGCGCGCACGCCTGGATCCGCGTTGGCATGCAGCAAGGAGGGTGTCCCCACTGCCCGCGTATGGCGGATAAGGCCGCCGAACCCGCTAAACCGTGGACATATGCACCGTTACCGCGGGTCCAACGCGGCACGGCGATTAATGTACGCCGCGATACAGCACCGAACGTCCAGTTCTCGGCGATGTGTCCCAATCGTGACGAGAGCACCACTTATCCGTCACTTGGCGTGACATGACGCTGCGCACGCGCATCAGGACCGAGTGTGCATCACATCAGGGAACGGGATTCCACGGCACGCCCAGGTCGGGGATTCATTACAGCCTGAGCCCATAATAAACGGAAAATAAAGACAAACATGACGTTGGCCAGGTAAATTTCCAACGTCAGACCGCTGTACCGCGGGGCGGAAACACTCCTGTAACCGCGGGGGCAGCCGCGAAATCTCCGCGCAACGGCAATTGCACACGGTAATGGGACGCACGGGACTCGTGCGGCACCGCCGGGATGCGCTCGGCGGCCGCTGCGGGGCCGGCGGCGGAGTACGGGAACACCTGCACACCCGCCGGCGGGCGGGTGCGGGAGGCAGGTGGGAGAGGCGGGCTCGCAATCGGCGCACAACGCCCGCCGCGCAGACGCTCGGGCCTGCGCGGCGGGCCGCTGCGCTTCGGCGGTTACTCGATCCCGTGCTTGCGCAGCAGGTCCTCGATGTCGCTGAGGTCGTCGCCGGCCGCTTGGCCGCCCTGGTCCTGCTTCGACTGCTTCGACTGCTTGGCCTGCTCGGGTTGCCTGGCCTGCTGGGGCTGGGCCGCCTCAGCGCCACCGGTGGCAATGCCGCCGGCCGGGCGGGCGCCCTGCTCGGCCGCAGCGGGCCCACCGCTCTTGCGCACACCCACGCCGCGTGCCCGCATGACGCCCGAAACGACCCACAACACCACCGCCAGGGCCGCCACTGCGACGCCGCCCCACACGATGGGGTTGAATACCAGGGAGACGAAGAAACCGACGAGGTCGCCCACGAGCGACCACACGATCGTCATGAGCCCCATCAGCCCGGCGGCCAGCGGCAGCAGCGACCACGCGACACCGCGCAGCCCCGAGGCGGCACCCCGGCGGCGCCAGACCACCCACGAGATGAGCAGCCCCACAACGGTGAGGGCGGCTCCCAGCATCGGACCTGCCACGGGCAACTGTTCCTGCATGTCTCCAGTCTTGCATCCGCGTCCAGCCCCGCACATCGGGCGAGTCCCCTAGGGTTCCGCCCACCGCAGCGGGAGCGGTTCGCCGCGGGCGGCGTTTCGCGCAGTAGCGGGTCGCGGTCAGCCCGCGGCCAGGGCCTCGATCCAAGCCATGTCCACGCCCACCAGCGACTCCAGCACACTCAGCCGGCCGCCGGGGGTGAAAGCGACCTGGTCGACGACCGCCACGGTCGCGCACCCGGCCGCCAGCGCCGATGCGACCCCGACTTCGGAGTCCTCGAACGCCACACAGCGGGCGGGATCCACCTGCAGCAGCCGGGCCGCCTTGAGATAGGGGGCGGGGTCGGGCTTATTGGCCTCGACCTCGTCGCCGGCCACCGAAACGTCGAAGTTGTCGACGCCGATCGACCCGATCGCCGCTTCGACGAGGGGCCGCTGGGTCGAGGTGACCAGGGCGGAGGGGACGCGCGAATCCGACACCAGGGCAACCAGGTCCTTGGCGCCGGGGCGCAGTTCGGCGCCGCCGGCCAGCAGGCGGGCGAACTCCGCCTGCAGGCGCTCGGCGACGTCGCGCGGATCGGCCTGCGCGCCGGCCCGCTCGATCATGTAGCGGGCCACCGGGACGGCGGCGCCCCCGATGTTGCGGCGGTGGTCCTCATGGGTCCACTCGCCGCCGAGGGCGGCCGCCGTCGCCGCCTCGGCCCGCCCCCACAGGCTCTCGCTGTCGATGAGAGTTCCGTCCATGTCGAAGAGAACGGCCTGCAGGGGCGCGCCGGTGCGTGTCATACGTTGAAGTATTTGGCCTCCGGGTGATGAATGACGATCGCGTCGGTGGCCTGCTCGGGAACGAGCTGGAACTCTTCGGACAACTCGACGCCTACCCGCTCGGGCTCCAGCAGCTTCATGATCTTTGCGCGGTCCTCCAGGTCCGGGCAGGCCCCGTAGCCCAGCGCGAAGCGTGCGCCGCGGTAGCCCAGCTTGAAGAACGCCTCCAGATCCGCCGGGTCTTCGCCGGCGAAGCCGAGGTCGGCACGGATGCGGGTGTGCCAGTACTCGGCCAGCGCCTCGGTCAGCTGCACCGACAGACCGTGCAGTTCCAGGTAGTCGCGGTAGGCGTTCTTTTCGAACAGCTCCTGGGTGGCGCGGCTGATCGCCGAGCCGACCGTGACGACCTGCAACGGCAGCACGTCCAGCTCCCCCGACTCCTTGGGCCGGAAGAAGTCGGCCAGGCAGAGGTGGCGGTCGCGGCGCTGGCGCGGGAAGGTGAAGCGGGTGCGCTCGGCACCTGCCTCGTCCAGCACCACCAGGTCATCGCCCTCGCTGTAGCAGGGGAAGTACCCGTAGACCACCGCGGCCTCCAACAGGCCGTCGGTCTGGATGCGGTCCAGCCAGGCGCGCATGCGCGGCCGGCCCTCGGTCTCGACCAGCTCCTCGTAGCTGGGCCCGCCGCGCTTGGAGCCCTTCAGACCCCACTGGCCCATGAACGTGGCACGCTCATCGAGGTAGGCGGTGTAGTCGGCCAGCGGAATGCCCTTGCTGATCCGGTCGCCCCAGAACGGCGGAGTGGGCAGCGGGTTGTCGGTGGCCACATCGCTGCGGGCCGGCATGTTCTCGGGTTCGGTGACCTCGAGCTTCGCACCGCCCTTGACCTTGCGCTGGCGCAGCTCGGGAAGCTCGGCTCCCTCGACGCCCCGCTTGACCGCCATGAACGCGTCCATCAGGCGCAGGCCCTCGAACGCGTCGCGGGCGTAGCGCACCTGGCCGTCGAACTGCTCTGCGAGGTCCTGCTCCACAAAGGACCGGGTGAGTGCGGCGCCGCCCAGCAGCACCGGGTACTGCTCGGAGATCCCGCGGGAGTTCATCTCCGCGAGGTTCTCCTTCATGATCACCGTGGACTTCACCAGCAGCCCGGACATGCCGATGACATCGGCCTTCTGGTCCTCGGCGGCCTCCAGGATGGCGTTCACCGGCTGCTTGATACCGAGGTTGACCACGTCGTAGCCGTTGTTCGACAGGATGATGTCGACAAGGTTCTTGCCGATGTCGTGCACGTCGCCCTTGACGGTGGCGAGCACGATCCGGCCCTTGCCGTCGTCGTCGGACTTTTCCATGTGCGGCTCAAGGTAGGCCACGGCGGACTTCATGACCTCGGCAGACTTCAGCACGAACGGCAGCTGCATCTCGCCGGAGCCGAACAGCTCACCGACGACCTTCATCCCGGCCAGCAGCGTGTCGTTGACGATCTGCAGTGCCGGGCGCTCGGCCAGCGCGAGTTCGAGGTCGTCCTCGATACCGACCAGCTCGCCGTCGATGATGCGCCGCTCCAGCCGCTCCCACAGCGGCAGCGCCGCCAGCTCCTCGGCGCGCGAGGCCTTCATGGCCTGGGCGTCAACGCCCTCGAACAGATCCAGGAACTTGGCCAGCGGGTCGTAGTCGGCCGTGCGGTTGTCGTAGATCATGTCCAGCGCGACCTGGCGCTGTTCGTCGGGGATCCGGTTCATCGGCAGGATCTTGGACGCGTGCACGATGGCCGAGGTCAGCCCCGCTTCGACGCACTCGTGCAGAAACACGGAGTTCAGCACGATGCGCGCGGCCGGGTTGAGCCCGAACGAGAGGTTGGACAGCCCCAGCGTGGTCTGCACGCCCGGGTAGCGCCGGTTGATCTCCTTGATGGCCTCAAGGGTCTCCAGGCCGTCGCGGCGGGTCTCGTCCTGGCCGGTGGCGATGGGGAAGGTGAGGGCATCGATGATGATGTCCTCGCGGTCCATCCCCCACTCGTTGGTGAGCTCTTCGATGAGCCGCACCGCCACGCGGACCTTCCACTCGGCGGTACGCGCCTGACCGTCCTCGTCGATGGTCAGCCCCACGACAGCGGCGCCGTGCTCCATGATGACGGGCATCAGCCGCTTCATCCGCGAGTCGGGACCGTCGCCGTCCTCGTAGTTGACGGAGTTGATGACGGCCCGGCCGCCGAGGGCCTCCAGACCGGCCTCGATGACGGCGGGTTCGGTGGAGTCCAACATGATCGGCAACGTGGAGGCGGTCGCCATGCGCGAGGCGAGCTCGCGCATGTCGGCCGTGCCGTCGCGGCCGACGTAGTCGACGTTCAGGTCCAGCATGTGCGCGCCGTCGCGGATCTGGTCGCGGGCGATCTCAACGCAGTCGTCGAAGCGCTCCTCGACCATTGCCTCGCGGAACTTCTTCGAACCGTTGGCGTTGGTGCGCTCGCCCACGGCGAGGTAGCTGGTGTCCTGGCGGAACGGCACGCTCTGGTAGAGGGAGGCGGCTGCCGCCTCGGTCGCGGGGCGGCGGTCCTTGATGCCGCGCCCGCCGACCCGTTCGACGACCTGGCGCAGGTGCTCGGGCGTGGTGCCGCAGCAGCCGCCCGCGATGGTCAGGCCGAACTCGTCGGTGAAACCGTCGTGGGCGTCGGCGAGCTCGCTGGGCTGCAGCGGGTAGACCGCGCCGTCGACGCCCAGCTCAGGCAGGCCGGCGTTGGGCATGCAGGAGATGGGCCGCCGCGAGTGCTGCGCGAGGTAGCGCAGGTGCTCGCTCATCTCGGCCGGACCGGTTGCGCAGTTGATGCCGATCACGTCGATGCCGAGCGGTTCCAGGGAGGTCAGCGCGGCGCCGATCTCCGATCCCAGCAGCATGGTGCCGGTGGTTTCGATGGTGACCTGGGCGATGATGGGAATGTCGACGCCCTTGGCGCGCCGCGCACGTTGCGCGGCGACCACTGCGGCCTTGGTCTGCAGCAGGTCCTGGCAGGTCTCGACCAGGATGGCGTCGGCGCCGCCTTCGATGAGGCCGAGGTGGCACTGCTCGTAGTAGTCGCGGATGGTTGCGTAGTCGATGTGTCCGAGGGTGGGCAGTTTGGTCCCGGGCCCGGCCGAGCCCAGGATGTATCGGGGGTGGTCGGGGGTCGTGTACTCGTCGGCTACCTCGCGGGCCAGGCGCGCTCCGGCCTCGGCGAGCTCATAGGTGCGTTCGGGAATGTCGTATTCTCCGAGCGCGGCGTAGTTTGTGCCGAATGTGTTTGTCTCGACACAGTCCACGCCGACATCGAAGAAGGCCGCGTGTGTGGCGCGCACCACGTCCGGCCTCGTGACATTGAGGATCTCGTTGCAGCCTTCGAGCCCATTGAAATCATCGAGGTCGAGATCGTGGGCCTGAAGCATCGTGCCCATCGCGCCGTCAGCAACGATGACACGTTGGGCGAGGGCATCACGGAAGGAGAGTCGAGAACTCATAGTCTTCAACTGTAGTGTCGACGCTCCTTCGCCACGGGGTGCGGGGGGTGCTCCCCCGGTACGCCGCCGGTAAAAAAGCTGGTCAGAGGGCATGGAGCCGACACCGCCGAAACGTTTTCACCTCCGCCGGAATGAACGCGCAGCGTCTCGCGGTTATGCCCGCGGGCCCCGTGGCCATAGGGTGGTCATGGTCCCGCCACATAGGCGCGGCCGAGCACGGCGGCTGGTCCGCTGTCGCCGCCGCGGGCACTCGTGGTAGGGCTGGATCGCGCGTGGGCATCACGCGCGATGGACCCGACGACTTGCCCGGGCCGCCCACGCGGCGCTCGGGAAACGTGAGGAGGCGGTCAGTGACCGAGCTCGACAGCGCACCCGAGCTCGTCGAGCCTGTCATGGTTGCCGCGTTCGAGGGCTGGAACGACGCAGGCGAGGCCGCTAGCGCGGTCATCGAGCACCTGGCCTCGACTTGGGACGCCGACGAACTGCTGGCGCTGCAGCCCGACGACTACTACGACTTCCAGGTCTCGCGTCCGCGCGGCACCGTGGTCGACGGCGAGCACCGCGGTATCACCTGGCCGACCACGCGCGTCTCCGTCGCACGCCCCAAGGGCGCGCGCAACGACGTGGTGCTGGTCAGCGGCCCCGAACCCAACATGCGCTGGCGCGGGTTCGCCGGCGACCTGCTCTCGATCGCCCGCGAGCTCGGCGTGCGCCGCATCCTGCTCGTGGGAGCGCTACTCGCCGACTCCCCGCACACCCGCCCGGTCCCGGTCACCGGCAGCACCTCGCCCAGCGCGCTGCGGGGATCACTGCATCTGGAGCCCACCTCCTACGACGGCCCCACCGGCATCCTGGGCGTGCTGCACGACGCTTTCGAGTCCGCCGGGCTGGAGGCGGTTTCGCTGTGGGCGGCGGTACCGCACTACGTCGCCCAGCCGCCGTGCCCCAAGGGGACCCTGGCGCTGCTGCGCCGGGTCGAGGACGTGCTCGATCTCACCGTGCCAATGGGCGACCTGCCCGAAGAGGCGCGGGCCTGGGAACGCGGCGTCGACGAACTCGCCTCCGAGGACGAGGACATCGCCGGCTACGTGCGCAGTCTGGAAGAGGCCAAGGACGCCGCTGACCTGCCCGAGGCCACCGGCGAGGCCATTGCCCGCGAGTTCGAGCGCTACCTCAAGCGCCGGGGCCGCGGCTGAGGCTGCGGCTCAAGGGCCGCCGCAGTGGCGGGGCGGCGGCTGAGGGCCGCCGGCCGCTGCACGGCCCTTTGCGCCTCCTGCTCCGTTCGCTGCCTGCTGTTGCCGCGCTGCTGGGTTCGCTAGTCCTGTTGTTCGGCGGTTGCCGTTCTATTCGCCGTTCTGCGCCGGATCCGGCGGTTGCGGGCGCCCGTTTCCGGCTCGGGCACCGGGACCGCCGGATCGCAAGGCGGGCCGCCGATGCGGGGTCAGGCCCGGATCGACCGCCACTCGCCGGTGGCGGTGACCGACGCCCAGGCCGCTGCGATACGCGCCAGGCCGCGGCGCACCTCGTCGACGACCGCGGGCGCCAGCAACTGCAGCGGGTCCTCGGCCGGTTCCAGGCGCACGGTGACGCGCAGCCCGTCCAGGATCCGCTGGCCGCGGGCGATCGCCTCGTCGTCCGCGGCGCCGCCGGCGGCGCGCTGCAGCAGTGCCGCCATGGCGTCGCGCAGCGCGACGGCCTCTTCGAAATCGGCCAAGGTGATGGGAATGGCGCCTTCGGCCACCAAACGGCGCTCGCGCAGGAAGGCGGCGAGGTCGGCGCGGTCGGCGAGCCCGTCGCCCGTGGCGACGAACGCCTGGATCAGGGCGGCGGCGGGGGTCTGCTCTGTGGGGGTGGTCATGGTCACCATCCCACCACGGACGGCCACCTGCTTTTGACCTGCGCTGCGGCAGCGACCACAACCGGCCGCACCGACTTTTCCGACACGCCCCTACCTGAGGTGGTTCGGCGGTCGCCGTTGCCTGCGCGGCGGTAGCGCCCAGCACCCGCTGCGGCGGTGCAGCCTGCGGGCGGCGGGCGGCGGGCTGAGCCGCCGCCCGCTGCACTGGACCAGGTCAGCCGCCCCGGCCCGTCACAACCGCACGCCCAGCAGCGTGTCGGCGGTGTCGCGCATCAGCGCCGGCGCGGCCGGGTCGCCGCCGCCGTCGCTGGAGGAGGCCAGGGCACGTTCGGCCCAGTCGTCCAGGGCCGCAACCGCGGCGGCGGTGTCGAGGTCGGCCGCCAGGGCCGCGCGGACCTGCTCCAGCGCCGGCATCGCGTCGGGGCCGGCGGGCAGGTCGGCCGCTGCGCGCCAGCGCTCCAGGCGCCGCACGGCGGTGTCGAGCAGTTCCTCGCTCCACTGCCAGGCGGTGCGGTAGTGGTGCGGCAGCATGGCCAGCCGCACCGCCATTGGGTCGACCCCCCGCTTGCGCAGGGCCGAGGCGAAGACGAGGTTGCCGCGCGACTTCGACATTTTCTCGCCGTCGAGCCCGACCATGCCCACGTGCATGTAGGTGCGGGCGTGCGGACCGGAGCCGGCGGCGCAGCGCGCCTCGGCCGCTCCCATCTCGTGGTGGGGAAAGACCAGGTCGTCGCCGCCGCCGTTGATGTCGAAGCCCATACCCAGTTCGTTGAGTGAGATGGCGCTGCACTCGACGTGCCAGCCGGGGCGTCCGCGCCCCAAGTGGGTGTCCCACGCGGGCTCGCCCGGGCGCTCAGCGCGCCACAGCAGCCAGTCGAGCGGGTCCTTCTTGCCGGGGCGCTCGGGGTCGCCGCCGCGCTCGGGGAACAGTTCCAGCATCCGGTCGCGGCCGAGGCCGCTGATCTCGCCGAACTCCGCGGCCGAGGAGGCGGCGAAGTAGATGTCGCCCTCAAGCTCGTAGGCGGCGCCGGTGGCGCGGATGCGGGCGACGAAGTCGGCGATCAACTGCACGGATTCGACGACGCCCACGTAGGCGCGGGGCGGCAGGATACGCAGCGCCGCCATGTCGTCGCGGAAGACCTGGACCTCGTGTTCGGCCAGCTCCCGCCAGTCCTCGCCGTTGGCTTCGGCCCGTTCCAGCAGCGGATCGTCGACATCGGTGACGTTCTGCACATAGTCGACCCGGTGGCCGGAGTCGCGAAGCACCCGCCCCACCAGATCGAAGGTCAGATAGGTGAAGGCGTGCCCGATATGGGCGGCGTCGTAGGGCGTGATCCCGCAGACGTACATCCGGGCCGTGGGCCCGGGATCGAGGGGGCGGATTCCGCCCGAGACGGTGTCGTGGACACGGAGCGGACCGCCGTTGCCGGGCAGGCGGACGAGATCGGGAGCGGGCCATGAACGCATAGCCCGAGGATATCGGCCGCTTCGGGGGGAGATGGGGCCGGACTCACCATTATGTGTGTCGCATTGGGGCCACCGGGCGCCCCTGGACACAGGATGCGCAGGCGGGCGCAGGTCGCCCGCCCGGGCGCGGGCGGGCCCGCGGCAGGGCAGGGCGCCGACCGCACGCGGGTTCAGCTTTTGCGGTGCGGGGCGGCGATGGAGGTGACTCCGGCCACGGCCGCAAGGGCGCACAGCACGGCCAGTTCCTCGTTGCCGGCCCGCCAGTGCAGTACGCCGGCGGGAAACGCCACGACATACAGCAGCCAGTAGGAGGCCCGCTCGGCGATGCGGAACGGCCGGAGCCTGCGCACGGGGCCGGGCAGGCCGCCGCCGGGCTCGCCCGCGCCGTTGCGGCCGTGCCGGCCTTCGTGGTCGCGCCACACGCGTCTTGCCGTCACGGCGGCATCGACATCCCTTCGCCCCTCGGGCGGGCCCGCTGCCCGACCGCGCATAGCTGTGCAGGGCCGGACAGGGCCGGCTCCGGTTGGGGCCGGATGCACGGGCCCCGAACCTGGGAGACGCCCGCCGTCGGCGCGGGGTTTACCCGCGGGGAAAGCAGTGGCGGAGTGCACTCGTCAGCGCAGGAGGCTCCAGGCGGCGGGATCGCCCGGTGCGGCGGTGAATGCGTAGCGCAGCCCGCCGCGGGTGCAGGCCACGAGCGTGATCGAGGAGGTCGCCCAGGCCCGCCCGTCGGCGAACTCCGCGCGGGCGATCAGCGAGGAGGGGTCGTCGGTACGCGGGCCGAACCCGTCGGTGCGGACACTGCCGCGCGCCGCCTCGTCGAGCAGGGCGGGCCACTCGCCCCAGATCTTCTGCACGGAGTCGGCCCCGGCCGCCTCGGCCGCCCCGGGTTCGGGGCGGGTGCGGGCGAACTCCGGGCCGTGGCGGCGGGCGCGCGGGGCGTCGGTGTCGCGGCCGGAGTTGACCAGAACGGTGACTCCGGCGGCCAGCCGCGTCTCGCTCAGCCCGGTCCCGTCCCACGAGTGCAGCACCGCCCGGTCGGGGTCGGCGATGAGCAGGTGGAAAGGGTCGTAGTGCAGCGCTTCGCCGGTGCCGAGGGTGAACTCGCCGCTCGCCGCGGCCGCCAGCGGCAGCCGGCCCCGGCTGTAGCGGGTGGTGCCGGAGGGCACGGTGGTGCCCGGCAGGTCGGCGGCAGATGCGGGGGCGGGCACGCGGGGAGCGGAACCTGGGGATGCCGATTGAGGAGGGCGGGTGGTGGCCGGCGGAAGCCCGTTCAGCAGCGCCGCCACGCGCGGGCCGCCCGCAGCGGCGGTGCCGGCTCCCGCCCCGGACGCGTCGGCGGCCGCACCGGGATCGCGCGCCGCCAGCCAGGTGCCGCCCTCGCGGGTGTCGCGGCCGCCGATCAGGTCCGGGTAGGCGTCCCAGTGCGCCGCCGGGGGCTGCCAGGCGCGGTCGCGCATTTCGTCGCGCAGCGCCGCCACCACCAGCGGCGTTTCGGCCCCGGGGTCGAAACCGACGATCACGGTGCACATACCGCCTCCAGTCGCCCGGACGACGCACCCGCGGGCTGCGGGGCCGTCCGCATACCCCGACCAACGCACCCGTACCACCGCGGGTTCCGGACCCGCCGCGGTTTCGGTCCGGCCCCGTGCACCGCGGCGCCGGGGCCGACCGCTCCCCCGCCGGTGCGGCTACACCGGCGGCCAGGGAACGGCGGGCCAGTCGGGCGAAGGGTAAGGGTGGACCTTGTGGTGCAGCAGCAGCTCGACGCGGCGCAACACGGCGTAGGCCTCGGGCCCGGTGAGGTGGCGCTCCAGTTCGGCGGCCACCGGGGCGCCGGGGTCGCGCAGGCGCTCCTCCAACCGGGCCAGCCCGGCCATTGCATCGGCGGTGAGCGGTTCGCCCTGCCACTGCCACAGCACGGTGCGCAGTTTGTAGTCCTCGGCAAAGGAGACGCCGTGGTCGCAGCCGTAGAGGTGGCCGGCCGGGGTGGGCAGCAGGTGCCCGATCTTGCGGTCGGAATTGTTGATGACCGCGTCGAAGACGGCCATGCGGCGCAGGCCCGCGTGCCCGGTGTCGCGAGCGAGCGCGACCAGGTCGACGCTGGTGTCGCCGTCGATCCACAACTGCACCATGCCTTCGCCGAAGGGGCCGTCGCGGTGGACGGTCGGCGGCACGATGTCCCAGCCCAGCGCGTCGGAGACGGCGAAGGCGGAGAGTTCGCGGCCGGCGAGCGTGCCATCGGGGAAGTCCCACAGCGGCCGCTCGCCGGCGACGGGCTTGTAGACGCAACCGGCCTCGGCACCGCCCAGGGTGACGGTGCAGTACAGCGTGGCGTTGGACGCCTCGGTCAACCGCCCCACCGGCTGCAGGTCGCCGGTGCCGAGCAACTCCAGGGCGTCGGCGGTCGACAACCCCTCGAACGACGCGGTCATGGCCCCCGTCCTCTTCGCGGTCCGTTTGCTGCGTCTGCTCAGATACCGCTGCCGCTGGGCTTGTACCCGTTCTGGCGCGGACAGATGTGCCCATTGGGGTCGAGTGGCTGACCGCACAGCGGGCAGTTGGGGCGGCCCGCGGCAACCACCTTCATCGCCCGGCCGGCGAAGGCGCGCGCGGCGCCCGCGGTCAGGTGGACCCGCAGCACGTCGCGGCCTTCCGGCGCGTCCTCGGCAAAGACCTCGACCTCGGTTTCGGACTCGCCTTCGGCTTCGGACTCCTCGACCTGCTGGGCCTCGATGATCACCCGCGCGGATTCGGCGTCCCAGGCAAGGGCGAGCGTGCCCACCCGGAAGTCCTCCTCGATGGGCTGCTCCAGCGGGGCGTCGTCGGCCGCACTCGGATCGGCGGCTTCGAGCGGCTCGCCGAAGCGCTGGCGCACCTCCTCCAGCAGCTCCTCAATGCGCTCGGCCAGCGCTGATACCTGGGATTTCTCCACAACGGCGCTGGTGACCCGGCCACCGCCGGTGGCCTGTAGGAAGAAGGTGCGGTCCCCCGGCTGCCCCACCGTTCCGGCGACGAAGCGGTCTGGGGGGTCGTATTCGAACACGGACATGCCATGAACCCTAGAGGATCGCGCTCTGCCTCGCGATTCGCAGGCCGGAGGCGGCCGGTTCCAGGCCGGGCTAACGGGCCGCGGCGGGGCGGGCGCCTCCGGCTCCGCCGCCCACCGCGGCATCGCCGGAAGCCTGCTCGGGTTCGGGCACCAACCCGGCCACCGAGCCGCCGACGTCGTTGAGCCGTACGACGAACGGCCGCGTGCTGGTGTAGCGCACCGCGGTGAGCGAACACGGGTCGGCCTGGACCCGCTGGAACTGGTCCAGGTGCAGACCGAGCGCGTCGGCGGCCACCGCCTTGATCACATCGCCGTGGCTGCACACGACATAGACGGGATTGGCCGCGACCGCGGTCAGCCGGCTGTTCCAGTCGCGCACGGCGGCCACCGCGCGGGCCGACATCTGGCCCAGCCCCTCGCCGCCGGGGAAACGGGCGGCGCTCGGGTGGGCCTGGACGGTGCGCCACAGCGGTTCGCCAGCCAGGTCGGTGAGCTTGCGGCCGGTCCAGGAGCCGTAATCGCACTCGATGAACCGGTCGTCGGTGACCACCTCGCCCCCGGCGGCCGCGGCGATCGCGCCCGCCGTCTCCTGGCAGCGCTCCAGCGGGCTGGAGACGATCGCCGCGATCTCCAGCCCGCTCAGCCGCCGGGCGAGGTCCGCGGCCTGGGCCCGGCCCCGCTCGTCCAGGTGCACACCCGGGCTGCGGCCCGTGAGGGTGCTACCGGTGGATTCGGTCAGCCCGTGCCGGACCAGGAGCAGAGTGGCGACCGGTTCCGGCGTCGGCTGGTCCTCCCGGCCCGGTTCGGGCCGCGGTTGCTGCGACGGCTGGTGCTGCTGCGAAGAAGGGGTGCCCATTGGCGCAACCTTATCGGCCGCCCGGTTACTGCGCGGCCCCCTGGGCGTCGGCCTGCGGGTCGTAGGGCTGTCCGGTGTAGGGGTCGATGGGCAGTCCGCTCTCGGGGTCGATCTGCACGTTCTCGCCGGTGTCGGGGTCGCGGTGCTGACCGGTCTGCGGGTCCTGGGCAAGCCCGGTCTCCGGGTCGATGGGCCAGCCGGTGTCGGGGTCGGTGCTGGGCTGGGCCGAAGGGCTGGCGGAGGGCTCCGGGCTCGGTTCCGAGTCGGACTCCTGCTGCTTGTTGCCGTCCTGGCCGCCCTGTTCACCCTGCTCGCTCTGCTCGGCGACCGGGGTCGTCTCGTTGCCGACCTCGCCGCCGCCGGGCTCAATCACGTTGAAGCTGACCAGCACCAGGATGAGCACGCCCAGCGCGCAGCGGTAGTACACGAAGGGCATGAAGCTGTGCGTGGAGATGAAGCGCATCAGCCAGGCGATGACGGCGTAGCCGATGGCGAAGGCGACCGCTGTGCCCACGATGGTGGCCGTCCATCCGGCGTACTCGTTGTCGCCGATGTCGGTGAGTTTGTAGAGGCCGGAGGCGAACACGGCCGGCATGGCCAGCAGGAACGCGTACTCGGCGGCGTCTGCGCGCTTGAAGCCCAGCAGCATGCCGCCGGTGACGGTGGCGCCCGAACGCGAGACACCGGGGATCAGGGCGAGGGTCTGGAACAGGCCGTAGACCAGGCCGCGGGTGACCGTCAGGTCGGTGAGGGTGCGGTGCTTGCGGGTGTAGCGGTCGGCCAGGCCCAGGATCACGCCGAAGATGATGAGGGTGAGCGCGATCAGCCGCAGGTCGCGGAAGAGGCTGTCGATCTGCTCTTCCAGGGTCAGACCCACGATGCCGATGGGGATGGTGCCGATGATGACGTACCAGCCCATCCGGGCGTTCATGTCGCGGCGCAGTTCGCTCTTGAACAGCGACTGCGTCCACATGGAAAGGATCGCCCAGATGCGCTTGCGGAAGTAGATCAGCACGGCCAACTCGGTACCGATCTGGCTGACCGCGGTGAAAGCGGTCCCAGGATCAGGCCAACCCAGGAACGCGGATACCACCCGCAGATGGCCGCTGGAGGAAATCGGCAGGAATTCGGTCAGCCCTTGGACGATGCCAAGGATGATTGCCTCGAATATGGACACGGCGGGATCGGCTCCTGGTTGTTTTCGGTTGCGTGCGGCAGGCTCCAACGCCCTGGCATTCGCGGTCCCGGTGGGCGAAGGCCGCGACCAGCCGTGGGAGCGGGCACGACCGGGCGCCCGCACGCAGGCGAGCAGGCGGCAGCGTCTTCACCGCCGAGGGCGAAGGGACGCTTTTCCGCGCAACGTGCGGGGGGCAGACCACGGCAGCCTACTGGGATCGCAGGAGTCACGAAATCCGGACGGCACCACCGCCGCCCTGCGGCGGACCGCAAGGCGGGCTCCGAGCGGCGACCGGGCAACCGCCCCGGAAACCGCACCCCCGATTCCGCCGTGACTCTGGGTGACCTCGGATTCCCGCGGTGCGGGGCAGCATCATTGACACCGTTACCAGGTAATCTCCGCGCCATGGAACAGCGACAGGTGGGTGGATCGGGGCTGTGGGTCTCTCGCACTGCTCTAGGCACGATGACCTGGGGAAAGGACACCCAGGAAGAGGAAGCCGCCGATCAGCTCACCGCGTTTGTGGACGCCGGCGGCACTCTCATCGACACAGCCGATATCTACGGTGGAGGACAGAGCGAACGCATTGTCGGGCGGCTTGTGAACGGGGTCGTGCGCCGCGACGATGTGATCATCGCCACCAAGTCCGGGCACACACCCCAGGGCTACCGGCCCAGCGACCTGTCGCGCCGCCACCTCCTCGCGGCCCTTGAGTCGTCACTGCGCCGGCTGCGCACCGACCACATCGACCTGTGGCAACTCCACGTCCGCGACCCGCACACCCCGGTGGAGGAAACCCTTGCGGCGCTGGAGGCCGCCCAACGCGCGGGCAAGGTCCGCTACGCCGGCACCGGCGACTTCACCGCCTGGCAGTTCGCCACCTACGCCGCCTGGCAGCGCGCGTCCGCCGGCTTGGCCGGGGCACCGATCGTCACCGCCGGTTGCGAGTACTCCCTGCTGAACCGGGCCCCCGAACGCGACCTGCTGCCCGCCGCGGCCGACCACGGCGCGGGCCTGATCGCCTGGTCGCCGCTGGGACGCGGAGTGCTCAGCGCCCAATACCGCAACGGGATCCCCAGCGAATCGCGGGCGGCGCGCCAGCACATGGCGTCCTACGTCGAGCCGTACCTGGACGAACGCAGCAGGCGCATCGTCGAATCGGTATGCACCGCCGCCGAGGGCCTGGGCGTGTCGCCACTGGCGGTGGCCCTGAGCTGGGTACGCGACCGCACCGGCGTCGCATCCGCCACGGTCGGCCCCCGCACACCCGCCCAGTTGGAGGAGATCCTCTCCATGGAGAACGTGGAACTCCCCAGGGAGATCCGCGACGCCCTGGACGACGCCTCGTCGGCGCCGAGTCCGTAGGGGTGGGGCGCGGGGTCGGAGGCCATAGGGCGGGAGGGCCGGAGGCCCGCAGACGGGCGCCGGGCGAACGCCGGCGCCGCCGGAACGAGCACGCGGGCACCGCGCCCGGCCCCCACCCAAAACCCCGCGGCCATCCCCGCACAGCGGGGAGCAAGGTATCAACGGGTGACCATCGACCCCCGGATCCAGGACCAACCCCGCGAGGGAGCGGGGACACCGTCCTGCATCTGCTACCCGTACCCGCGTGTGCGGGGAGCACCAAGAGCACACGGGTTGCCGCCGGGTGCCTCGCGGGACCATCCCCGCGCCCGCGGGGAGCACTCAACGACCTGGGGGTTTATCCGGCCATCCCCCAGATCCCATTCACTTCTGCGGTACTGGACGAACGGCACGAGCGTATTTCATTAGGCATCGGCCATGTAAGGCGATCCGCTCACCTCTGTGGACTCTGTGGATGTTCGCGTTCAGGAGTCGCCGGGCCTCGCTAAGCTCCGAGGGACGCAATACGCCATTGGAGAGGACCCTTCGCCATGCCCGCCTCGTCCGGATCCGAGGTGCCGTCGGTTGTGCCGTCTGTTGCAGAAGCCGGGGGTGACGCTGTTGAGCGGGCCCGGGAGGCTCTGGAGCGGATGGGGGCGCCGGCTTCGTTGGCGGAGCCGCTGGTGGCGGCGTTGGGGTTTGGGGCGGGGGCCGAGGTTTCCGCTGATCCTTGGCGGTTGCTGGCCGTCGGCGGGGTGACCCCCGAGCAGGCCGACTTCTGTGCGCGGCGGGCGCTGGGTGACGACGCCTCTCCCGACGATCCGCGCCGCGGCCGGGCGCTGGTGGCGCATCTGCTGCGGCGGGCGGCGCGCGAGGGACACACCGCGCTGGAGGAACAGCGCCTGACCGCGGCCCTGCGTTCGATGGGTGTGCGCTCGGCCGAACCCGCCCTTTCCGCGGCGCTCGACGACGGCGACGTCATGCTCTTCGAGATGTTCGACGAACCCGACGACGACTTCGACGGCGAAGATCCGGGCGATCCCGGCGAACTCCCCGACCCCGACCGCTGGTACGGCCTGACCCGCCTGGGTCTGGCGGAGCAGGACCTCGGCGAGGGCCTGGTCCGGCTCAGCGGCACGAGCGAGCCGATCATGGACTCCGCCACCGCCGCCGAGACCGTCGAGGCCGCCGCCGCACACATGGGCGCCGACGCCGCCGCCATCGACCCGCGCACCACCGCGGCCATGGTCACGGTCGCACTGCGCGGCGTCTGCGTGCTCGAACACGGCGCGGGATCCGAGATACCCATCACGCACACGCTCATCTGCGCCGCTGCCATTGCCACCGACAGCGAGGTCGGCATCGCGCTGGCGGCGCCCACCGCCCAGGCCGCGGCCGAGCTCAACGCCGCCCTCGCCGACCTTGGCGGCGCCGCCGGCGGTGCCGAGGTCGTGCCGCTGGCGGCCCTGCTGGAGACCCGCTCCCCCGGTGTGCACGGCCGCAGCGCCGAACGGCCGATCGAGGCCGGGCTCGTGGTGGTCGCGGGCGCCATGTGGCTGGACGTCGACCGCGCCGCTGCGCTGGTCGACGCCTGCGCCGACGGCACCCACCTCGTGTTCCTCTCCGACCCGGCGCAGGCCCCCTCTGCGGCGGCCGGAAGTGTGGTCTCCGACCTGGTCGCCTCGCGCACGGTGCACATCGCCGCGCTGCCGCAGGGACCCGACGCCGGGCCGCTGGCGCATACGGCGGGACAGGTGGCCGCCGGGGAACTGGCGGAGTCCGGTTCCCCCGACCGCGAGGTGGTGGTCGTGCCGGCCGATTCCGGCGCCGCCGCAGCGCACCGCGCGATACAGCTGGTCACCGACTCGATCCCCCGCGCCTTGGAGATCCCCGCCGAGCAGGTGCAGATCGTCACGGCCACGCGGGGCGGCGACGCCGGCGCCGACGCGCTGAACACCGCGTGCAAGCAGCGCTTCAACCCCGGTCCGGGCGCCTATAACGGGCTGGACGCCGGCGACCGGGTGCTCATCACCGCCGACGGTCCCGGCTGCGCCGCCGGCGACATCGGCTACCTGCGTGTCGCAGAGGCGAATCCGGCCCCGGACACGGAGCCGGCCACGGCTCCGACCCCGGACGCGGAGGCGGAAACCGCTCCCGGCACCACCGCAGCCGCCGAGACCGCCACTGAAGGTTCCGCCGGTTCCGCCGGCAGTACCGGCCTTGTTGTAGAGCTACCCGGCGGTGCGGTGTGCCCGGTGGCCGACCCGGCGCGGCTGCGGGCGGGTTGGGCGGTCACGGTGGCGGCCGCGCACGGCGGCCGCTGGCCCGCGGTCGTGGCGGTGTTCCCGCCGGAGTCGCGCGCATCGCGGCCGCAGGTTTACACCGCGGCCACCACGGCGCGCCGCCACCTGTCGATCGTGCAGGGCGCGGGCCCCGCGCTGGCCGAGGCGGTACGCGACAACGCCGCCCTCCCCCGCTACACGCGCCTGACCCAGGTCCTGCGCGAGGGCTGATCCGCAAACCACCATGCAGTTAGGCCGTGACCTGGGCCGGGATCACGGCATAACTGCATGATCGTCGCCGCACACCGCCTAGAAACGGACATAACAAACCACACGGGCACCCGCTGCCCTCGGTGCCGCTTTTGTCCCCAGACCGCCCGCTGCCCGGCCGCGGACAAGGCCGCACAGCGGACCGTTGCCGCCACCACCACCCCGACCGCCCGACCGCCCGACCGGCGAAGCGTCACTCACACCTGGTCGAGGAACCCGCCGTCGACGACCAGGTTGGCTCCCGTGATGAACGACGCCGCGGGGGCGGCGAGGAAGGCTACGGCGCGGGCGACCTCTTCCGGGCGGCCGAGGCGGCCCATGGGGATGCTTTCGCGGATGCTGTTGTAGAAGTCGGGGTCGGAGCCGCGGCGCCGGGCCCAGCCGCCTCCCTCGAACTCGATCGGGCCGGGCGAGACCGTGTTCACCCGGATTCCGTGGGGCGGCAGGGTGCGTCCGAGCGCGGCTGCGTGGTGGTTCAGCGCGGCCTTGACCGCGCCGTAGGCCTTGGCGCCCGAGGGGGCGCCGACGTGCAGCGCGGAGGTGGTGGAAATGAGCACGATCGCCCCGCCGCGCTCGGAGGCCTCCAAGTGGGGGCGCGCTTCCTCGGCCATGGTCACAAAGGGCAGGATGTCGGTGCTGAAGCCGCGTTCCCACTGCCCGGGCGTTGCCGCGCTGCCCGCGGAGACGTTGGACACCAGGACGTCGATGCCGCCCAACCGCTCGGCGGAACGGTTCAGGAATCCGCGCAGCGCCTCGGTGTCGGCGACGTCGACCGCCTCTTCGACCACGGTGCCGCCACTGCTGCGCAGCTGTTCGGCGGCTCGCTGCAAGGGCTCTGCCGAGCGGGCGCACAGTGCCAGGTCGGCGCCCTCTTCGGCGAAGGTGTGCGCGATGGCCCGGCCGATTCCGCGGCTGGCTCCGGTGACGACGACCCGGGCACCGTGCAGTCCGAGATCCATGGTGGCGGTCCCTTCTCGTTGCGTGGCTGCTGATTGCATGCCTGCTCGATACGGCCCGTGGGGCCCATCCTCCTCCGGACGCGAACGCGGGCGCCCTCCCGCGTGGAGAGGGCGCCCGCGTTGCGTCGTTCGGCGCGTGGCAGTCTACGCGCCCGTGGAGTGGAATCCCCCGTCGACGTGCACGGTCTCGCCGGTGGTCGCCGGGAACCAGTCCGACAGCAGCGCGAGGGCGGCGCGTGCGGCCGGCTCGGGGTTGGTGGTGTCCCAGCCCAGCGGCGCGCGCTGCGGCCAGGCGTCGGCCAGCTCGTCGAAGCCGGGGATGCTGCGCGCGGCCATGGTGCGCAGCGGCCCGGCCGCCACCAGGTTGACCCGGACGCCGCTCTCGCCGAGGTAGCGGGCGAGGTAGCGGGCGGTGGAGGTCAGCCCGGCCTTGGCCACACCCATCCAGTCGTAGACGGGGAAGGACAGCTTGCTGTCGAAGTCCAAGGCCACGATGGACCCGCCGTCCTTCATCAGCGGCAGCAGCGCCATGGACAGCGACTTCAGCGAGAACGTGGAGGTGTGCACGGCGGTGGCGACGTCCTCCCACGTGGCGTTGAGGAAGTTGCCGCCCATCGCGTCCTTCGGGGTGAAGCCGATGGAGTGCACAATGCCGTCGATGCCGTCGACGTGCTCGCGGACGCGGTCGGCGAGGCTGGACAGGTGCTCTTCGTCGGTGACGTCGAGTTCCAGCACCGGCGGCGTCTCGGGCAGGCGCTGGGCGATCCGCTCGACGAGGGAGAGCCGGCCGTATCCGGTGAGGATGACGGTGGCACCCTGCTCCTGGCACATGCGTGCGATGTGGTACGCGATCGAGCTGTCGGTGATCACCCCGGTGACGAGGATGCGCTTGCCCTCAAGGATTCCCATGGAAGTCTGATGTCCTGTTCTGTTCGGTCGGTTGTAGGGGCGTGTCTCGGGGGGCAGGCAGTCGGTATGCGCGGTGCGCTGCGGTATCAGTGGCCCATGCCCAGGCCGCCGTCGACCGGGATGACGGCACCGGTGATGTAGCCCGCGTCCTCGCTGCCGATGAACCGCACCGCCTTTGCGATGTCCTCGGCACTGCCGAACCGGCCCAGCGGCACGTTCCGCTTGATCTCGGCCTGGCGGTCCTCACCGAGTTCGTCGGTCATGGCGGTCTCGACGAAGCCGGGCGCGACCACGTTGACGGTGATCCCGCGCGAGCCCAGTTCGCGGGCAAGGGAACGGGCGAGCCCGACGAGGCCGGCCTTGGACGCCGCGTAGTTGGTCTGTCCGCCCGAGCCGAGCAGGCCCACCACCGAGGAGATCAGTACAATGCGGCCGCTGCGGCGGCGGATCATGCCGCGCACCGAGCGTTTGGCCACGCGGAAGGCGCCGGTGAGGTTGGTGTCGAGCACGGAGGAGAAGTCGTCCTCGCTCATCATGGCCAGCAGAGTGTCCTTGTTGATGCCGGCGTTGGCCACCAGCACCTCAACGGGCCCCTGCTCCTCTTCGACCTTCTTGAAGGCGGCGTCGACCTGGGCGCTGTCGGTGATGTCGCAGTTGACGCCCAGCAGTCCTTCAGGGGGTTCGCCGGAGCGGTAGGTCACCGCGACCTGGTCCCCGGCTGCGGACAGCTCGCGGGCGATGGCCAGTCCGATCCCCCGGTTGCCGCCGGTGACCAATGCCGATCGGGACATTTCGTGCTCCTCCGTGCGCCGACAGGCGCGTTCGCGACCATGGACTGAATGAACAGCAGCGTATCGAGCTACCGGGCGGTAAGTGGAACCGGAGCTGCAACGCCCCCGCCTTCCGGTACCCGCCGCGCGCGCTGTACCGGCGGCACCCGCCTGCCGGCGGCGCGCACGGCACCTGACCCGCCGCTGCGTGCGCGCGCCATCGTGGCAGCCGCGCGCCCGCAGCGCACACCGGCCGGGCGGCGGCGCAACAGCCCGGTACCGACGCGCGCGGCGGGGGTAGGGGTAGGCACGTAGTCAGAACGCACGCGCCCCGCCCGGCCGGATCGAGAAGCCGCCATCGCAGCAGGAGGCCCGCTGTGCAGACCCCAATCGTCGCCACCCCTGTCGACTTCGCCACCTACGGCGACTACGGGGAGCAGATGACCAAGCCGGCGGGAACCGCGTTCCAGCGGCCGGCCTATCCCTTCCGCGGCCGCATCGGCAGCGCGGAGTTCCCCGCCGAGTCCGGCCGGTACCACCTTTATGCCTCCTACGCGTGCCCGTGGTCGCAGCGCGCCCTGATCGTGCGCAAGCTCAACGGGTTGGAGCACGCGGTGTCGGTGGGGATCACCGACCCGGTGCGCGACGGCCGCGGCTGGGCCTTCCGCGAAGGCCCCGGCCACGGACCCGACATGGTGGGGCGTTTCGCCCTGCTGCGCGAGGTCTACGAGGCCACCGAGCCCGGCTACGACGGCCACATCTCGGTACCGGTGCTGTGGGACAGCGCCACCCGCCGCATCGTCAGCAACAACTTCCCCGACATCACCGCCGACCTCAACGCCTGCTTCAACGCCTGGGCCGAACGCGACGTGGAACTGTACCCGGCTGAGCTGCGCAGCGAGATCGACGCGCTCGGCGAACGCATCTACCCCGCGGTGAACAACGGGGTCTACCGCTGCGGTTTCGCTCCGACGCAGGAGGCCTACGACACAGCGGTGGACGAACTGTTCACCGCGCTCAGCGAACTGGAGGACCGCCTGGCCACCCGCCGCTTCCTCACCGGCGACCACATCACAGCGGCCGACGTGCGGCTGTGGGTGACCCTGGCCCGGTTCGACACGGTCTATTACACGCACTTCAAGACGAACGTGCAGCGGCTGGTCGACTTTCCCAACCTATGGGGCTATACCCGCGATCTGCACGCCCTGCCGGCCTTCCGCCAGACCACCGACTTCGACCACATCCGGCGCCATTACTACATCACCCACGGCGCGCTGAACCCCAAACGCATCGTCGCGGCCGGGCCGCGGCCGGACTTCGGTGCCCCGCACGACCGGGCGCGGCTGAGCGGGGGCGGCCCGCAGGCGCCGGTGTTCAGTCGCCGCTCAGGTACCTGAGCCCGCCGTCGACCAACCGCGGCACGACCTCGCCGATGCGGTCGAAGTCGTCGCCGACCGTCTGCCCCTGGCTGTGCCGGAAGTGGATGCCCTCCAGGATCACCGCGAGTTTGAAAAAGGCCAGGCCCACGTACCAGTCCAGGTCCGAGACGTCGCGGCCGGAGCCGCGGGCGTAGCGGGCGATGATCTCGTCGGCGTCGGGGTAGCCTTCGGCCGCGTGGGCGTCGCTCACGCCGGGGCTCGCGGCCAGTGCGGCGCTGCTGTAGGTGATGATCAGCGCCACGTCGGTCAACGGGTCGCCCAGGGTGGACATCTCCCAGTCCAGCACCGCGTTGATCCGGTCGTCGGCGCCGATGAGCAGGTTGTCCAGGCGGTAGTCGCCGTGGATGACGGCCGGTTCGGGCGAGGTCGGGACCGCGGCGCCCAGGCGCTGCTGCAAGGTGTCGATACCGGGCAGTTCGCGGCTGCGCGAGGCCGCAAGCTGTTTGCTCCAGCGGCGCAGTTGGCGTTCCAGGAAGCCTTCGGGCCGCCCGAAGTCGGCCAGCCCCGCACTTGCGGGGTCGACGGCGTGCAGCGCGACCAGGGTGTCGATCATCGACGCGGCGATGCCGCCGGTGCGTTCAGGGCCCAGCGCGTCGAGTTCGGCGGCACTGCGGTAGGGCACGCCCGCCACGTGCTCCATGACGTAGAAGGGGGCGCCGATGACGTCGCTGTCCTGGCACAGCAGCAGGGTTTCGGGCACCGGTACGGCGGTGCCGGCCAGTCCGCTGATGACCCGGTGCTCGCGGCCCATGTCGTGGGCGGTGGGCAGCACGTGGCCCAACGGCGGCCGGCGCACCACCCAGCGGCCGCTGCCGTCGGTGACGGTGTAGGTGAGGTTGGAGCGGCCTCCGGCGATGACCTCGCCCGCGAGCGGGCCGCTGAGCAGGCCGGGGCGCTCGGCCTCCAGGTACCGCGCCAACCGGTTCAGGTCCAGCCCCGGCGGATTCGCCACGCTCGTGTCGCCCATGCGCTCCCCCACGCTCTGCTCCTCGCCGGACGCCGGCGGCGGCGCGGCTCCCGCGGCGGGTGGTGCGCGCTGCCGGCGGCCCTGCTGATCCGTCGAACGCGCATCAACATACCATCCGGTCGGTTTCCGGGGGTCCGCCCCCGGACAGGGCCGCGGCCCGCCCGGAGCGGCCCGGAGCGGCCCGGTCGGCTCGCGGCTCGCCCTCAGGCCAGCGGACCGCGGGCGATCAGCACCGAGCAGTGCGCCCGGCGCGCCACCTGCTCGCTGACGACGGTGGGGCGCAGGTCGCGGAAGACTCCTACACGGCGCGAACCGATGCACATCAGGTCGTAGTCGGCGGAGCGCTCGATCAGCGTGCGGGCGGTGTTGGCGGCGCACAGCACGACCCGGTTGACCTCGACGCCGGAGGTATCGATGTCGATGCCGTCCAACCAGGTGTCCAGCGCCTTCTGCGCCCGCCGCTGGACGACGGCGGGGTCGCCGCGGTCGAGGTCCCTGCGCGGCTGGCTGGGGAACGCCGCAACCGGTTCCGTCGCCCGGTAGACATAGACGACGTCGACGCTCCCGCCGTGGGCCCGCGCCTCCGCCACCGCGGCGCGCAGGGCCAGTTCCGAGGCTCGCGCGGCGTCGATGGCGACGGCGATGCGCATCATGCTCCCCCTTCGTCCTCGGCGTTGCCGGAGCCGGGACCGGAGCCGCGGCCCCGCCCGTTCCCGCCGCCGCTGGCGTTCCCGCCGCCGGTGCTTTCACCGCCGGTGCACTCGTGGTCGGCGCCCTCCGCGCCCTGGGCCTCCGGTGTGCTCGGCGCCGCGTTCCCGCCGCCGGTGTCACCGCCCGTGTCCCGGCCGGTGCCGCCATCGCTCGAACCCATGATCGGGTTCTCGCCCACCTCGCTCATCGACACGCCGCGGCTCTCGGCACGCAGCGCCTTCCACAGGCCCAGCATCACCAGCAGCAGCACGACCGTGAAGGGCAGCCCGGTCGTCAGCGCCCCGGCCCGCAGCGCCGACAACCCGCCCGCCAGCAGCAGCACGGCGGCGATACCGCCTTCGAGCAGTGCCCAGAACACCCGGGTGGCCGTCGGCGGGTGCGCGTTGCCGCCCGAGCTGATGATGTCGATCACGAAGGAGCCGGAGTCGGAGCTGGTCACGAAGAAGAACACGATGATCAGCCCCACCAGCACCGTGGTCACGGTCGGCAGCGGCAACTGCTCCAGCAGCGCGAACAGCGCGAAGGAGTAGTCGGGGTTGGCAAAGGTGTCGCTGAGCAGGTCGGCCTTGTCGGTGAGCTCCATGTTCAAGGCGGTGTTGCCCAGCACGGTGAACCACAGGAAGGACAGCAGGGCGGGGACGATCAGCACGCCCGAGACGAACTCGCGGATGGTGCGCCCGCGGGAGATGCGGGCGATGAACATGCCCACGAACGGCGACCACGAGATCCACCAGGCCCAGTAGAACAGGGTCCAGGAGCTGAGCCAGGAGGCCACCTGCGGGTCGTGGGAGTAGGTGCCCGTCCAGAACATGGTGGGCAGAGCCTCGCCGAGGTAGGCGCCGATGTTCTCCAGGTAGGCCGCAAGCAGCAGCACCGTGGGGCCGGCGACCGCCAGGAACGCCAGCAGCACGCCGGCCAGGATCAGGTTGGTCTGGCTGAGGAGCCGGATGCCCTTGTCCAGTCCGGACACCACCGACACCGTTGCCATCAGCGTGATCACGGCGATGAGTCCGACCTGGATCATCGGGCTCTGCTGGATGTCCAGCACGTAGTTGAGCGCGGCGTTGACCTGCAGTACGCCCAGCCCCAGCGATGTTGCAACACCGAACAGCGTGCCCAGCACCGCCAGCACGTCGACGGCGTGGCCGATGGGACCGTGGATCCGCTCGCCGATGACCGGGTAGAGCGCGGAGCGCACCGTAAGCGGCAGTCCGTGGCGGAACCCGAAGTAGGCCAGTGCCAGGCCGATGACGGCGTAGACCGCCCAGGGGCCCAGGCCCCAGTGGTGGAACACCAGCACCATGGCGTCGCGCGCGGCTTGTTCGGTCTCAGGTGGGGCGCGCGGGGCGCGGGCGTAGTGCACCAGTGGTTCGGCCACGCCGTAGAAGACCAGTCCGATACCCATGCCCGCGCTGAAGAGCATGGCGAACCACGCCAGGTAGCTGTAGTCGGGGCGGCTGCCGTCGGGACCGAGCCGGACGCGGCCGTGCGGACCGGCGATCAGGTAGATGCAGAAGACGATGAAGACCGCGACCGCGCCGACCATCAGCCAGTCGAAGTTGTGGGTGATACCCGCCAGCAGGACGTCGTTGAGGACATAGGCCGCCGTGTCGGTGAACACGGCACCGAAGACCACGAAGGCCAGCGCAAGCAGCGCCGCGGTGAAGAACACCGGCGGCTCGACCTCGCGGATCAGACTCCGGAAGGGCCGTGGTGGCATCGGGCGCGCCCCCTAGTCCGGCCGCCGCCCGGCGCCGGCCGGTGGCCCGCGGCCGCGCCCGCCGGCGAGTGCCTGGCGGATATGGTCATCAGCGGCCGGCAGCCGCTCACGGCTGCGGCTGCCCGCGGCGCGCCGGGTAAAACGCCGAACCGTGCGGCACCGGCCCGCCGCGGGCGCAGCGGAGGAGGCAGGCACAGCGGGCGGTGGGGGCGCCGGGGTCGGGCCGCCGGCGCCCCCGGGAAGGTCAGTAGGTGACCGCCTCGGCTCCCAGCAGCGACTTCAGGTCGCCGGCCAGTTCCGGGCCAACGCGCACCGGATAGCCCGGAACTTCGTAGACGCGCGACTTGACCGGGGTGTCGACGCGGATGGTCAGCGGGGTCTCGCCGCGGTTGGCCTTGAGCACTTGCTTGAGCTCGTCGATGAGGTCGGGGCTGATCCGCTGCTCCTGCACGGTCAGCAGCATGGGCGGCGGGCCTTCGGAGACGTGGCTGATGTCGAGCGGGGTGAGTTCCATCGCCTGGATGGAGTATTCGCCCTCGCGTTCCTTTACCCGGCCCTTGACCGAAACGGCGGTGTCCTCTTCGAGGACTTCGGAGTAGAGCGTGTAGGCCTCGGCGAAGAACAGCACGTCGATGCTGGCGTCGAGGTCTTCGATGTTGACCTTGGCCCAGGGGTTGCCCGACTGCTTGCTGACCCGGCGCTCCACGCTGGAGATCAGCCCGGCCACCTGTACCTCGGAGCGGTCGCGGCGTTCGCCGTTGTTGATGTCGAGGATGGAGGCGTCGCTGGAGCGGGCGAGGATGCGTTCGGCGCCGGCCAGCGGGTGGCTGGAGACGTACAGGCCCAGCATCTCGCGTTCAAAGGCCAGTTTGGTCTTGCGGTCCCATTCCTTGTCGGACCAGGTGATGTCGAGCCCGATCGGTCCGGATTCGGCTTCGTCGGCGCCGCCGAACAGGTCGAACTGGCCGTGGGCCTCTTGTTTCTTCGCCGAGATCATGGCGTCGACGGCGTGTTCGTGGTGGTTGAACAGGTCCATGCGCGGCTGGCCGAAACTGTCGAAGGCGCCGGCCTTGACCAGTGATTCCACCACGCGCTTGTTGCACGCGGCGAGCTCGATCTTGGAGACGAAGTCGACGAAGGAGGTGAACTCGCCTTTGGCCTTGCGCGTGTTCATGATGGATTCGACGACGTTGCCGCCGACGTTGCGCACCGCACCCATGCCGAAGCGGATGTCGGCGCCGACGGCCGAGAACCGCAGGCCGGACTCGTTGACGTCGGGCGGCAGCACCTGGATGCCCATCTTGCGGCATTCGGCGAGGTAGACCGCCATCTTGTCCTTGTCGCCGCTGACGGAGGTGAGCAGCGCCGCCATGTAGGAGGCGGGGTGGTTGGCCTTGAGGTAGGCGGTGCGGAACGACAGGATGGCGTAGCCGGCGGCGTGGGACTTGTTGAAGGCGTAGCCCGAGAACGGGAGCATGACCTCCCACAGGGTGTTGATGGCCTCCTGCGAGAACCCGCGTTCCAACATGCCGGCGTTGAACTTGGTGTACTCCTTCTCCAGGGCCTCTTTTTTCTTCTTGCCCATGGCCCGGCGCATGAGGTCGGCGCCGCCCAGCGAATAGCCGGCCATCTGCTGGGCGATGGCCATGATCTGCTCCTGGTAGACCAGCACGTGGTAGGTCTCGGACAGGATGGGGTCGAGCGCCTCGTAGAGCTCGGGGTGGATGGACGTGATGTCCTGGCGCCCGTTGGAGCGGTCGGCGTAGTCGTTGTGGGCGTTGGCGGCCATCGGGCCCGGCCGGTACAGGGCGTTGACGGCGACGATGTCGGAGAACGCGGTGGGCTGCATGCGGCGCAGCAGCGCCCGCATGGCCGTACCGTCGAGCTGGAACACGCCCAGGGTGTCGCCGCGCGCCAGGAGTTCGTAGGTCTTGGGGTCGTCGAAGCCGACTTGGGACCAGTCGATGTCGACGCCCTCGTTGGATTTCACGTTCTGGATGGCGTCGTCGATGATCGTAAGGTTGCGCAGCCCCAGGAAGTCCATCTTGAGCAGGCCCATTTCCTCGCACTGCGGGAATGGGAACCCGGTGATGATGGCGCCGTCGGTGTCGCGCTTGTGCAGCGGCACCACGTCCAGCAGCGGCTCGGCCGAGAGGATGACCCCGGCCGCGTGCACGCCGGTGCCGCGGGTGAGCCCCTCGATGCCGCGCGCGGTCTCCATGACCTTCTTGATCTGGGGGTCTTTTTCCATCAGGGTGCGCAGTTCGACAGCCTCGGCGTAGCGCTCGGCGGAGTCGTCCTCGACCTCCGCCAGTGCGATCTCCTTGCCGCCCACCGGCGGCGGGAACGCCTTGGTGATCTGGTCGCCCAGCGCATAGGGCAGCCCGTGGATGCGGGTGGAGTCCTTGACCGCGGCCTTGGCCTTGATGGTGCCGAAGGTGAGGATCTGGGCGACGCGTTCCTCGCCGTAGAGCTCGGTGACGTATTCGATCATCTCGCCGCGCCGGCGCTCGTCGAAGTCGAGGTCGATATCGGGCATGGTGACGCGTTCGGGGTTGAGGAACCGCTCGAACAGCAGCCCGTGCTCAAGGGGATCGAGGTCGGTGATGCCGAGCACGTAGGCGACCATGGATCCGGCGGCCGACCCGCGGCCCGGGCCCAGCGCGATCCCGTTTTTGCGGGCGTGCTGGCAGATGTCGGAGACCACCAGGAAGTAGGCCGGGAAGCCCATCTCGTTGATGATGTCGAGTTCGCGGTCGATGCGTTCGCGCACGGGGGTACTGGTGCCGTTGGGGTAACGCGTGGGCGTGAGGCGATCGATCTCCTTGCGCAGCCACGACGCCTGGGTTTCGCCCTCGGGGACGCTGAACTTGGGCATCAGATCGCGCGAGGCGAAGACCTCGTCGTAGGCGCCGTCCTCGACATAGTCGGCGACCAGCAGCGTGTTGCGGCAGCCCTGGGCCCATTCGTCCAGGCTGAGCAGGGCGCGCATTTCGTCGGCGGTCTTGATGTAGTAGCCGTCGCCGTTGAACTTGAACCGGGCGGGGTCATCGAGGTTCTTGCCCACGCCCACCGCCAGCAGGGCGTCGTGGGCCTGGGCCTGGTCCTTGGTGACGTAGTGGGAGTCGTTGGTGACCAGCGGAGGCAGGTCGAGCTGGCGGCCGACCCGCAGCAGGCCGTCGCGGACGTCGCGTTCGATGCCGATGCCGTGGTCCATCAGCTCCAGGAACACGCTGTCCTTGCCGAAGATGTCCTGCAGCTGGGCTGCGTAGGCGACCGCCTCTTTTTCCTGGCCCAGCCGCAGCCGGGTCTGCACCCCGCCAGAGGGGCAGCCGGTGGAGACCATGATGCCCTCGGAGTACTGCGCCATGAGTTCGAGGTCCATCCGCGGCTTGCCGTAGTAGCCCTCGGTACTGGCCAGCGACGACATGCGGAACAGGTTGCGCAGGCCGACGGCGTTGCGCGCCCACATGGTCATGTGCAGGTAGCGGCCGCCGCCGGAGATGTCCTTGCCGCCCTCGGTGTTTTCGTCGGAGTCGCCGCGGCCCCAGCGCACCCGCTTCTTGTGGAACCGGGATTCCGGCGCCACATAGGCCTCGATGCCGATGATGGGTTTGACGCCCGAGCCCTTGGACTGCTCCCAGAACTCATAGGCACCGAACATGTTGCCGTGGTCGGTCATGGCGACTGCGGGCATCTGCAGTCTGGCCGCCTCGGCAAAGAGCGGCTTGAGTTTGGCGGCACCGTCCAGCATCGAGTACTCGGTGTGGACGTGCAGGTGGACGAAAGGGTCAGCCACGGTCGCGAACCTCTAACCAAAGACAGAACTAGCCGGAAACATGTGACTCCTGAGACTAGTCCTGCCACACGCGCCGACCAACCCGCACAGCCGTACCTGTGGACGGTGGGTGCGGTGCGGTTGTGCGCCGTGTTCCGGTGTGCCGGCCTGCGTGTCAGCCCGTGCCGGGGTCCGGGCGCAGCGCGTCCAGGAGCAGGCGGGCATAGTGCGCGCCGATCTCCTGGGGGCTGAGCTCGCCCTCGGGGCGGTACCAGGTGCTGAGGTGGTGCACGCTGCCGAAGTAGAAGTCGACCACGATGTCGGCGGGCACGCGCGAGGTGAAGACTCCCTCGTCCTGTCCCTCGGTGATCAGGGAGCGGAACAGCTCGTGGTAGCGGCGGCGCTCGTCGCGCACCTCGCGCTGCTTGTCGGCGCTGAGCTGGTGCAGCGACCGGAAGGAGATGGTGGCGTCGTCGAGGTTGTCGATGGTGCTGACCACGACGTCGGCGGCGGCGTGCTCGACCCGCTCGGCCACCGGGCCCTCCTGGCGGGCGATCTCGGCGAGCCGGGACATCTGCAAGCGCAGCACCCGGGCGTAGACCTCGGCGAGCAGGTCGTCCTTGGAGTCGAAGTAGTGGTACATCGCCCCCTTGGTGACCTTCGCCGTGTCGACGATCTCCTGCACGGAGGTGCGGTCGAAGCCTTTCTCGGCGAACAGGCGGGTGGCGACGGCCAGCAGCCGCCGCGGCACCGAGGGCTCGGCCGACTCGGCGGACTCGGCGCCCCGGCGGGCGGGCCGGGGGCCGGCGGGTTCAGCGGCGGCCACGGCCGGCATCCCCATGCCCCCCTGGGTGCGAACGGCCACGGAATTCGGCCTTTCTCGGATCTTGGACGGCGGATGTGTGCGATCGTGTGTCGCCCGGAGCACCGGTTCTGGGGTCTCCGGGGCAATACCACCACACAATAGACGTACAACCGGGTCCGGTGCCGGTGAGCCCGCTCACCGGATCCGGACGGCCCCGGCGCGCACAGCGGTCACGCCCAGCCGGCGTCATGGGCGAGAATGGCCGCCTGCACCCGGTTGCCCATCTTCAGCTTGGCCAGGATGCTGCTGACATGGGCCTTGACGGTGGCCTCGCGCATGCCCAGGCTCCGCCCCGCTTCGGCGTTGGACATGCCCCGCGCGATCGCGACGAGCACGTCGCGCTCGCGGTCGCTGAGCACCTCCAGGCGCCGCGCCGCGTCGGCCGCGGTGCCGGCGGCCGAGACCGCGAAACGCTCCAGCATGCGTTTGGTGATGCTGGGCGCCAGCATCGCGTTGCCGTCCTCGATGGTGCGCACTGCGGTGATGAGGTCGCGCGGCGGGGTGTCCTTGAGTAGGAAGCCCACCGCGCCGGCGCGCAGCGCCCGGTGGACGTACTCGTCCAGGTCGAAGGTGGTCAGCAGCACCACCTTGGGCGGGCGCGGCAGCGACGCCATGGCAGCGGCCGCGGTCAGCCCGTCGGTGCCGGGCATGCGGATGTCCAGCAGCACCACATCGGGTTCGACCCGTGCGGCCAGCTCCACGGCCTCTTGGCCGTCGCTCGCCTCGCCCACCACTTCGATGTCCTCGGCCGAGTCGAGGATCATCCGCAGCCCGGAACGCACCAGCTGTTCGTCGTCGACCAGGACGGTACGGATCGGCCCGCTCACGGAGCCGCCTCCGCCGGGCCGCGGCCGGCCGGTACCGCGGGCAGCACCGCGCCGACCCGCCATCCGCCGTCCAGACGCGGGCCGGTCTGCAGGCTGCCTCCGGCCAGGGTGACGCGTTCGCGCAGCCCCGCGAGCCCGTAGCCGCTGCCCGGCGGCGGGTTGGTGGGCGCGGCGGCGGGCGGGTCGTTCTCCACGGTGATCTCCAAGGCGTCGGGCCGGTGTTCCAGGTGCACCCGCACCTTCGCGCCGGGGGCGTGCTTGGCGGCGTTGGTCAGGGCTTCCTGGACGATGCGGTAGGCGCTGCGCTCGGTCTGGGCCGACAGCGCGGCAGGGGTACCGCCGGTGCTGTCGTCGACGGGCATGCCGACCGCGCGCCAGTCGCCGATGAGGCGGGCCAGATCGGCCAGCTCCGGCTGCGGTGCGGTCGGTGCGCCCGCCTCAGGGGCGTCGCGCAGCACACCGAGGATCTCACGGAGTTCGGCCAGCGCGTCGCGGCCGGTGTTGCGGATCAGGGCGGCGCTGTCGCTGGTGCGCTCGTCGGGCGCCGAGACCTCCAGCCCGCCGGCGTGCAGCACCATCAGGCTGACCCGGTGGGCCACGACGTCGTGCATCTCGCGGGCGATGCGGGTGCGCTCGGCCGAGATGGCATGCTCGGCGAGCAGGTGCTGTTCGCGCTCCAGCCGTTCGGCGCGTTCGCGCAGGTTGGCGATGAGCATGCGGCGGGTGCCGATCCACAGCCCCACCGACAGCGGCAGTCCGTAGATCATGAGGAGCAGGAAGACCGCTTGGCCGGACGAGAAGCCGTCGAACGGAGTGTAGACCGCCACGAAGCACAACGACAGCACCGCGGTCCACAGCACCAGCCGCCGGCGGTTGTCGAACCACGCCGCATAGCTGAACAGGGCCAGCGCGGCGAGCCCGAAGTCGCCGTAGCCGATCAGCGCGGCCGCCGCCGCCCACAGCAGCAGCGTGGGCCGGGTGCGGCGGCACAGCACCGCGACCGAGACGACCGTGGCCACCGCCAGACCTCCGCATGCGGCGAAGAGCGCTGTGGGCACGATCAGCCCCAGCGCCGCCAGGCCCGCCGCGGCCAGCTTGAGCACAATCAGCGCGCCCGGCCCGACCACCAGCATCAGGCCCGTCCACGGTAGGAAGGCCGCCAACAGCAGCCAGTCGGCGACCTGGTGGCGGCGCGCCCACAGGCCGGCCCGGCGCGAGCCCGGCCGCGCCCAGGAGGTGCCCGGTGGAGGTGCTGCCCGATCATTGGCCATGGTGCCGGAGTCTATGCCGATCCCAAGCGGGAAAACGGCGCCGACCTGCAACGCTGCAGGGCCCCAACGAAGGTCGATGCGCGCGCTGCGGCCCTGATGACCGCGGTGCCGCCGCGCCCGGGACAGCGGATGCGGCGGCGCCGGGACCGCCCCGGCCCCGACGAAAGTGGGTGCCCCGGATCCGACCGAAGTGCGCACGCGCTCTCTGCGGAGGCGCCTTTCGCCGCCGCGGATCTGGCTACCGCGGGCGAGGACCCGGCCGTGCGTGCGGCCATAGCGTTGCCGAGTGCGGCGCTGCGGGACCGGCCACCGAGCCGGAAACCGGCGGTTCCGCCCCGAGAACACGAATGACCGGCACCACACCCCCACCACCATCGAGTCTGGAGAATCCACGTGAGCCAGAGTCCGGCCTGGGCCACCGCCCCGGCACCCCGGCACACCGACACCCCGCCCGTC